>JAYSDS010000003.1:30613-65491 GCA_041914265.1 Roseomonas sp.
GCCGCCGCCGCGGGCGGGGGGCCCGGGGGGCGCGGGCGGCCCCCGTGTCGGGACCCACGCGGGGGACCCGCCGCCCGCCCCCCCCCGCCGGCGCCCCCCCCCGCCGCCACGCCTGCCGCCGCGCAGGGACAGCTCAACCTCTACTGCTCGGCGACGATCGAGTGGTGCCAGCCGATCGCGCGGGGCTTCGAGCGCGAGAGCGGCATCCGCGTCACCCTGAGCCAGAAATCGACCGGCGAGATGCTGGCGCAGCTCCGCGCCGAGGCACGCAACCCGCGCGGCGATGTGTGGTGGGGCGGCACCGGCGACCCGCATGTCGCGGCCGGCGAGGAAGGCCTGACCCAGCCCTATGAGAGCCCGCGCATCGCGGAACTCTATGACTGGGCGCAGGCGCAATGGCGCCAGACGGAGGGGCGCACCGTCGGGGTCTACGCCTCGGTGCTCGGCTTCGGTTTCAACACGGAGCTGGTCGCCCGGCGCAATCTTCCCGCGCCGCGCTGCTGGGAAGACCTGCTGAACCCCGTCTATCGCGGCGAGATCCAGATGGCGAACCCGAACTCCTCGGGCACTGCCTATATCGTCATCGCGACGCTGGTGCAGATGATGGGCGAGGAGCCGGCCTTCGACTACCTCAAGCGCCTGCACGGCAGCATCAACGCCTATCCGCGCTCCGGCACCGCGCCCATCACCGCGGTCGCGCGCGGCGAGACGGCGCTGTCCATATCCTTCGTCCACAACGCGGCCGAGGAGGCCGCGGCGGGCTTCCCGGTCGGCCATGCCGTGCCCTGCGAGGGCACGGGCTATGAGATCGGGTCGATGTCCATCATCCGCGGGGCGCGGAACCTGCAGAACGCACAGCGCTTCTACAACTGGGCGCTCTCGGCCGAAGCGCAGCTCGCCGCGAGCCGGGAGGCACGCAAGCTGCAGACCATGGCCAACCGGAACGTGCCGCTGACCGATGGCGCGCCGAACATGGCGACCGCGCGGATCATCGACTACGACAATGCGCGCTTCGGCGCCTCGGCCGAGCGCCGCCGCCTGCTGGCGCGCTGGGACCGCGAGGTGGGCGCGCTGCCGCGATGAAACGCCCGTCCTCCCTGCTCGCCTGGTCGGCCGCGGCGATCGCGATACTTCTCCTGCCCTGGCACATGCAGCAGGACGGGCTGACGCTCGCGACGCTGATCGGGCTGGGGCAGCAGGATGCCGAGGCCGCCTCCGCCCTGTGGCAGGCGGTCGCCTTCGGGCGCTTCTGGTTCTGGCCGGTACTGGTTGCGCTGGCCATCGCGCTGCCGGGCGCCCTGCCCGCCGGGGCGGCGGCGACGCGCGCGCGCTTCCTGGTCTGGGGCGGCACCCTTGGCTTGCTTGCCATCGCCGCGCAAGGGCTCGCCATCGGCGTGCAGGGCTGGTCCTACGCCTGGCTCACCGACCTCTTCGGTGAGCTCGACGACCGTCAGTTCGGCATGGGGATCGGTGGCGCCATCGCCTTCTTCGCCTTCGTCATCCTGCTGACGGATGGGCTCGCGCTGCGCGGCTATTTCCGGGGCGATCGCTTCGTCTCGGGTGCGGTGGGCGTCCTGGCGGCATCCATCCTGCTCTTCACCGCCTGGCCAGTGCTGACGGTGCTATCGCAGATGTTCACGCCGCGCGGGGACCTCGGCGTCGCGGCCGCCTTCGCGGACCGGCTCGTGGACCGCAAGATCTGGGGCCTCGCCTGCCTGACCGGCAATGTGAGCTGCGGCGTGTTCTGGAACACGGTGCTGCTCGCCACCTGCACGGCGACGGCGACGACGATGCTGGGGCTGTGCTTCGCGCTGATCGTCACGCGAACCGGCTTTCCGGCGCGGCGCGGGCTGCGGCTGCTGACGGTGCTGCCGATCATCACGCCCCCCTTCGTCATCGGCCTCGGCCTGATCCTGATCTTCGGGCGGTCGGGCGTGGTGAACCAGATCGCGGATGCGGTGTTCGGTGTGCAGCTCGGCCGCTGGATCTACGGCTTCAACGGGGTGTTGCTGGCGCAGGTCTTCTCCTTCACGCCGATCGCCTTCTTGGTGCTGATCGGCGTGGTGGAAGGCATCTCGCCGACGATGGAGGAAGCCTCGCAGACGCTGCGCGCCTCCCACATGCGTACCTTCTCCTCGGTTACGCTGCCGCTGATGCTGCCGGGTCTCGCCAATGCCTGGCTCGTCGCCTTCGTCGAGAGCCTGACCGATTTCGGCAATCCCATCGTGCTCGGCGGCTCCTTCGGCGTGCTGTCCACCGAGATCTTCTTCGCCGTGGTCGGCGCGCAACAGGATTTCGGGCGCGCCGCCGTGCTCGCCGCCGTCATGCTCGTGGTGGCGCTCTCGGCCTTCGTGGTGCAACGGCTGGTGGTCGGCACGCGCTCCTATGTCTCGTTGACCGGCAAGGGCGATGTCGGCCTGCCGCAGCCCCTGCCGCGCCTGGTGAAGTCGCTGGCCTTCACGGTCGCCATTCCCTGGGCGATCCTGACCATCGTCGTCTATGCCATGGCGCTGGCCGGCGCCTTCGTGCGCGTCTGGGGGCGCGACTGGACGCCAACCTTCAGCCATTTCCAACGTGCCTTCGCGCTGGAATGGGCGCCGTCTGGCGGACTGATCTTCTCGGGCGGCGCCTGGCACTCGCTCTTCACCACCCTCGAACTCGCGGCCATCGCCGCGCCGCTGACGGCCGGTGTCGGGCTGCTCGCCGCCTGGGTGCTGACGCGCCAACGCTTCGCCGGGCGCACCGCGCTCGAATTCGCGCTGATGCTTACCTTCGCGGTGCCCGGCACGGTGATCGGCGTCGCCTATATCCTGACCTACAACCTGCCGCCGCTCGAGATCACGGGCACGGCCATCATCCTCGTCATCTGCTTCGTCTTCCGGAACCTGCCGGTGGGCGTCCGGTCCGGCGTCGCGGCGATGAGCCAGCTCGACAAGTCGCTGGACGAGGCGGCCGTGACGCTGCGCGCCTCCACCTTCCGGGCCCTGCGCACGGTGGTGCTGCCGCTGCTCAAGCCCGCCATCGTCACGGCGCTGGTCTATTCCTTCGTGCGCGCGATGACGACGGTCTCGGCCGTCATCTTCCTCGTCTCCGCGCAGTATGAGATGGCGACGGTCTTCATCATCAACCGGGTCATCAACGGCGATTACGGCCTCGCCATCGCCTATTGCGCCGTACTGATCGTGCTGATGATGAGCGCGATCGGATTGATCAACCTGCTCGTCGGAACCCGGCGCCTCGGGCGCCGCCAGGCCGCGCGACCCGCGATCCCGGTCGGAGGCCGGACATGACCACTCAACGGACCGGCGCCGAGGTGCGCCTCGAAGGCATCGGCAAGCGCTATGGCGACGTGCAGGCGGTCAAGCCGCTCGACCTGACGATCGAGGGCGGCACGCTGGTGACGCTGCTCGGCCCCTCCGGCTGCGGCAAGACCACCCTGCTGCGCATGATCGCGGGGCTGGAGCAATCGACCGAGGGCAAGCTGTTCATCGGCGGGCGGGACGTCACGCTGCTCCCCGCCGGGGCGCGCAACGTCTCCATGGTGTTCCAGTCCTATGCGCTGTTTCCGCATATGAGCGTGCTGGACAACGTCGCCTATGGCCTCGTTTCGTCCGGCATGCGCAAGCGGGAGGCGCATGCCAAGGCCGAAGCGGCGCTGGAGACGGTAGGGCTGAAGGGCTTCGGCACGCGCCTGCCGTCCGAGATGTCGGGCGGCCAGCAGCAGCGCGTCGCGGTGGCCCGCGCGCTGGTGCTGGAACCGGACGTGCTGCTGTTCGACGAACCGCTCTCCAACCTCGATGCCCGGCTGCGGCGGAGCATGCGGGAGGAGATCCGCACCCTCCAGCAGCGCCTGGGCCTGACGGTCGTCTATGTGACCCATGACCAGTCCGAGGCGCTGGCCGTCTCCGACCGCATCGTCGTCATGCGCAATGCGGAGATCGCGCAGTCCGGGACGCCGGAGGAGCTCTACACCCAGCCGGACTCGGCCTTCGTCGCGACCTTCATGGGGGAGGCGAACCGTGTCCGCGGGGCGATCGAGAGCGTTGCGGGGGATGTCGCGCAGGTTCGGATCGCCGATCTCGAACTGACCTTGCCCGCGCGTGGCCTTGCCGTCGGGCCGGTCGATGTGGTCATCCGGCCCGAAGCGGTACGGTTGGCGACCGACGCGGAGGCCGCGATGACCGCGACCGTCGTCCGCGCGATCTACATGGGATCGCATGCCGAATGTCGGTTCGGGACAGCGGTCGGCGAGCTGTTCGTGATCGCGCCGCGAAGCGCGGCGAGGCTGGCGCCCGGCGAAACGGTCCGGCTGGCGCTGGATGCGGAAGGGGTCATCCTGGTCCCCGGCTGACCCGGCCATCGCGCCTGCCGCGCCGGCCCGGCAGGCGATGGCCGCATGCGCAAGGTGCAGGGCAGCACCCCCGGTGCCCCGGGACGCCGCCGATGCGGCAATATGCTTTATACTGTTCAATTCGTGATTTGGCTGATGCCGACCCTTCCTTATCTCAGGATTCTGATGAGGATGTCGGCCGGTCATCGCTTCCAATCGCCAGCCGAATCCCAATGTCCGAGCGACCGCCCGTGGCGGCGCACGCCTTCCAACCAGCCCGGTATTCCATGGACGACAAAGACCGCGTCTTCGCCCGGTTCCAGGACGACAAGCCTGCTCCCTCCGATCGCCGCGAATTGCTGACCATTCCGCGCCGTGCCGGCGCCACCGGCAGCCGGGTTGTCGAGGTCGTGCACATGCGGTCGGGCGCGGCGCCCGCCGGCAAGGAGCGGCCACGACGCATCGATACGCATGTCCGCGCCGCGTCATGGGAGGATGGCTTCCCGGCCCGGGAGGTCCCCACGCTTCGACTGCCCGCCGAGGCGGCACCGCCGGAAGCGCAGCCCACCGCGCATGTGATGCCCGCCTGGGTGCCTATCGAGACCACCCCCTCTGTCGAGGCGAAGGAAGTGGCGGCGACAACAGTCGTGCCGGTGGCCGTGCCCGACCTTCCCAAGGCGCGCAAGACCACGCGGCGCATCGCCGACCCCTTCGATTCCGCCGATGACGGCGCGAACTGCATGCGGTGCGGCTACGCCATCGAACCAGCGCGCGAGAAGCGCGGGCTGCTGACCTGCGCGGCCTGCGCGTAACGTCACACGCGACGCCGCGCGGTTGCCAAGCGCCTGGCCTGCCGATCAGATGACATCTCCACCGGTCGCCCTTCGGGGGCGGCGTTGCAGGAGAGACCATGGGCCAGCCGCAAGTTCCCATCGACGTGGATCCGGAAACCGGCATCTGGCGCACCGATGGCCTGCCGATGATCTACCTGCCCCGGCACTTCCTCGTGAACATGCAGAAATCCGTCGAGGAAGCCATCGGCACCGCGGCCTACCGCGAGATCCTCTACGCCTCGAGCGACCTCTCCGCGCTGCAATGGTGCCGCGCCGAGGCGAAGACGCACGGCCTCTCGCCGATCGACACCTTCCGGCACTACCTCCGACGGCTTTCCCAGCGCGGCTACGGGCAGATGGAGATCGCCGCGCTGGACGAGCAGGCCGGCACCGCGACCGTCATCGTGCGCCATTCCGCCTTTGCGCTCGGCTATGGGGCCGGGACAGGCCGGAACGTCTGCTACACCTTCGAGGGGAGCTTCGCCGGCGGCATGCGCTATGTGCTCGAGATGGCCGGGCGGCGTGGCGAACCGACATGCCGGGAGGTCGCCTGCGTCGCGGCGGGACATCCCGAATGCCGCTTCGAACTGCGCTGCGACGCCATCGCCTGAACGGGGCGCGTGGGTAGGACAGGCGCCGTCAGTCCCCAGCCCGCGCGCGCTTCGGTATCGCCGCCGGCCGGGGATTCCGGCCCGCCATCAGCAGCCCATAGAGGCTCGCCGCCACGACCAGCATCGCCACGACCTGATAGGTGGCGATAGCCTCGCCCAGAATGCTGGCCGTGAGCAGCATGGTCACGACCGGCGCCGGCACGGTGACCGAGCTGGCGACAGAGACATCGATGTGCCGCATGGCGTGGAACCAGAAGATGAGTTCCAGATAGTAGGCGACCCCAAGGATGATCGCCGCGCGCTGGAAGCCTGGCTCCGACCAGGCTTGGGACAGCCGGCCGCTCTCGCCCAGCAATGCCTGCAACAGCAGCAGGAAGGCGCCCGAGATGACGAGCCGCGAGACCGTCACCTGGTTCGGCGTGACGGGCGTCGTGTCGAGCACCCGCTTCAGCAGGAGATGGGCGATGCTCCATAGCAGCGGGATGGCGAGCGCCAGGACCGTCCACCAGGACACCGCCGCCAGGCTGAACCGCCCTTCGGTGGTGAGATACAGCAAGGCCCCGACCATCAGCAGGGTGAAGCCGATCTCCCCGCGTGACTTGCGCTTGCCGAGGAACAGCGCCTCGAGGCTCATCGCGACGAAGGGGTAGGCCTGCAAGGCGATCACCATGCTGACCGGCCCAGCCTTCTCGGCCGAGAGCACGTAGAGGTAGGTGGACAGGCCGAACATGCCGCCCGTGGCGAGCGCGATCAGCCCGATTCGGGCCCGGCCCATGGCGGGCGGCTCAGCCGGCTTGCGCGCCGGACCTTCCTTCGCACGCTCGATGAGAAACAGCGGCAGCGCGGCGAGGAGCTGCCAGACGGTCGTCCAGATGGCGAAGGCCAGCGCGTCCGACCCGGCCGGCCGCGCATTCGACAACACGGGCATGGCGCCGAGGATGACGAGGCAGAGCAGGGCAAAGGCTACGCCACGGAAGGGCTGTCGATTCACGCGCTTTGACCATTGATCATGGCAATTCGCCGTATTGCCTGGCTTGCTGGCGGGCAATCGGTATATTGCAATCATGGCAATATGGACGCCCAACCTGGCAGGCAGACCAGCGCCTCGGGCCCGGGCGATCGCCGACGCCATCGCCGCGGATGTCGCGGCCGGGCGGCTGAAGCCGGGCGACCGCCTGCCGCCCCAGCGCGATCTCGCCTATGCGCTCGCTGTCTCCCCGGACACGGTCATGCGCGCCTATGCCGAGGTGGCCCGGCGCGGCCTCGCGGGCGGCGAGGTCGGTCGCGGCACCTTCATCCGGGTGCCGACACTGCCCGCCGACCATGGGTCCATGACGCGCCCGGAGGCGGGTGGGCCCATCGACTTCTCGCGCAACCTGCCCTGCCTTGGCAGCGCCGGCGATGCGCTGGCCGAAACCCTCGCCGCGCTCGCCCGACACGGCCCACTCGCGGCGCTGCTCGATCATGAAGG
Organism: Roseomonas sp.; assembly: GCA_041914265.1. Taxonomy (GTDB): domain Bacteria; phylum Pseudomonadota; class Alphaproteobacteria; order Acetobacterales; family Acetobacteraceae; genus Neoroseomonas. The sequence goes on from JAYSDS010000003.1 coordinate 37,859, forward strand.
TCCGACGGACGGCGCCGCCTATCGGCAAGCCGGCGCCGCGTGGATCGGCAGGCTGGGCCTCGATGCCGAAGCGGAGCGCATCGCGCTGTGCAACGGTGCCCAACAGGGCATCTTCGCGGCCTTCATGGCGCTACTGCGGCCGGGCGACGTGCTGCTGGCCGACGCGCTGACCTATGCGCCGATCAAGGCGATGGCGCGGCACCTCGCGGTGCGGATCGTCGCCCTGCCCTCGGACGAGGATGGCTTGGACCCCGATGGGATCGAGGCCGCCTGCCGGCGATGGGCGCCGAAGGCCATCTACTGCACGCCGACACTCCATACCCCGACAGCCGTCACGATGAGCGAGGATCGCCGCCGCCGCATCGCGGCGCTGGCGCAGCGACATGGCATGGCCATCATCGAGGACGATGTCTTCGGCCTCCTGCCGCCACAGCGGCCGCCGCCGATCGCGGCCTTCGCAGGCGATGCGGCGATCCTGATCACCAGTGTCTCCAAATCCCTGGCACCCGGGCTGCGGGTTGGCTTCATCCATGCTCCCGAGCGGCTGATGCCCGCGATCCGCGCGGCGATCGCGTTGTCGTCATGGATGCCGCCTCCGCTGATGGCCGACATCGCCGCCCGCTGGATCGGCGATGGCACCGCGGCGCGCCTGAATGAGGCGCAGCGCGTCCATGCGGCACGACGCCAAGCCATGGCGCGGACCATCCTGCCCGCGCAATTCGGCGCGACCGAGACCCACGGCCTGCATCTCTGGCTTCGCCTGCCGGAGCCCTGGTCCGGCGAGAGCTTCGCCATGGCCGCCGCGCGCGCCGAGGTGCTGCTGCAACCCGCCGCGGCCTTCGCGATCGATGCCGCGAAAGCGCCGGCGGCCGCGCGGCTGTGCCTGAGTCACGAAGTCTCGGATGCGCGCGTGGAGATCGGCCTGCGGCGATTGGCGGCGCTGCTGGATCGCCGCCCCAGCGAGGCGGATCTCGTCCTGTAGCGGAGGGTGGCGACCCGAAAAGGAACGGTTGCTCCGTCCCGGCGGCTTGACGATGCCGCGCATGCCTTGTTGCAATGCATCGACAGCAGGGAATTCCGGATGAGCCAGACTATCGCGCCAGCGGCGGATTCCTCGAACGCGGGAGCGGGCTCCGCGCGCGCCTTCGACCGCGCGAAGCGCGTCATCCCTGGCGGCAGCATGCGCAACGCCACCTGGTTCGCGCCGCACCCGCCCTATGCCGTGCGTGGCGAAGGCTGTTGGATCGAGGATCTCGACGGGCGACGCGTCCTTGACTGCGCCAACAACTTCTTCTCCCTCATTCATGGTCACGCCTTCCCGCCGATCGTGGAGGCCCTGCGCGAGGTCATCGGCCGCGGCACCGCCTTCGGCCTGCCGACGGAATACGAGACGGCGCTTGCCGAGGCGATCCGCGATCGCGCACCGCGCTGCGAGCAGATCCGCTTCTGCAATTCCGGCACCGAGGCGGTGATGTTCGCCGTGAAGGCCGCCCGTGGCCTCACCGGCCGGCCCGCCATCGCGAAGATGGAAGGCGCCTATCACGGCGCTTACGACCATCTCGAAGTGAGTCTCGGCTCGGGCCCGGCCAATTGGGACGGACCCGGCGGCGATCCGGCGGCGGTGGTCTACGACCGCGGCACGCCGCCCTCGGTCGCGGCCGATGTCGTGGTGCTGCCCTATGCCGAGCCCGAACGCTGCGCCGCCATCCTGGACCGCGAAGCGCCGCGCCTCGCCGGCATCGTGCTCGACACGCTCACCTCCAAGGCAGGCATGGTGCCGCCGCCGCAGGGCACGCTGGACGTGATCCGCGACGCCTGCCGCCGCCACGGCATCATGCTGATCTGCGACGAGGTGATCGGCTTCCGCCTGGCCCATGCCGGCGCCCATACGATCTTCGGGCTGGAGCCGGACCTCATCGCGCTCGGCAAGATCATCGGCGGTGGCCTGCCCGTCGGCGCCGTGGCGGGGCCGGCCGAGCGCATGGCGGTGTTCGACCACACGCGCGGCGCGCCCGCGGTGGCGCATGGCGGCACCTTCAGCGCCAATCCGCTGACCATGGTGGCCGGGCTCGTGACGCTCGACGCCTTCGACAAGCCCGCGGTCGAGCGCCTGAACCGCCTCGGCGACACGCTGCGCGCGCGCATCCATGCCGGCTTCGCCGCGGCCGGCATCGCGGCCCAGATGACCGGCCATGGCTCGCTGTTCCGCCTGCATCTCACGACGGCGCCGATCACCGACTATCGCTCCAGCTATCCGGACGCGCTGGCGAAGAAAGTCATCCCGGCGATCCAGCTCGCGATGCTGGACCGTGGCGTCCTGCTGACGCCGAACTGCTCCGGCTCGCTTTCGACGCCGATGGGTGCGGCGGAGATCGACTTGATCGCCACCACCCTGGTCGAGGAGACGGCGCGTGCCCTCGCGGCCTGAAGTCGGTGGGCGCCGCGCCGCGGCGTCGCGGTGGCGGCCTTGAGCTCCATCCATCTGAAGCATGTCTCGCGCCATTACGGCGCCTTCGCCGCGGTGGACGACGTCTCCCTCGATGTGGAGCAGGGCGAATTCGTCACCATCCTCGGCCCGAGCGGTTCCGGCAAGACGACGGTGCTGACCATGATCGCCGGCCTGAACCAGCCGACGGGCGGCTCCATCCATATCGGCGGTCGGGACGTGACGGTGCTACCGGCGGCGCAGCGCAACATCGGCCTGGTGTTCCAGAGCTACGCGCTATTCCCGCACATGACCGTCTTCGACAATGTCGCCTTCCCGCTCTCGGTGCGGAAGGTCGGCGCGGCGGAGACGCGCCGCCGCGTCGAGGAAGCGCTGGCTCGCGTGCGGCTCGAACCCTTCGCACGACGCAAGCCGAGCCAATTGTCGGGCGGGCAGCAGCAGCGCGTGGCACTGGCGCGCGCCATCGTGTTCCAGCCGGATATCCTGCTGCTCGACGAACCGCTCGGCGCGCTCGACCGCAAGCTGCGCGAGGAGGTACAGGTCGAGCTGCGCCGCCTGCAGCGATCGCTCGGCATCACCACCATCCTCGTCACGCATGACCAGGAGGAGGCGCTCTCGCTCTCCGACCGCATCGTCGTACTCGATCACGGGAAGGTACAGCAGATCGCGGCGCCACAGGATGCCTACAGGCGGCCAAGCAACCGCTTCGTCGCGGATTTCCTCGGCACCGCGAACGTCTTCGAAGGGCGCATCGGGCCGGATGAACGCTCGATCGCGCTCGATGGCGGGATCGTCATTCCCTGCGGCCCCGCGGGGCGCGCCGCCGGCACGCCTGTCACGGCCATCCTCCGGCCGGAGGGGCTCGCCCTGCTCCCCGGCGGCGGCATGCTGCCGGCCACGGTCAGCGAGAGCGTCTATCTCGGCCAATCCGTGCGCTATCATGTCGAGACGCCGGCCGGCCCGATGATCGCGGTCGCGCCCGGCGGGCGCGATGGCTTCGCCCCCGGCGCCCGGGTCCACGCGACCTGGCAGCCGGAGGATGTCTGGATCCTCGCCGACGGCACCGCGCCGCCCGGATGAGTTCTGCCGAAGACCGGCCAAGGGAGACATGAGCATGACCAACAGGCGCACACTCTTGAAGGCCACCGCCTTCGCCGCCATCCCCGGCGGACTCGCCCTGCCGGGCATCGCCCGCGCCCAGGGCCAGGTGCGGGAATTCCGCATGGTCGAGGCGGGCGGCCTGTCCGGCGATTCCATCGAGGCCGGCTACATCCGCCCCTTCACCGCGCGCACCGGCATCCGCGTGATCCGCGAGAATCCGAATCCGCTGGGCAAGCTGCGGGCCATGGTGGAATCGCGCAGCATCACAGCCGCGCTGTACGAGCTCGGCAGCCTGTCCGGCGCCATCGCCAACGCCGCGGGGCTGATCGAACCGCTCGACTGGGCCGCGATCAACCCCGACCCGATGTTCCCGGAAGCGAGGCAACCCTGGGGCTTCGGCTACCAGTACTACTCGACCATCATGGCCTGGCGGTCGGATGCGAAGCCGCTGACGAGCTGGGCCGATTTCTGGAACGTGCGCGACTTCCCGGGCAAGCGTACCCTGCCGGACAACGTGACCCTCGCCGTGCCGATGGCGCTGCTGGCCGATGGCGTGGCGCTGTCATCGCTGTATCCGCTCGACCTTCGCCGCGCCTTCCGCAAGCTCGACCAGATCAAGGGCAACATCTCGGTGTGGTGGGGCGCGGGCGCCCAGCCGCCGCAGCTTCTGAAGGACAATGAGGTGCAGTACGCCGCCTCCTATTCCGGCCGCGTCGCGGGGCAGCCGGGCATCGGCATGACCTATGCACAGGGGCTGCTGGATACCGCCTATTTCGTCGTGCCCAAGGGCGCGAACCCGGCCGAGAAGGCTGCGGCGATGGGCCTGCTGCACGAGATGTCGGTGGCCCGCAACCAGGCCGTGGCGGCCGAGGTCGTGCCCTATACCGGCGCGAGCCCGTCGCTCGATGCGCTGCTGCCCCAGGCGCGCCTTGCCGAATTCCCGACGACCAGCGCCAACAAGGCGGTGCAGGCGCTCGGCAATCCCGATTGGTGGGCGCAGAACCGCGACGCGGCGGAGCGGCGCTGGCAGGAATTCAAGCTCGGTCTCTGATCGGCGCAGGCAGGCGAAGGGCAGCGATATGGCGACGACCCGACGGATGCCGGCGGAATTCGGCTATGTCCTGCCTCTCCTGCTGCTCATGCTCGCGGTGTTCATCCTGCCGATCGTGCTGATGCTGGCGCGCAGCGTCACGCAGCCCGAATGGACGATCGAGCACTACCAGGACCTGATCGAGACCTCGGTCTACCTCCGGGTCCTTGGCCGCACGCTGCAGATCGCGATGATCACCACGGTGGCCTGCGCGCTGCTCGGCTATCCGCTCGCCTATTGGATGCGCGGGCTGCCACCGCAGCGGCAGGTGCTCGCCACCGCGCTGGTGGTGCTGCCCTTCTGGATCAGCATCCTGGTGCGCACCTATGCCTGGATCGTCGTGCTGGGCAATGCGGGGGTGGTGAACCGGTTCCTGCTCGATCTCGGCATCGTCTCCGCGCCGGTGGCCTTTCTCTACAATGAGCTCGGCGTCGTGATCGGCACCACCAACGTGCTGCTGCCCTTCCTGGTCCTGCCGTTGTTCGCCGCCATGGTGCGGATCGACGACCGGCTGATGCAGGCGGCGGAATCGCTCGGCGCCAGCCGCTGGACGATCTTCCGCCGTGTCTTCTTCCCCCTCAGCCTGCCGGCGTTGGCGGCCGGGTCGATCCTCGTCTTCATCCTCACCTTCGGCTTCTTCATCACCCCCGCGATCCTGGGTGGTGGGCGCGTGCCCATGGTCGCCCATGCGCTCGACCTGCTGATCAACCAGTTCGCCCGGTGGGAGACCGCCGCGGCGCTGTCCACCGTGCTGCTGGTGGTCACCCTGGCCTGCTTCGCGCTGTCGCGATGGATCGGCGCCAGGGGAGCGGCATCGTGAGCCGCTTCCTCCTGGCCGCGAGCGGCGTGCTGGTCCTCGCCTTCCTCTGCCTGCCGGCGCTCATCGTCATCCCGATGTCCTTCTCCAGCGCCAGTTCGCTGGAATTCCCGCCACCCGGCTTCTCGCTACGCTGGTACGACTCCTTCCTCGGCGACCCGCGCTGGCTGGCGGCGCTGCGGAACTCCGTGCTCATCGCCCTGGTGTCGAGCAGCATCGCGCTGCTTCTCGGCAGCCTGGCGGCCTATGGGCTGGTGCGCGGCAGCTTCCGCGGCCGGCCATTGATCGAAGGCGTATTCATCGCGCCTCTCGTCGTGCCGAGCGTCATCATCGCCGTCGCGCTCTACATCTTCTTCGCGCGGATCGGGCTGCTCGGGACGATGCCGGGCCTGATCATCGGCCATACGGTGCTGGGCGTTCCTTATGTCGTTCTGGTGATGTCCGTCGCGATCCGCTCCTTCGACCATCGGATCGAGCAGGTGGCGCTGAGCCTCGGTGCCTCGACCGCCACCATGTTCCGCCGCGTGCTGCTGCCGAACCTGCTGCCCAGCGTCTTCGCCGCCTGGATCTTCGCGCTGATCGCCTCCTTTGACGAGGTGATCGTCACCCACTTCATCGCCGGTCCCTACGACACCATCCCCAAGCGCATGTTCAACGAGCTGGTGCTGCAGGTGAACCCGACCATCACGGCCATCGCGACGCTGCTGATCGCGCTGAGCGTCGTGGCCATCGGCATCATCGTGCTGCTGCTGCGGCGGGGCGGCATCAGGATGCAGTCGCTGACCTAGGACGACTCCACGCGCGCCGCCCGCTTCGCCCGCCTCAGTCCCTTTGATACGCTGCGCTGGACCGAGGAACAGGATCCGCCATGCAGAACCTTCCATCCGAGCCCTGGCGCTGGGACGCCACGGACCTGGCGCGCGCCATCCGCCTGCGCCAGCTTTCGGCGCGGGAGGCGACCCGCTCGGTGCTCGACCGCTGCGCGGCGGTCAACCCCGCCATCAACGCGGTGGTCGGGGTGCTGGCGGAAGAAGCGCTCGCCGCGGCCGATGCCGCCGACGCCACCCTGGCGCGCGGCGAGTTGCTCGGCCCGCTGCATGGCGTGCCGGTCAGCACGAAGATCAATGTCGATCAGAAGGGCGTGGCCACGAGCAATGGCTGCGTGCCCCTGCGCAACCTGGTCGCGGCCGAGGACAGCGCCGTGGTCGGCAATCTGCGCCGCGCCGGCGCCATCCTGTTCGGCCGCACCAATACCCCCGCGCTGTCTATGCGCTGGTTCACCGAGAACGACCTCCATGGCCGCACGCTCAATCCCTGGAGCGCCGGGCATACACCAGGGGGCTCTTCCGGCGGTGCGGCAGCTGCGCTGGCGGCCGGGATCGGACCCATCGCGCATGGCAACGACCTCGGCGGATCGGTGCGCTACCCGGCCTATGCCTGTGGCGTAGCAGGCATCCGGCCGTCCTTCGGCCGCGTCCCGGCCTACAACCCGACCATGACGGCGGAACGCCCGATCTCGGCGCAGATGATGTCGGCGCAGGGGCCGCTGGCGCGCAGCGTGCGTGACCTGCGTCTCGCGCTCACCGTCATGGCCGAGGGGGATGCACGGGACCCGTGGTGGATGCCGGCACCATTGCAGGGCCCGCCGCCGTCGCGCCCGATCCGCGTCGCGCTCTGCGCCGACCCGATGGGCGGCGGCGTGCATCCGGCGGTGAAGGAAGCGGTGGAACGTGCCGGCGGGATCCTTGCTTCGGCCGGCTATGCGGTCGAGGATGTGGCGCTGCCGGACTATCCCGGCACCGTGGCGGATTGGGAGGCCTTCAGCCGGACGGAAGGCCGCATCGCGCTCGCCGATGGTTTCGCCAAGCTGGGTGACGAGGGCGCGCGGCAGACCTTTGCGGCGATGATGACGCGGGCACCGGAGCTCGATCTGGCGAGCTGGGCGGCGACGGCGGCACGACGCACGACACGCCAGCGCGCCTGGGCCGCCTTTCTCGCGCGCTACCCGATCGTGCTGCTGCCGGTGTCGCTGGAGCCGCCCTTCCCGCAGGGCCTCGATCTCGAAGGCACGCAGGCCTTCGACAGCGTCTTCCGCGCCCAGGCCCCCATGCTCGCGGCGCCCTTGCTCGGCATTCCTGGCGTATCGGTCCCGACCGGCCTTGCCGACGGCCTGCCGATGGGTGTCCAGGTCATGGCCGCGCGTTGGCGCGAGGACCTGGCCCTCGACGCTGCCGAAGTGATCGAGGCCGCCTGTCCGATGCCGACACCGATCGCACCGAAGGCAGCGCCGGGCTGAATCGAGGCCCGTATCCCTCATGGCGCAAGGCGGCCATGACCCGACATGCCCTCTGGCGCGATCGCGTTGTGCCCCCAACTGATGACCCGATGGCCCTGACCGGCCCGACATCAGGAAAGAATCGCATGAGCGCCTCCACCGACTACGCGCCGCCGAAGGTCTGGACATGGAACCGGGCGAATGGCGGGCGCTTCGCCAACATCAACCGCCCGATCGCGGGACCGACGCATGAGAAGGCCCTGCCGGTCGGAGATCACCCGCTGCAACTATACTCACTGGCCACGCCCAATGGCGTGAAGGTGACCATCATGTTCGAGGAGCTGCTCGCCCTCGGCCATGCGGGCGCGGAGTACGACGCCTGGCTGATCCGCATCGGGGAAGGCGACCAGTTCGGTTCCGGCTTCGTCGAGGTGAATCCGAACTCGAAGATTCCGGCCCTGCTGGATCGCAGTGGCCCGACGCCGATCCGCGTCTTCGAATCCGGCGCGATCCTCCTCCATCTCGCCGAGAAGTTCGGTGCCTTCCTGCCCAAGGCCGGCGCGGCCCGCGCGGAATGCCTGTCGTGGCTGTTCTGGCAGATGGGCAGCGCGCCCTATCTCGGCGGCGGCTTCGGGCATTTCTATGCCTATGCGCCGACCAAGATCGAATACGCCATCGACCGCTTCGCCATGGAGACGAAGCGGCAGCTCGACGTGCTCGATCGGCGCCTGGCCGAGAGCACCTATATCGCGGGCCCGGACTACACCATCGCGGATATCGCGATCTGGCCCTGGTATGGCGGTCTGGTGAAGGGGTGGCTCTATGGGGCTGCCGAGTTCCTCGACGTGCAGAGCTACAGCCATGTGCAGCGCTGGGCGACGCTCATCGGCGAGCGCCCGGCCGTGAAGCGCGGACGCATGGTCAATCGCGTCCAGGGCGAGCTGTCGAGCCAGCTCTGGGAACGCCACGCGGCCAGCGACTTCGAGACGAAGACGCAGGACAAGCTCCAGACGGCCGACTGACACGCGACGCCGGCCGACTCGCCCTTCGGCCGGCGCCTGACGGACAGCGTTGCGCGGGATGCGCATCGCTGCCCAGGGGTGGCGATCAGTCGCGCTCCATGGGCAGGGACTCATCCTTGGCCCACTCATTCATCGAGGCGTCGTAGACAGCCAGGTCCTGATAGCCGAGCTGGTTCAACAGGAACGCATCGAGCGTCGCAGCGATCCCGCCGCCGCAATAGAGGATGATCCGCTTCGATCGGTCCGCGCCCACCCCGGCGAAGATCGCGGCGACCTCCTCGGGCGGGCGGAATGTCAGCGACCGCGGATCCACCACCGACCCGACCGGCACGTTGACGCTGCCGGGAATGCGGCCTGACCGTCCATATCGGGGGTTCTCGCCGCTATGGAGATCGGGAGCCAGCGCATTGATCGTGCAGGTGCCGGCATCGCCCATGGCGGCCTTCACTTCCTCCTTGCCGACGAACAAGCCCGGCCGCGGCCTCGCCGCCAGCGTGGCTGACGGGTAGGTCCTGGTTCCGGCCTCGACCGGGCGACCTTCGGCCTGCCACTTGTCGAACCCGCCATCGAGTACCGCGGCATCGTCGAAGCCGATGGCGCGCAGCATCCACCACACGCGCGTAGCCCACTGCATGTTCCGGCGCGCATAGAGCACGATGCGAAAGCCTTCGCCGACGCCCTTCGCGGCCAGGCGCGCGCCGAGGTCCTGCGCGCCCGGCATCGTGAAGTTGAAGCGGCTCGCGGCGTCAGACAGTTCGCCCTGCAGATCGAGGAAGGCGGCACCGGGGATGTGCGCGGCCTCGTAGTCGCTGCGCCCGCTCTCGATGCGGTAGGGTCGGCCCGTGTTCGATTCGTAGAGCAGGTAGGTCGTGCAGTCGAACACGCGCAGCAACGGATCCTGTCGATGATCCTCAAGCCACTGCGTGTCGACGATGGCCTCCGGATGAGCATAGCGCATGGCTGTCGACACCGACGATCCTCCCACAATGATCGGCCGCCGGATTGGTGCGGCGGGCCCATCCCAGTATAGGGCGCCATTGTCCGGCTGAGTGGCCTGCGATGCTCGCGCTCGGTTGCCGCCGCGCCGGGCTACCGCGTCCGCCACCGTTGCAGCCGTCGGAACAGCAGGGCGTCGAGCAGCAGATGCAAGCCCTTCACCCCGATCGCCGTTGCCACAATGCAGGTTGCCATCGCCGCCGCGGCGGCGATCGTGCCCGCCTCATCCATATGGACGATCGAAATCGAAGCGAGCTTGGTCCCCGGCCCATAAAGGAAGATCACCGCCGAGACCGTCGTCATCGCATTCACGAAAAGATAGACGGCGATGTCGAGAATGGCGGGAAGGCAGATCGGCACCGTGACACGCCGCAGCGTCACCCAGAAGGGGACCTGCAGGGAGGCGGCAACGGCTTCGAATTCGCGGTCGATCTGCTTCAGCGCCGTGACCGCCGTGATGTGCCCGACGGTATAGAAATGCGCGAGGCAATTCAGCGCCAGGATGGCAATCGTGCCGTACAGCGCAGCGGCCGGATTCCATGCCGCGTTGAAGAAGAAGACATAGCCCAGCCCGAGCACCATGCCGGGCACGGCCATGGGCAGCATGGCCAGGAAGCGCACCACCGCCTGCGCGAGCGGCGCAGCCCCCGTCTTCTCCGTCAGATAGGCGCCAAGGAAGATGACTGGCGTGCCGACCAGCGCCGTCAAGGCCGCCATGCGCAACGAGTTGAGGTAGGGCTGCCAGCCATCCGGGTCGAAGGTCGTGAAGTCGTAATTCGCCAGCGTCAGTGAGAGATTGTACGGCCAGTAGCGAATGAAGGACGCCCAGACCGCGACGCCCAGCACCGCCGCGACCAACCCGCCGATCGTGACGCAATAAAGCAGCAGCAGCGTATCCCGGCGCCGATCCTTGTGCGGCGCGTAGGGCACCGCACGCGCCGACAGCAATGCCACCTGGTGGCGCCGCAGCCTGCGGTCGATGACGAAGGCGACGACGGCCGGTGTCAGCAGCACCATGCCCACCACCGCGCCCATGCCGAAATTTTGCTGCCCGACGACCTGCTTGTACGCATCCGTGGCGAGCACGTTGAACTGCCCGCCGATCACCTTGGCTATGCCGAAATCCGTGATGACGAGCGTGAACACGACCACCGTCGCCGAGACCAGCCCATACAACGCCCCCGGCAAGGTGATGGTGGAAAAGACCCGCCAGGGCGAGGTGCCGAGCGACCTGGCGGCTTCATAGAGCCGGCCATCGGCGAGGCCGAGCGCCGCGACGAGGATCATCGTCGCATGCGGCAGGCAGTAGAAGACCTGCGACAGCACGATGCCGAGCGGACCATAGATCGAGGCGCCGAACAGCAGATCCTTCAGAAGCCCCTGATTGCCGAAGATATAGATGAAGGACAATGCCGGCAGCAGGGAGGGCGCGAAGATCGGCAGGAGCGCGAGCGCATAGAACAGCCCCTTGAGTGGAATGCGGCTGCGCGTCAGCGCATAGGCATAGAGAAAAGCGATCGGGACGACGAGGATCGTTGCCACCGCGGCGACGAAAAGGCTGTTCAGCAGCGACTGCACCAACGCCGGCGTGCTGACGTAGCGGACGTAGTTGGCAAGGCCGATGAAGCGGCCTTCCGTGTCGAGGAAGCTTTTCGACAGTACCGCCCAGAGCGGCAGCGCGATGGCGAAGACCAGGGCGGCACAGAGCGCGAGGACGAGCAGCGCCGCCACGCGCTCCTCGCTCAAAAGGCGACCGCCCGCGGCGGCCTTGGCGGCGCTGGCGCTCACCCGCCTTCCTCCGCGATGGGGGCGCGGCAGGGGAAGACGCGCAGAGCACCGGGCGGAAGGGCGACACGCATCACGGCACCGACCGCCACATCCAGGTCGCGCATCAGATTGGCCGAAAGATCGGCGAGGAAATGGATGCCCGGCGCATCCTCCGCCAGCATCTCGGCACGGCAGAAGGCACCCAGGAATTCGAGATCCCGCACGACGACCTCGAGCGTATTCTCATCCTCGGGCGCCACACCGCGGATGCGCACCTCCTCCGGGCGCAGGCCGATGCGGATCGGCGTGCCGGGTGCCGGCAAGGCGCCGGCCACGCGCAGACTGCGCGCTCCCATGCCGATCCGATCGGGGCCGGTCACGACGGAATCGAAGAAGGTCATCGTCCCCACGAAATCCGCGACGAAGGCCGTGGCGGGGTGGCGATAGACCTCCTCCGGCGTGCCGACCTGCTCGATCACGCCGTGATTCATCACCACGATGCGGTCGGCCATGGCGAGCGCTTCCTCCTGGTCATGCGTGACCATGATGGTGGTGACGCCGAGGCGCCGCTGCAGGGCACGGATCTCATCCCGCAACCGGATCCGCACACGGGCATCGAGCGCGGAGAGCGGCTCATCCAGCAGCAGCAGGCCAGGGGATGTCGCGAGCGCGCGCGCCAGCGCGACACGCTGCTGCTGGCCGCCGGAGAGTTGCACCGGCAGCTTGTCCCCCTGATCCGGAAGGCCCACCAGGGCCAGCAGCTCCGCCACGCGCCCCGCAATGACGGACCGCGGAATGCGCCGGTTCACCAGGCCGTAGCCGATGTTCTCGGCCACGGTCAGGTTGGGAAACAGCGCATAGGATTGGAAGACGATGCCGAAGTCGCGCGCGGAAGGCGGCGCATGCGACATGTCGTGCCCACCGATCGCGATACGGCCCGCATCCTGGCGATCGAGGCCGGCGATGGCCCGCAACAGCGTCGTCTTGCCACAGCCCGAGGGGCCAAGGAAGCAGACGAACTCCCCCTGCGTGACGTCGAGGTCGATACGGTCGAGCGCGGTGAAATGCCCGAAGCGGCGGGTCAGGCCCCGCACGCTCAGGAATGCCGATGCGGGCGCGACAGCCGACGCGGCCGTCTCGCCCGCCGGCATCTCGAAGCGGAACGCGGTCGTCATGCTCTGGGCCCTTTCGCCTGAGGGGAGGCGGGCCTCGCGGCTCGCCTCCCGCAACAGCTCAGTTGCGCGGTGCCGCCTTGGATTCGTAACGGCGCGACCACTCCGCCAGGATGCGTTCGCGGTTGGCCGCCATCCAGGTGAAGTCGTTGGCGAACATCCGCGCCTCGGCATCGGCCGGATAGTTGGGCGGGGTATTGGTCACGCCCGGCATCGCCACCACGGCATAGAAGCGGCTGTAGAGCTCGTTCGCGCCGCGCGTCGCCACCCAGTCGGCGATGCGCCGCGCGGCGTCGAGGTTGCGCGTGCCGCGGACGATCGCCGTCGCTTCCATGTCCCAGCCGGTGCCTTCGGCGGGGATGATGACCTCGATCGGCGCGCCCTGGCTGCGCTCCCGCGCGCCGCGCATGTCGAGCGAGATGCCCGCGACGCGCTCCCCGCGCGCCGCCTGCACGCAGGGGGCGGAACCGGAATGGGTATAGACGGCCATGTTCTCGTGCAGCGCGTCCATGAAGCGCCAGCCGGCTTCCTCACCCATCTGCTGCAGCCACATCGCCACCATCAGATAGCCGGTGCCAGAGGAAGCCGGATGCGGCATCACCAGCCGGCCGCGGAACTCGGGCCGCGTCAGATCCTGCCAGGAGGCCGGCGTCGGCGCATTGGCGCGGCGCGCCTCGACGGTGTTGAAACAGATGACGCCCAGGAAGGCATCCATGCCGGTCCAGCTCGGTGGCGGCGTGGAATCCCGGAAGGCCGGCTTCAGCGCCTCCGCCCCTGCGGGGGCATAGGGCTCCAGCAGGTTCATCCCCTCGAAGAGCAGTAGCGAGGAGGCGGCGAGGCCCATGATCATGTCGGCGCGCGGATTCTCGCGCTCCGCCAGCACGCGCGCGGTGATGACGCCGGTGGAATCGCGCACCCACGCGACCTCGACGCCCGGAACCGCCGCTTCGATCGCCTGCTTGAAGGGCGCGAGCTGATCGGTCTCGAGCGCCGTGTAGATCGTCACCCGCGTGCGGGACTGCGCCTGCGCCGTCCCCGCATTGAAGGCAAGGGCGAGAACCGCCCCCGCCGCCAGCAGCCATCGCCTCATCCGTTCAGCCTCCGTTGCCCTGTTGCCTATCCCGGCCAGGGGAGCGAGTAGGTTCGGATGGTGGTAAAGCTCTTCATGGCTTCGACCACGCCTTCCTTGTGCCCCAGACCAGAATCCTTCACGCCGCCAAAGGGCGACATCTCGATGCGATAACCCGGCACTTCCCAGACATTGACCGTGCCGACCTCAAGCTCGTTCACGAAGCGGGTGATGTAGTCGAGCCGATTGGTGCAGACGCCCGAGGACAGCCCGAAGGCCGTGCCGTTGGAGATGCGGATGACCTCCGCGATGTCGTTCGGGCAGCGCAGGATGGGGATGACCGGGCCGAAGGTCTCCTCGCGCACCAACTCGGCATCGTGCGGCACCCGGTCGACCACGGTCGGCGGATAGAGAGCGCCGCGCCGGTCATTGCCGTGCAGCAGCGCCGCGCCCTGCGCGACGGCATCCGTCACGCGGCGTTCGAACTCGCAGGCAGCGCGTTCATGGATGACGGTGCCGACATCGACGGTCGGGTCCATCGGATCGCCGGCGACGAGCTTGCGCGCCTTGGCGAGCACGAGGCGGGAGAACTCATCGGCGACGGCATCGACGACCAGGATGCGCTTCACCGCGGTGCAGCGTTGCCCGGAATTCTTTGTCGCCCCCGTCACGGCAAGGTCTGCCGCCTTGTCGAGGTCGGCATCCTCCATGACGATCAGCGGATCGTTGCCGCCGAGTTCCAGCACCACGCGGCGATAACCGGCCGTCCGCGCGATGTGCTTGCCCACGCGGACGGAGCCGGTGAAGGTGACCAGCTCCGCATCCGGATCGGTGATCATGGCATCGCCCATGCTCGCCGGATTGCCGGTGACGACCGACAGCATCTCCGGCGGCAGCCCGGCCTCGTAGAGCACGTCGGCGAGCGCGAGCGCCGTCAAGGGCGTGAGCTCCGTCGGCTTCAGCACGACGCGGTTGTTGGTGGCGATCGCCGGGGCGATCTTGTGGCTGACCATGTTGAGCGGATGGTTGAACGGCGTGATCGCGGAGATGACACCGGACAGCGGCACCCGTGTTGTGAAGATCTTGCGACGCTTGCCCATGGGGCTGATGTCGCAGGCATAGGTCTCCCCGTCGTCGAGGATCGCGAGCTGCGCGGCGAAGGAGTAGACGTCGTAGGCGCGCGACGCCTCGTAGAGAGAATCCTTCCAGCACAGGCCGGATTCGGCGGTGATCAGGCGGGCGAATTCCTCGCGCCGGTCGCGCAGCGCCTCGGCCGTGCGCAGCAGGATCTGCTGGCGCTCGTAGCGCGTGAGCTTCGGCGTGAAGGCACGGGCGGCGGCAAAGGCCTGGCGCACATGCTCGGGCCGCGCGGCGGGCACGGTGCCAACCAGCGCGTTGTTCCAGGGGTTGAAGACCTCCACCACCTCGTCGGTCGTCACCTTGCGGCCGGCGATGCGCATGGCCTCGCGGCGGATCGGGGGCTTGGCCTGCACGTTCATGACGGCTGCACCAGGTTCAGCGCCACGTCGAAGACGTCGAAGTTGCGCAGCGTGTGACCCTGATGAAAGGCGACCTTGCGGTTCGCGATCATCGGCACGGTCTGCTCGCTCCGCCCGCCATGGGAGCGCAGCGGCTCCGTCAGCCCCGACAGGTCATGCCGGTCGCGGCTGGTGCCAAGTACCTTGTGCCGCGTGGAGACCACGACGATGTCGCCGATTCGATCAGACGGCAGTTCGAAGCGGGCGCAGGCCTCCGCCCTGTCGAGTGCGGCCTCCACGCCCTCCAGCCCGCGCAGCTTCGCCAGCAGGGCGGGCGCATCGGCAGCCGGCGGCAGATAGACCGTGGCGAAGGACCCGAGGGCGCCATGATGCACCACATAGGGGTCGGTGATCGGCAGGATGACGCGCGAGGCACCCACGCCGGTCCAACCGTCGAACAGATCCTGCAGGAAGATCACATCGGGCGATCCATCCGGCAGATGCTTGTCGTTCATGCCGTGGTCGGCGGTCAGCACCACCACGGCGCCCGCTGCATCCAGCGCCCCGACATGACGGTCGAGCATGGCATAGAAATCGTTGGCCACCGCGGAACCCGGCGCGGCCTTGTGCTGCACGTAGTCGGTGGTGGAGAGATACATGACATCCGGTCGCATCGACCGCAGCAGCGCGATCCCGGCGGCGAGGACGAATTCCGACAGCGCGGCGGAATAGACATCGGGCACCGGCATCCCGGTCAGGCCCAGCGCATCGGCGATACCATTCGCCTCCAGGCTGACCTTGTCCGCCTTCTCGGAGGAGAAGGCGACGGCCGTGCCCGCCCCGTAGTCCAGCCCGAAGCCCAGCAGCGCGCGCAGCTTGTCCTTCGCCGTCACGACAGCCACCATCGCGCCGCCATCCTGCAGCGCCTTCATGATGGTGCCGCAGCGCAGGAAGCGGGGGTCGTTCATCATCACTTCCTCGCCCGTCTCCGGATCGAAGAAGTAGTTGCCGGCGATCCCGTGCACCGAAGGCGGCCGCCCGGTGATGATCGAGATGTTGTTCGGGTTGGTGAAGCTCGGCATGGCCGACAACGCCGTTGTGCTGGCTCCATCCTGCATGATTCGTGCCATGTGCGGAGCGATCCCGGCGTCGATCGCGGCCTCGATGTAGCCGGGTTCGGAGCCATCCACGCAGATCACCACGGTCGGCGTGGTGGGGATGCGGTACAGCCGGCCATTGGCCTCGACCGTGCCGGGGCGGCGCTGGATGTTCATGGTGTTTCCTCGTTCTCAGGCGGCCCGTGCCGCATCGCTCATGCCGAATTCGGCCAGCGCCTCCCGCACTGCGACCAGCGCGCCTTCCATCTGCTCAACATGCAGGCGGCCGATGCAGCCGATGCGGAAGCTCTCGGCGACCGTCAGCTTGCCGGGATAGATGACGTAGCCCCGGTCCTTCAGCGCGTCATAGAAGCGCTGGAAGTCGAAGCGCGGATCGCGCGGCATGTGGAAGGTGACGATGATCGGCGCCTGCAGCGCATCCGGCAGCAAGGTGCGGAAGCCCAGCGCTCGCATCCCCTCCACCAGCACGCGGCAATTCGCGGCATAGCGTGCGCCGCGCCCGGGCTGCCCGCCCTCGGTGAGGAATTCGTCCAGCGCCTGGTGGAAGGCGACAATCACATGGATCGGCGGGGTGAAGCGGTATTGGCCGGTCTTCTCGAAGGCCCGCCACTGGTCGTGCAGGTCGAGCACGAGCGTCGTCGCATGGCCCGCCGCGCCTGCCAGCACGTCCCGGCGGCACAGCACGAAGCCAAGGCCCGGCACGCCTTCGATGCATTTGTTCGAGGAAGCCGCGATGGCGTCCGCATGCACCGCATTGGCATCGAGCGGCAAGGCGCCGAAGGCCGACATGGAATCGAGCAGGAAGGACTTGCCGTGCTTCGCCGCCAGCGCACCGATCTCGGCCACCGGGTTCAGGATGCCCGAGGTCGTCTCGCAATGGACCGCGAAGACGTGGCTGATCGACGGTGTCGCCGCGAGCAGCCGCTCCACCACGGCGAGGTCCGGCGGCGTGTCCTCCGCCGTCTCATGCACCACCACGCGCCGGCGCGCGATCTCCAGGATCCGCTTCGCGCGATGGCCATAGGCGCCGTTGATCAGCAGCAGCACCTCGCCATCGGGCGGCACGAGGGTGGTGAGCATCGCCTCGACCGCGAAGGTGCCGGAACCCTGGATCGGCACCGCCACATGCGTCGCCGTGGCGTTGACGATGGCCGGCAGCCGCTCCAGCACCTCGCGGTTGATGCGCAGGAATTCGGCATCGCGCGAGCCCCAGTCATGCAGCATTGCCGCCTTCACGCTGCGGGAGGTCGTCAGCGGCCCGGGGGTGAGCAGGAAGGCATCGCCGGTCTCGGAAGCGGCGGGCGGGACAGGGGACATGACGGGACCCTCCGGTGTGGCGCGGCCAGTCTCCCTGGCCGCCTTCCATGGGTCCAATATTCACTTTCGATGCAGGGTATAGAGTGGTTCTATAACCAAAATGGCCATCGCGACGCTGCTCCATGCCTTCCACCAGGTCGCCGAAGCCGGCTCCTTCTCGGCGGCCGCGCGGGCGGGCGGGGTCAGCCAGCCGACACTGTCAGCCCAGGTGAAGGCGCTGGAAGCGACCTACGGCGTCGCGCTGTTCGACCGGCGCGGACGCGGGGCAGGCCTGACGCCACTCGGCCAAAGCCTGCATGCCGTCACCGAGCGCCTCTTCGCCGCCGAGGAGGAAGCCCGCGCCCTGCTGGCCGGCGCGGCCACGCTGACACGCGGCCATCTCCGCATCGCCGCCGACAGCGCTTCCCATGTCATGCCCATCCTCGCACGCCTGCGCGAACGGCATGAGGGCCTGACCTTCTCGCTCTCGATCGGGAATTCATCCGACGTCATCGGCCGCGTGCTGGACCACCATGCGGATGTCGCGGTGACGGCACGGCGCAGCTCCGACCCGCGCCTGCACAGCCGCCTGCTCAGCGAGGACCGCCTTATTCTCTTCGTGCGTCACGATCATGGGCTGGCCGGGGCGCTGGCCGTGCCGATCGACGTCCTCGCCACCCAGGACCTCGTCATCCGCGAACGCGGCTCGATCACGCGGGAGGTCTTCGAGGAGCGCCTGGCCGAGGCCGGCATCCGCCCCCGTGCCCTGCTGGAGGTCGAAAGCCGTGAAGCGGTGCGGGAGGCCGTGCTCGCCGGCTTCGGCGTAGGTGTCAGCTTCGCCGCGGAACTGCCGGCCCAGCCGGACCTCGTTCGCCTGGCGGTGACCGACGCCGAGCTGGCGGTGGCGGAATACGTGGTCTGTCTCGAAGAACGGCGGCGCCTGCCTCTCGTCCGCGCCTTCTTCGCCTCCGTCCCCGTGGCGCGCTGAGGGCTTGGCGCAGGCTCCGTTCGCCTGCGCTCCCGCTTGAGCGGGTGATTCGCGCCAAGCGCGGCGATCACCCTCTATCGCCGTCGCAGCCAGCCCGCCACCGCCTCGGCCGTCACGGCGCCGAGCAGCGGCACCGTCGCCTTGGTCGCCGCAAACCCCAGCACATCCCGCAGCGGGTTCCGCGCGCCCGCCGCCGCCAGCATGGTCTGGCGCAAGGCGCGGGCTTCCTCGGCAACCGGGTCGGGGCGGCGGCGTGCCAGCAGCGCGAAGATCCCGGCGAGCACGCCATCAGCCGCGGCGATCATCGCGGCCGCAGCGGCCAGCCCGAAATCCGGCACAAGCTGCGCGACAGCCGCGACATGGGCCGCGGCCAGCGCCGCGACGCCAAACACGCCGGCGACCGCGATCCAGCCAGCGCGGCGGGCGTAGCTGCTCGCCTCCCGGCGCAGGCGGACCACTTCTGCCTGCGCCGCCACGTCGAGCATCTGCAGCACGCGCATGGGCGTCAGCGCCGGATCAGCAGGCCGATGGCGATACCCGCCAGCGCCGCCGCGCCAATGGCAACGAAGGGCTGGTCGCGCACCGTGCCCGCGATCTGCCCGGCCCGCTGGCGCACCGTCTCGGCGGCATTGTGCGCAAGCTCCTCGGCCTGGCCCGCAACCTCCGAAACGGCGGGGGTGACGCGCTCGGCCATCAGGGCCTCCACCTTCTCGCGCAGCGCGGCGAGCTCGGCGCGGGCGGCGTCCTTCGCCTCATCGGCAATGGTGCGGGCCGCGTCGCCGACATCCTTGGCCATCCGGTCGGAAGCAACGGACATAATCGATCTCCTTTCACGTCTTCTCGGTGACACAACGCCGCCGGCCTGCGACGGGTTGCACCCTGCCCCGCAACCCGGAGGCCACCGGCGCGTTCGAACAGCGTCGTTTCGTGGAGACCGCCATGCCCTCCTCTCCGGACCAGCCCGCGCGGCCGGCTCAGACGGGACCGGACCCTCTCTGGCTTATCGCTGCGCTTCTGGTCCTGGCGGCCCTGCACCTCGGTCGTGCGGTCTTCATCCCCATGGCCCTGGCGTTGCTGCTGTCCGTGGTGCTGATCCCACCCGCCCGGCTGCTGCAGCGCATCGGCCTGCCGCGGCCGCTGGTGGTCGCCCTGCTGCTGCTGCTCAGCCTCGCGGCGATCGGCGCGACGATGCTGTTGGTGACCTCCCAGGCACTCAGCCTCGCCGCCGAGTTGCCCAACTGGGAAAACAACCTGCGCGACAAGCTCCACGCGCTCTCGGACGGAGGCGGCGTGCTCCATCGCGCCGCTGCCACGATGCGCCGTCTTTCGGAGGAGCTCGGCCGTGGCGACGCCTCGGCACCGGCGGCCGTCGCCATCGTCCCGGCGGGCGGGAGCGTCGGCACGCTGGATGCCCTGATCGAGATGGCCGCGCTGGTCGCCGCCCCCGCCGCCTCGCTGGCCGTCGCGCTGCTGCTCATGGCCTATCTGCTGATGCAGATGGAAGACGTGCGCGACCGGTTCCTGCGCCTGGCCGGCATGCAGGACCTGCACCGCACGACACGCGCCATGGCGGATGCGACGGAACGCGTCGGTCGCTACCTGCTGATGCAGATGCTGCTCAACCTCATCTTCGGGTTGGGCATGGGGATTGGCCTCGCCGCCATCGGCGTACCGAATGCGCCGCTCTGGGGCGTGCTCGCCTTCGTGCTGCGCTTCATTCCTTTCCTGGGGGCCTGGATCGCCTTCACCCTGCCGATGATCGTCGCGGTGGCGACCGGACAGGGATGGACCGAGCCTTTGCTGGTCGCCGCTCTCTTCATCGTCGTCGACGGCACGGTGAGCCATGTGCTCGAACCGCAACTCTATGGCCGCACCACCGGCATATCGCCACTGGCATTGCTGATCTCTTCCGCCGTGTGGACCGTGCTGTGGGGCCCGATCGGCCTGCTGCTCGCCCCGCCGATCACCGCATGCCTGGCAATCCTCGGCCGTCACGTCCCGGCCTTCGCCTTCCTCGAGATCCTGCTCGGCGACGGCGAGGCGCTGCCGGCGCCGCTACGCTTCTATCAGCGCCACCTCGCCGACGACGCCGAGGGTGCGCAGCAGATCGCCGAGGAACATGCGGAGGCCGAGGGCATCGCGGCGACGCTGCGCGACCTGGTGATGCCCGCCATCGCGGCGCTGGCGGCGGATCGCGCAGCGGGATCGCTCTCCGCGCCCGCGGCATCGCGCATCGGAAGCGAGCTCGCCACGCTCTCGCGTGCCCTGGTGGCCGACGAGCCGGCGCCGCCCGGAAGCGCTGCCCTGCGCGTCGTGCCGGCCGCCGGTCCCGCCGACCGCGCCCTCGCCGCCGCTGTCCTGGCGATGGCGCGACTGCGCGGCTGGCGGGAGGCGGAGGAAGGCGAAGCCAGCAGCGTCGCCATCCTGTGCCTGAACCGTCCGGTATCGCCGCAGCGCCTGCGCCGGGCACGCGCCGAGGCGCAGCGCGACGGCACGGATGTCGTCGGCCTGGCACCCGATGAAGCCGCATGGGCCCAGCTCGGCCCCACGATTGCCCCGGCCCCCCTGGCGCGCAACCTGGAAGGCGCGATGTCGCGGCTCGGACATTACCCCACCCGCGTCGCGCCGCCGGCCCCGGCGCGGCTGGACGAGGATCCGCCGCTCGTCGCCGCCGCGCCGGCCTGAACCCAACATCCGGCGCATTGCGGAATCGGGCACCAGGGCGCTTTCCGTTCGCTCTGGCTCACGGAAATCCCTCCAGCCACGTCTGCGAGGATCTTGACCCGATCAGGTGGTGCCACCTGATCGGGATATGCTCTACAGGCCGAGCGAGGGAAGCTTCATCCCCATCCGCTTCGCATGCTCGATGGCGATGTCGTAGCCGGCATCCGCATGGCGCATCACGCCGGTGCCGGGGTCGTTCCACAGCACGCGCGCGAGGCGCCGCGCCGCTGCTTCGGTGCCATCCGCGACGATCACCATGCCGGCATGCTGCGAGAAGCCCATGCCCACCCCGCCGCCATGGTGCAGCGACACCCAGGTGGCGCCCGAGGCGGTGTTGAGCAGCGCATTCAGCAGCGGCCAGTCGGAGACCGCATCCGAACCGTCCTTCATCGCCTCCGTTTCCCGGTTCGGAGACGCGACGGAACCGGAATCGAGGTGATCCCGGCCGATGACGATCGGCGCCTTCAGCTCACCCTTCGCCACCATCTCGTTGAACGCGAGGCCCAGGCGGTGCCGGTCGCCGAGACCCACCCAGCAGATCCGCGCCGGCAATCCCTGAAAGGCGATGCGCTTGCCCGCCATGTCGAGCCAGTTGTGCAGATGCGCGTCATCCGGCAGCAATTCGCGCACCTTCGCGTCGGTGCGCGCGATATCCTCCGGATCGCCCGACAGCGCCGCCCAGCGGAACGGCCCGACGCCGCGACAGAAGAGCGGGCGGATATAGGCGGGCACGAAGCCCGGGAAATCGAAGGCGTTGGCGACGCCCATCTCCTGCGCCATCTGACGGATGTTGTTGCCGTAGTCGACCACGGGGATGCCGAGCGCGTGGAAGCCGAGCATGGCCTCGACATGCTTCGCCATCGACTGCTTCGCCGCGAGAGTCGTGCCGGCGGGGTCGCGTTCGCGCCGCTCCTCCCATTCCGCGATGGTCCAGCCGGCGGGGAGATAGCCGTTCAACGGGTCATGCGCGCTGGTCTGGTCGGTCACGACGTCGGGACGGATGCCGCGGCGGAGAATGTCCGGGAAGACTTCGGCGGCATTGCCGAGCAGGCCGACGGAAATGGCGCGGCCTTCCTTCTTCGCGGCTTCGACCATGGCGAGCGCCTGGTCGAGGCTTTCAGCCTTCGCGTCGAGATAACGCGTGCGCAGGCGCATATCGATGCGCGAAGGCTGGCATTCCACGGCGATCATCGACGCGCCCGCCATGGTCGCGGCCAGCGGCTGTGCACCGCCCATGCCGCCAAGGCCGCCTGTCAGGATCCATTTGCCGGCGAGGGAACCGTCGTAGTGCTGGCGCCCGACCTCAGCGAAGGTCTCGTAGGTGCCCTGCACGATGCCCTGGCTGCCGATATAGATCCACGACCCGGCCGTCATCTGGCCGTACATCATCAGGCCCTTGCGATCGAGCTCGTGGAACTTCTCCCAGGTCGCCCAATGCGGGACGAGGTTCGAGTTCGCGATCAGCACGCGCGGTGAATCCGCCGTGGTGCGGAAGATGCCGACCGGCTTGCCGGACTGGATCAGCAGCGTGTCCTCGGGGTCGAGGCCCTTCAGCGAGGATACGATGCGATCGAAGGCATCCCAGTCGCGCGCGGCACGGCCGATGCCGCCATAGACGACGAGCTCGTCGGGCTTCTCGGCCACCTCGGGATCGAGGTTGTTCATCAGCATGCGCATCGCGGCCTCGGCGCCCCAGGACGGGCAGACCGGGACAGGGCCGCGCGGGGCAGTGACGATGCGGGAGTTCGCGATGCGGGTCATGACGCGGGATCCTTCCTGATCGGGCGGAACCGGAGGGGGCGCCGCCCCGTCCAGACCTCCCCCGCCAAAGGCCGAAAGGCCTTTGGAAACCTCAACCTGGTGTGGGGCACGGCATCAAGGCCGAACCCCCATCGCGCGCTTCGTGCGCAAGGACGGGCCTCGTCACCGATCCTGTCCCGGCTGCACGGCGCCAAAACGAGGTTTCCAAAGGCCTTTCGGCCTTTGGTGGGGAGAGCGCGAGAGGGGCAAAGCCCCTCTCGCATCACGACATCACCCCGGGCAGTACCGCGCCGCCCAACAGCACCCCACCCTCCACCAGCGCCGTCGCCGCGGCGATATCCGGCGCCAGGAAGCGATCCGCCGTCAGCGGCGCGATGCGCGTGCGGATCGTCGCATGCATGGCTTCCAACGCCACGGAAGACGCCAGCGGCCGCCGGTGCTCCAGCGCCTCCGCCGCCGCCAGCGCCTCGATGCCGATGATCGACGCCGCATTCGCCGCCATGTCGAGCAGCCGATACGCCGCATGCGTCGCCATCGACACATGGTCTTCCTGGTTCGCCGAGGTCGGCAGCGAATCCACGCTGGCCGGCATGGCGCGCTGCTTGTTCTCGGACGTCAGCGCGGCGGCCGTGACCTGGGCGATCATCAGCCCGGAATTGAGCCCGGCGTCGCGCGCGAGGAAGGCCGGCAACCCGCTCATCACCGGATCGACCAGCAGGGCGATGCGTCGTTCGGCGAGGCTGCCGATCTCGGCCAGCGCGATGGCGATCTGGTCGGCCGCGAAGGCCACCGGCTCGGCGTGGAAATTGCCGCCGGAGAGGATGCTGCCATCCTCCAGCACCAGTGGATTGTCCGTGACCGCATTGGCCTCGGTCTCCAGCGTCCGCGCGGCGAAGCGCAGCATGTCGAGCACCGCGCCCATCACCTGCGGCTGGCAGCGCAGGGAATAGGGGTCCTGCACGCGATCGTCACCGAAGCGATGGCTTTCGCGGATGGCACTGCCGGCGAGCAGGTCGCGGAGTGCCGCCGCGACCTGCGCCTGGCCGGCATGGCCGCGCAACGCGTGGATGCGCGCGTCGAAAGGCGTGTCGGACCCGCGCAGCGCATCGACGGTCATCGCGCCGGTCATCAGTGCGGCCTGGAAGACGCGCTCCGCGGCAAAAAGGCCCGCCATCGCGATCGAGGTCGACACCTGCGTGCCGTTGATGAGGCCGAGACCCTCCTTCGGTCCCAGCGTGATGGGCGAGAGCCCGGCCGCCCGCAGTGCCTCCGCCGCCGGCGCACCGGGCATGGCCTGGCCCTCGCCCAGCATGGCCGCCGTCAGATGCGCGAGCGGAGCGAGGTCGCCCGAGGCGCCGACCGAACCCTTGGCCGGGATGACCGGCAATACGTCGCGGGCGCGCATAGCCTCGATCAGCGCGATCACCTCCCACCGCACGCCGGAGGCACCACGGGCAAGGCTCGCCGCCTTCATCGCCATGATCAGGCGCACGATGTTCTCGGGCAGCGGCGCGCCCACCCCGCAGGCATGGGACAGGATCAGATTGCGCTGCAGCGTCGCGAGGTCGCTATCGCCGATGCGCACCGAAGCGAGCTTGCCGAAGCCGGTGTTGACGCCATAGGCGGTTTCGCCTGCGTCGATGACCCGCATCACGGCCGCGGCCGCGCGATCCACCGCCGAGCGCGACGCCGGATCGAGCGGGATCGCCGCGCCGGCAAGGATGTCGCGCCATGCGTCGAGCGGCACGTCACCTGGCGTCAGCATCATGCCCGTACCCCCTGATGAAAGCGCGCGAAGAGCGGCGGCGGGCCGATCGTCGCGACGAGTTCCGACAGCGTCTCAACGGACCAGACGGCGAGGTCCGCATCCTTGCCCGGTTCGATGCTGCCGATGCGGTCGGCGCGGCCGAGGGCATGCGCGGCCTCGATGGTGATGCCGCGCAGCACTTCATCCACCGTCATGCCGAACAGCACGCAGGCCAGCGTGCCGCAGACGCGGAGCGAGGCGATGGGCGAGGAACCCGGGTTGAGGTCCGTCGCCACCGCCATGCGTGTGCCGGCCGCGCGAAAGGCCGCGACGGGCGGGTGCCGCTGTTCCTTCAGCATCAGCGTCGCGCCGGGCAGCAGCACGGCGACCGTCCCGGCGCGCGCCATGGCAGCAGCGCCCGCCGCGCTGGTGTATTCGAGGTGATCGGCCGACAGTGCCCCTTGCGACGCGGCCAGGGCCGCACCATCGCCATCGGTCAACTGGTCGGCGTGCGACTTCACGCGCAGCCCGGCGGCCTGCGCAGCGGCGAAGACGCGGCGGCATTCCGCCGCGGAGAAGGCGATGCCTTCCTGGAACACGTCCACCGCATCCGCGAGACCCTCGGCCGCGATGCGCGGGATCATCCGGTCGCACACTAGGTCGAGATAGGCGGCGCGATCCCCACCCGGCGGCACCGCATGCGCCCCGAGATAGGTCGCCGCGACCGAGACGCGCCGATGCGTCGCGAGCGCCCGGGCGACGCGGAGCTGACGCAGCTCCGTATCCTCGTCGAGCCCGTAGCCGGATTTGATCTCGACCGTCGTCACGCCCTCGGCCAGCAGCGCATCCAGACGCTTCAGCGATGCGGCGGCGAGCGCGCCCTCATCCGCGGCGCGCGTCGCCCGCACCGTCGCGGCGATCCCACCGCCCGAGCGTGCGATGTCGGCATAGGATTCGCCGGCGAGCCGCCGGGCGAACTCGTCGGCACGATTGCCGGCATGGACGAGGTGGGTGTGGCAATCGACGAGGCCGGGCGTGACCCAGCGTCCCTCCAGCCCGATGCGTTGCACCGCATCGGGCGCGTCGCCGCGCGACCCGGCCCAGGTGATGCGCCCGTCGCGGATCGCGATCGCCCCGTCCTCCATGACGCCAAGCCCAGCCGCACCCGTCATGGTGGCAAGACTTGCGTCGGTCAGCAGCAGATCGGCCTTCACGCCGTCACTCCTGATTTCGGTGCTGGCGCGGTTCGGCCAGCGGCGTTATTGTATAGACATTATTCTGCTCCGGAGCCGCACCCATGCGCAAGATGGTTTTTGCCGAGGCCCTGCTCCCCGAGGGCTGGCGCCGCGACGTGCGGGTGGAGATCGACGCAGAGGGCCGCGTCGCCGCCGTCACGCCCGATGCGGAACCGGGGCGCCTGGTCGCGCTGCCGGGCCTGCCGAACCTGCATTCCCACGCCTTCCAGCGCGGCATGGCCGGGCTGACCGAGCATGCCGGCGACAGCGAGGATTCCTTCTGGACCTGGCGGGAGCTGATGTATCGCTTCCTCGCCCATCTCACGCCCGACGACGTGGAGGCGATCGCCACCCTCGCCTATGCCGAGATGCTGGAGGCGGGCTTCACCCGTGTCGGCGAATTCCACTATCTGCACCACGCCCCGGACGGCACGGCCCATGCCGATCGGGCGGAAATG
Source organism: Roseomonas sp. (assembly GCA_041914265.1). Taxonomy (GTDB): domain Bacteria; phylum Pseudomonadota; class Alphaproteobacteria; order Acetobacterales; family Acetobacteraceae; genus Neoroseomonas. The sequence goes on from JAYSDS010000003.1 coordinate 64,419, forward strand.
GCAGTGCGCATCGCGGCGGCGGCGGAGGCGACAGGCATCAACCTGACGCTGCTGCCCTGCTTCTACGCGCATGGCGAGATCGGCGGCGCGCCACCCGCCCCCGGGCAGCGGCGCTTTCTCAACGATCTCGACGGCTTTGCGGCGTTGGTCGAGGGCAGCCGGCGTGCCGTTGCCGGCCTGGCAGGCGCGACCTTCGGTCTCGCGCCGCATTCCCTGCGCGCCGCGACGATCGAGGAGATTCGCGCCATCGCGGCCATGGCCCGCCCCGGCGAGCCGCTGCACATCCACGCCGCCGAACAGGTGAAGGAAGTCGAGGCCGCGCAACGCATCCTCGGCATGCCGCCGATCGCCGCGCTGCTCGAATCCGGGATCATCGACCCGCGCTGGTGCCTGATCCACGCGACGCACGGCACGCAGGCCGAACTCGCGCGCGTCGCGCAGGCCGAAGCCGTGGTCGGGCTGTGCCCGATTACCGAGAGCAATCTCGGCGACGGTATCTTCCCCGCGCAGGCTTATCGCGACGCCGGCGGGCGCTTCGGCGTTGGCACGGATTCCAACGTGCTCATCTCAGCACCGGGCGAGCTGCGCACCCTGGAATACTCGCAGCGTCTGGCGCAGCGGACGCGCAACGCGCTGGCGCCGCGCGGCGGCTCGACCGGGCGCGCGCTGTGGCAGGCGGCCGTGGAAGGCGGCACACAGGCGCTTGGCGCGGGCCCCGTGGGGATCATGCCCGGTGCCTCCGCCGATCTGGTGCTGCTCGATCCCGCCCACGCCACCTTCGCCGCGCGGGCGGGCGACCGGCTGCTCGATAGCCTGGTCTTCGCGACGCGCACGGACGCGATCCATGAGGTCTGGGTGCGCGGCAGGCGCGTCGTCGAGGCCGGCATCCATCCCGCACGGGCCGCAGCCGAAGGCCGCGTGGCAGCGGCGCTCACGCGCATCCTGGGTGCATGACGGCGGTGGGTGCGCCGATGGCAGTGGGGGGGGGGGGGGGGGGGGGGGGGGGGGGGGGGGGGGCGGCCCGCGCCGCCGCCGGCCGGCGGACGCGGTCGCGCCCGCCCGGGCACGGCCGG
>JAYSDS010000003.1:65501-110983 GCA_041914265.1 Roseomonas sp.
GCCGATGGCAGTTGGAGGGGCGCTGCCCCTCCAAACCACCCCGCAGGCCCCTGGTGGGAAGAGCCCGAGAGGGGCAAGGCCCCTATCGGTTCCGTCCGGACCTCCAGCATGAGCCCTTTCGTCCTCGACGGCGACGGTCCGCTGCATGCGCAGATCCGTCGCGCGCTAGGGTCTGCGATCCTGACGGGCCGCATCCCTCCTGGCGGCCGCATCCCGCCGGAAAGCGAGCTGATGACGCTGTTCGGCGCCTCCCGCATGACCGTGCATCGCGCGCTCGCGGCACTTGCCGCGGAGGGCCTCGTCCGGCGAAATCGCCGTGCCGGCACCGTCGCCAGCCCCGAGGCACGTGGCCGCGCCGTCTTCGAGATCTGGGACATCGGCGCCGAGATCCGCGCCTCGGGCCAGGAGCATCGCCATGAGATCCTCTCCCGCCTCCTGCGTCCGGCGAGCGGCGGCGAGATGGATCTGCCAGATGGCGCGATGCTGCTCGACATCACGACGCGCCACCTCGCCGACGTCACACCGATGCAGGTGGAAGAGCGCATGATCAACCTGGACGCCGCGCCGGATGCCGCCACGGAATCCTTCGCCGCGACGCCGCCTGGCCGCTGGCTGCTCGACCATGTTCCCTGGACCGAGGCCGAGCACGCGATCCATGCCGCCGCCGCGCCAGCGCGTGTCGCGAAGTTGCTCGACATGAAGGCGGGCGACGCCGCGCTGGTGGTCGAACGCCGCACCTGGAACGGTGCGACGCCCGTCACCTTCGCGCGGCTGTGGCACGCCGGGGAACGTCACCGCCTGGTCGGACGCTTCTCAGCCAAGGGCTGACGGCGCGGCCGTCAATCTCCCGCCGCGTCGGCGCGCTGCCAGATCGGCGGCACCTCCGCGAGCTCCTTCAACGGGATATGGCAGAGCAGCCCTTGCCCCTCGCCGCGTGGCCGCCAGGGTGGCGGCTTGTCGCAGAGCGGCCCGAGGCTTCGCGGACAACGGGTGACGAAGGCACAGCCGGGCGGGGGCGCCGCCGGGCTCGGCAGCGGCCCTTCCAGGCGCAGGCGACGGACGGAGATCGCGGGATCGGGCACCGGCGCGGCGGCCAGCAGCGCCTCGGCATAGGGGTGCATCGGGGAGGCGAAGCGCTCGCGCAACCGCCGCAGCTCCATGATGCGGCCGAGATACATCACCGCCACGCGGTCGGCGAATTGCTGCACCATGTTGAGATCATGCGCGACCATCAGCAGCGCGACGCCGGTTTCCTGCCGCAACTGCGCGAGCAGATCGAGGATCGCGGCCTGCACCGAGACATCGAGCCCGCTCGTCACCTCGTCGCACAGCACGAGGCGCGGCCGCGCGGCGAAGGCGCGCGCGATCGCGACGCGCTGCTTCTCACCCCCCGAGAGTTCGTGCGGAAAGCGCGATGCATAGGCGGCGGGCAGGCGCACGCGCTCGAGCCAGGCAGCGACCTCGCGCTGCAAGGCCGCGCCGCGCAGCCCGTGATAGAGCGACAATGGCCGGCCCAGCGTCGTACCGATGCGCAGGCGTGGATTCAGCGATTGGTCGGGCTGCTGGAAGATGAGCTGGATCGCCTGGCGCCATGCCTTCGGGAAGGCGGCGCCATCCTGCAGGCGGCGTCCTTCGAAAGTGATGCCGCCCGCGAACCCCGACAGGCCCGCAAGCGCCCGCAGCGCGGAGGATTTGCCGCAGCCGGATTCGCCGATCAGCGCGAAGCACTCGCCGGCGGCGATCTCGAAGGAGACGCCGGCCACGGCCTGCACTGGAACTTCATTGCCGAAGAGCCGGCGGCGGCCATGCGTGACGACCAGGTCCTCGACCGCGAGCAGCGGCCCGGATGCCGCGGGCGGCTGCGGCACGCGGCCGGGGGACGGGTTCAGGCGCCGCGCCTCGTCCACGCGGCAACAGGTCACCTCATGGCCCTCGGCCGTGATGGTGGGTGGTGGTGCGGCGCAGGCCTCCGCGGCAATGGGGCAGCGCGCGACGAAGACACAGCCCGGCGGGCGGTTGCGCAGATCGGGCGCGCCGCCCGGCAGCGGCGCGGGCAGGCGCCGTTCGACGCCATGCGGATCGGGCAAGCTATGGAGCAGCAGCTTCGTGTAGGGATGCGTCGGCGCGCGCAGCACCGTCGCCGCAGTGCCGCGTTCCACAACGCGGCCGGCATAGAGCACCGCCGCGCGATCCGCGACCTGCGCCGCTATGCCGAGGTCATGCGTGATGTAGAGAACCGCGAGCCCTTCATCCCGTCGCAGCGCGGCGATCAGGTCGAGGATGCCGATCGCCGTGGTGGCGTCGAGCGCGGTGGTGGGCTCATCGCAGACCAGCAGCTTCGGCCGCGCGGCGAGGGCCATGGCGATCAGCACGCGCTGCTTCTCGCCGCCCGAGACCTCATGCGGGAAGCGCCGCGCGAGACGGCCGGCATCCGGCAGGCGAACGCGCGCCAGCAGGGCCATGGCCTCGGCTTCCGCAGCGCCCGCATCCATGCTGTGCAACGTGGTCAACACCTCGGTGATCTGGTCGATCAGCCGCATCGCGGGGTTCAGCGCGGTGCCGGGATCCTGGAACACCATGGCGACGCGGCGGCCGCGGTCCTGCAGCGTGACCTCCTGCCCATCGATCAGGATGCGTCCGGCGATGCGCCGCGCATTCGGCGCCATCCAGCCGGCGCAGGCATAGCCGATGGTGGATTTGCCGGAACCGCTTTCACCGACCAGTGCCAGGAGCTCGCCGGGCGCGACGGAGAAGGAGACGTCGCGCAGCACCTGCAGCGTGCCGCGCGGCATGGCGTAGTCGAGGGACAGGCCCTCGACGGAAAGTCCCGAGCCCATCATCCGGCCGTCTTCGGGTTGAGGGCGTCGCGCAACGCATCGCCGAACAGGTTGAAGCCCATCGCCACCAGGGCGATGGCGCCGCCGGGCACCGCGACCATCCAGGGATTGCGGAACATGTACTGCCGCGCCTCGGCGACCATCAGCCCCCAATCGCTGGCCGGTGGCTGTGCGCCCAGGCCGAGGAAGGACAGCGTCGCCCCGGCCATGATGGCGAAGGCGACGCGGATCGTCGCCTCGACGATCACGGCGGCGCCGACATTGGGCAGGATCTCGCGCAGCAGCAGGAAGGTGCGGCGTTCGCCGCGCGCGATCGCCGCGCGGACATAGTCGCGCTGCACCACCGACAGCGTCACGCCGCGCGCGATGCGCGCCATGGATGGCGTCGTCGCCACGGCCACCGCCAGCACCGCATTGGTCGAGGAGGCGCCGAGCACCGTCACCACCAGCAGTGCAAAGACAAGCGTCGGCAGCGCCAGCAGCGAATCGTTCACCCGCATGATGACGGTATCGGCGATGCCGCCCAAATGGCCCGACAACAGGCCGATGGTCGTGCCCAGCACCGTCGCGATGCCGGTCGCGACCACGCCGAACAGGATCGTCCCCGGCGCGCCGGTCATCAGGCGCGAGAGCAGGTCGCGTCCGAACTGGTCGGTGCCGAGCCAGAACTGCGCGCTGGGCCCAGCCAGCCGCGCCGAGGCATGGAAGCGCGTCGGATCATGCGGCGCGAGGAAAGGCCCCGCCACGGCCAGGATCACGACCAGCGCCAGCAGGACGACACCCGCGATCCCCGCTGGACTCGCGACCAGGCTGCGCCAGAGATCACGTCGCATGGCGCACCCGCGGATCGAGGGCGGCATGAACCATGTCGGCCAGGACATTCGCCACCGCATAGACCAGGGCGAGCGCCAGCACCGAACCCTGCATCAGCGGCAGATCGCGGTTCTGGATCGCCACCAGCATCAGCCGGCCGGCGCCGGGGAAAGCGAAGATCTCCTCGACCACGAGGATGCCACCGATGAGATAGCCGACATCGAGCGCGATGACCGTCACCGTCGGCACCATCGCGTTCGGCAGCGCATGGCGGAACAGCACGCGGCGCCAGCCAAGACCCTTCAACTGGGCGGTGCGGACGAATTCGGCGGTCAGCACGTCCACCATCTCGCTGCGGGTCTGGCGCACGATATGCGCGGTCAGCACGATGGCGAGCGCCAGGACCGGCAGCACCATGTGCCGCGCATATTCGAGCAGCGGCGCGTTCGCCTCCTGCGGCCAGCCGCTGGCGGGAAACAGGCCGATCTCGGGCCGGGCCAGCAGCACCAGCAGCAGCGTCGCGGTGACGAATTCCGGCACGGAGATGCCGAGCACCGAGACGGCGCCGACGGCCAGGTCAGCCTTCTTGCCCCGTCGCACCGCCGCCAGCACGCCCAGCGGCACGGCGATAACCGTCACCGTGACCAGGGCCGCCACGGCAAGCACGAGCGACCGCGACAGCGCATCCCACAGCAGCGCGGCGACCGGCTGATTCAGGGAGATCGACCGCCCCCAATCCCCGCGCAGCACACCGCCGAGCCAGGTGCCGTAACGGCTCCACCACGGCGCATCGAGGCCGAGCTGATCGCGCAGCGCGACGAGCTGCTCCTCGGTCGCGAATTCGCCCAGCATCATCTGCGCGGCGTCGCCGGGCAGGATCTCGGTGACCGCGAAGATGACGAAGCTGGTCAGCAGCAGCGTCAGCAGGACCCCGAGGATCCGCCGCGCCAGCGCAGCGATGTTCATCTCAGCCGCGCCGCGGCGATGCCTCCGATACCCAGACCTGATGAAGCTGCATCAGCCCACCGCGCGGATGCAGGCGGTAGTTCTGCACCCAGTTGCGCCGCGCGGCGAGGAGGTCCTCGTAGAAGGGGATCAGATAGGGCAGGTCGCGCGCCATGAGCTGCTGCGCCTCCGCATAGAGCTCGCGCCGCCGGTTCTCGTCCAGCGTCTGCCGCGCGGCATAGACGGCGCGGTCGAAGTCAGCGTTGTTCCAGGCGGTGTCGGCCCAGGGCGCGTCGGAGGTCAGCAGCAGCGTCAGGATCGAATCCTCATGCGGCTGCATGTTGAAGCTGCCGATGGTGAAATGCGCCTTGCGCCAGACATTGGCGAGATAGGCTTCCCAGGCGACCGTCTGCACCTCGATTTCGAAGCCACCCTCGCGCGCCATCTCCTTCAGCGCCACGGCGAGCTGCGCGCGCGCCGCGGGGCGATTCGCGACCGGCAAGGTGACGCGCAGGCCGCGGGGATGGCCGGCCTCCGCCAGCAGGCGACGCGCCGCGCGCGGATCGCGCGCCGGGGCGGAGATGTCCTTGGCGAAACGGTATTCCGGGCTGAGCGGCGAATCCTGCGCCACACGCCCATAGCCTTCCGCCACCAGGTCGAGCATCGCCTGCCGGTCGATGCAGAGCTGCAGCGCGCGGCGGACGCGGATGTCGTCGAAGGGCTTCTGGTCCATCCGCAGGATGAAGTTGAAGAAGCGGCCGGAAGGCTCGCGCATGCCCACGATGCCGTTGGTGCCCGACAGGCGTGCGAATTCCGCCGTCTGCACCTGGTTGATGATGTCGGTCTCGCCATTGACCAACGCAGCCGCCTCGCCAGCGAGGTCGGGGAACAGCACGACCTCGACCGCATCGAGGTGAGGCTGGCCGGGACGGTGATACCGATCGAAGCGTTCCACGCGCAGGATGCGCCCCGCTTCGTAGCGCGCGAGGCGGAACGGACCCGCGCCGAAATCGCCGTTGTCGAGCTCGCCCATGCCGCGCGCCAGCACCTCGGCCGGCACGATGCGCGCGTTGAACTGCGCGAGGTTCACCGGAAAATCCGCGAAGGGCCCGGTGAGCGTGAAGACGACAGTGCGCGCATCCACCGCCTCGACCGAGCCGATCGGGCCGACATTGCGCAGCCCCGGGCTGGCCGTGGCCGGGTCGAGGATGGCACGGAAGGTGGCGACGACATCCGCCGCCGTCACCTTGGGTCCATGATGGAAGAAGATGTCGTCGCGCAGGGTGAACCGCCAGGTCTTGGCGTCGCTGCTTTCCCAGGTCTCGGCGAGGTCGGCTTCCGCCGACATGTCGGGCTTCAGCGCGGTGAGCCCGGCATAGAGCAGCTCGCCCGCCAGGTAGTCCGGATTGATGATGTGCTTCAGCGGATTGAGGGTGGTGACGCGCTGATTGATCGAGACGCGCAGCGTACCGCCGCGCCGCGGCTGCCCCTGGGCGAGGGCCTCGCCCGCGGCGGGCGCCAGTGCGGCTGCGGCGAGCAGGGAACGGCGGGTCGGCTGCATACCCATGGGTCCTCGATGCATTCGGTGACGGCCGCCTGAAGGCTGGGCTTGCCGGCGAGAGCTTGACCGGCGTCAAGTCACACGAGGCCATGGTGCAAGCATGTTCCATGCCACCATGCCGGTATCCCGCTGGCATGCACATTGCTGACACGCGATGCCGAAGCGCAGTCGCGAAGGGATGTCAGCCCTTCGGCGCAAGGGGCCCGAGAGTCGATGACGCAACGCAAGATGCACTTGGTCGCCTATCTGAAGACCGGGCCCACCGCCAATTTCCCGGGCTGCTGGCGGCATCCGCAATCCGACCTGCACGACATCTTCATGCCGGAACGGTACGAGCACCTCGCCCGCGTGCTGGAAGCGGCGCGCTTCGATGCGGGCTTCTATGCCGACACATTCGGCCTTGCCGATACGCATCGCGACGGCTTCCGCACACATCTTGGGCGCGGCGGGCAGATCACCTATCTCGATCCGCTGGCGATCCTGCCGCAGATGTTCCGGGTGACGAAGCATATCGGCTGGGGCACGTCGCTTTCGACCACCTTCATGCAGCCCTATCACCTGGCTCGCACGGTGGCGTCGCTCGATCACGTCAGCGGGGGGCGCGCCTGCTGGAACGTGGTCACCTCCGCCACGGAGTTCGAGGCACAGAACTACGGCCTGCCCAACCTGCCGCCGAAGGAAGAGCGCTACGACCGTGGCGACGAGGTGCTGGAAGCCTGCCAGGCCCTCTGGGACGGCTGGGACGAAGACGCCCTGATCATGAATCGCGAGACCGGCGAATTCGCCGATCCGTCGAAGGTCCGCTACGCCAACTATGAAGGCAAGTATGTCAGCACGCGCGGACCGCTCTCCATCCCGCGCAGCCCGCAGGGGCGGCCGGTGCTGATGCAGGCTGGTGCCTCCCCGCGCGGCAAGGAATTCGCCGCGCGCTGGGCGGAGATGATCTTCTGCAGCGCGCACGCGAAGGAGGATGCGCTCAAGTACCGCAACAGCGTCGCGGCGCTGCTCGACCGCTTCGACCGCCCGCCCGGCGACTGCAAGGTGTTGCCCTCCTTCGGCGTCGTGCTGGGGGAGACGGACGCGATCGCCCGGGAGAAGGCCGACTATCTCAACTCGCTGCTCGACAAGGATGTCGTGTTGGCCTGGAAGTCCAACACGCTCGGCGTCGACCTCACCGACATGAAGACGGAGGAGGAGGTCATCGCGGCCGCCGGCAACGCTGGCATCCAGGGCTCGCGCGAACGGGTCGCGCAGCAGGCGCGCGCCGAGGGCATCAGTTTCTACGAAGCGCTGCGCCGCCCCCACGGCGTCATCGTCGGCACGCCGAAATCGGTGGCGGACCGGATGGAGGATTGGTTCACCTCTGGCGCCTGCGACGGCTTCATCCTGTGGGCGACCATCTTTCCCGGCATGTATGAGGAATTCGCCCGGCTCGTCGTGCCGGAACTGCAGCGGCGCGGCCTGTTCCGGACCGAATATGCCGGCCGCACCCTGCGCGAGAACCTGCGGAATCCCGGATAGGCAAGGCCCCTTTCGCCGGGCGCGGCACCGGCGCACATTGCGGGATCAATTTCGGCCCGCGCCGCCCGTCCTGCGTCGAGCAGGACCGGGCTGCGCCGCAGGAGGAACGGCATGTCCGCCGACCGCAAGATCGCCCTCGCCATCCTGGTCAATCCGACCGGGTATCACCCGGCGTCCTGGCTGCATCCCAGCACCGACGCCGCGTCCGCGACCAGCATCGAGTGGTATCGCGACGCCGCCCTGACGGCCGAGCGGGGCCTGTTCGACCTGTTCTTCATCGCCGACACGCCGGCGGCGCGGACGACGCAGCTCGAAGCCTATAGCCGCTTCCCGATGTTCATGAACGTCTTCGAGCCCATCACGCTGCTCTCGACGCTCGCCGGCATGACGACGCATATCGGCCTGGGCGGCACGGCGAGCACGAGCTTCTCCGAGCCATACAACATCGCCCGGCAGTTCGCCTCGCTGGATCATCTGAGCCACGGCCGGGCCGCCTGGAACGTGGTGACCTCGGCCAATGATTTCGCTGCGCGGAATTTCGGGCAGGACAAGCTTGCCCCGCACGATCAGCGCTACGAACGCGCAAGCGAATTCGTCGATGTCGTCCAGAAGCTGTGGGATACGTGGGAGGACGATGCCTGGATCCGCGACCGCGCGCGCGGGCAGATCTTCGAACCGTCGAAGCAGCATGTGCTCGACCACGACGGCAAGTTCTTCAAGCTGCATGGCGCGCTGAACATCGAGCGTGCGCCGCAGGGCCAGCCGGTCATCATCCAGGCCGGCGCCTCATCCACCGGCCGCGATTTCGCCGCGCGCGTGGCCGAAGTAGTCTTCGCCTCCGACAGCACGATCGAGAAGGCAAAGCGCTCCTATGACGATCTCAAGGGTCGCATGGCGACGTTCGGTCGCGAGCCCGGCGACCTGAAGATCCTCGCGGGCAAGCCGAACCTGCTCGCCGAGAGCGCGCAGGAAGCCGAGGACATGTACCGTACGCTGCAGGAGATGATCCACCCGATCGTCGGCAAGATGCGCCTCGGCATGGATCTCGAGGCGGATCTGAGCGATCTCGATCCCGACGCGCCGATCCCCGAGGATCGCATCCCCAGGAGCGCCAATTTCCACCAGGCCTATTTCGACCACATCATCGGGCTGATCCGGCAGGGGATGACGCTGCGCCAGCTCTGGCTGCGCTACGAACGGGGACACGAGACCTTCCGCGGCACGCCCCTGCAACTGGCCGATCACATGGAAGAATGGTTCAGCGCCGGCGCCTGCGACGGCTTCATGATGACCTTCTCCCTGATGCCGGGTGGCCTCGCCTTCTTCGTGGACCATGTCGTGCCGATCCTGCAGAAGCGGGGGATCTATCGCACGGCCTATGAAGGCCGGACGCTGCGGGATCATCTCGGGCTGAAGCGTCCGCCGAATCGCCATGTCGCAGCGGCCTCGGCGGCGCAGGCGGCGGAATGACCAGGTGATGGCGCGCAGCGCGCGCGCCATCGCTCCGACGACATGCCGCGCGGCGTGATGTTCAGCCCTGCTCCTGCAATCGCCGCCAATCGACCTTGTTGCTCGCCGTCCGCGGCAGGCTGTCAACGAAGACGAATTCCCGCGGCACCTTGTAGGCCGCCATTTCCTGCCGCGCCCAGGCGGTCAGTGTCGCGGCGTCGATCGATTCCCCATGACGCGCCACGATGAAGGCGCGCACTGCCTCGCCGCGTGCGGGATCGGGAACGCCGATGACGCAGCATTCCTGCACGGCGTGATGCCGATACAGCGCTGCCTCGCATTCCGCCGGCCAGACCTTGAAGCCACTGACATTGATCATGCGCTTCAGCCGATCGACGATGAAGAAATAGCCATCCTCATCGACCCGGCCGAGATCGCCGGTGCGCAGGAAGCGGCGCCCGTCATGCTCGACGATGGTTTTCGCCGTCTCCTCCGGCCGCCGCCAATATCCCTGCATGATCTGCGGTCCGGCGACGATGATCTCGCCGATCTCACCCGCGGGGAGCTGGTCGAGCGTGTCGGGATCGACGACACGCGCTTCCGTCTCCTGGATCGGGATGCCGAGGCATTGCGCCTTGGGCCGATGCAGCGGGTTCAGATGCGTCGCGCAGGCGGCCTCGCTCAGACCGTATCCCTCGATGAAGCGCAGGCCCCAGCGGCGTTCCAGCCGCTCGGCCACGGGCGCGGGCATGGGCGCGCCGCCACCCGTCATCACGCGCAGATGGGCGAAGGCACGCTCGTCGAACTCCGGGGAGGCGAGCACATCCACCACCATGGTCGGCGCCGCGCTCCAGATCGTCACGCGATGGCGGATGAACAGCGGCGCCACCAGATCGCGGTCCCAACGCGTCATCACGACGATCGTCGCACCTGCATGCAGGCCGCCATGCATCGACACCTGCATGCCGGCGACATGGAACATCGGCATGAAGCCGGTGATCACCGTTTCGTCGTCATAGCCATACCATTGGCGCTGCGCGGCGACGTTGCCGAGCACCGCGCGATGCGTGTGCATGCAGGCCTTGGGCGCGCCCGTGGTGCCGGAAGTATAGGGCAGAATGCATAGATCCTCCGGACCCGCATCATCCGGCAGCGGCCGGCGCTCCTCGGCAAGTGCTTCCGACCAGGCGAGCATGCCCGCCGGCAGCCGCGACGGCAGCACGCTGGCCTCCATCACGGCCGGCAGGCGATAGGCCGCCGGGGAAGCGATCTCATCGGCATAGGAGGCGGCAACGACCAGCCGCAGCGAAGCCGGCAGCAGCGGCGCGAACTCGTCGATCAGCTCGGCGCCGATCAACGCCACGCGCGCGCCGCTGTCCTCACTGAGATAGGCGAGCTCCGGCGTGCGGTTCATCGGATTCACCGGCACCACGATCGCACCGGCGCGCAACACCGCCTGGAAAGCCGTGATGTAGTGCGGCGAGTTCTGCATCGCGACGAGGACACGATCGCCCCTCGCGACACCGGCCTCGTGCTGAAGGAAGGCTGCGAGCCGTTCGACACGCTCCAGCAGCGCGCCGTAGGTGATCTCCCTGCCGTAATAGGCGATGGCGACGTGATCGGGCCGGCGTGTGGCGGAGAGGCGCAGCGCCTCGCCCATGCTCCGCGGCAGCGGACCGATCGCGGTCGGCAGGCCCGGCTGCCAATGGGGGTGGGGCGCGGTCACGCGGCCTGCGGGTCGAAGGCCCAGGCCTTGCTGACGATGCGCCAGCCCTCGGCGTATTTCACCAGCAGCAGCTCATCCACGAAGCGGTTCGGTGCAAGCGCGTCGCGCACCCGCACATGGGCGGTGGTCGGGCTCGGCTGCGACAGCGTGACGATTTCGTCATGCCGCGAATCGCCGCGCGAAGCGGGCGCCGGACGCCCGGCCACCCGCGTCATGTAGGATTCGAAATCCAGTGCCTCGGTGACGCCGTTCTCGGCGCTGAAAAGCTGGGCCTGCGGGTGGAACACCTCGCGGAAGCGCGCGACGCTGCCATCGTACAGCGCGTCGAAATAGCCCTGGACGGTGGCCAGGATGGCCTCGCGGTCGTCGCTCATGCCTGCGTCTCCATCAGCGCGTTGTGTTCGCGGTCGGCAATGGTGAGGCTCTCATCCAGGATCGAGAGCAGTGTTTCGGATTCGGCCTCGGAGATGATCAGCGGCGGGGCAAGGAAGAGCGAGGTCTGCTCGCCGCTCGTGCCGATCACGGCACCCAGTTCCAATGCGCGCCCCGCAACGCGGGAGGCGATCGGCGCCTCGATCGTATCCGCCAGCCAATGGCGCCAATCGGGACCGTGCAGCTCGATGGTCCAATGCAACCCCTGGCCGGCAACGCGGCAGACGCTGGGGTGGCGGCGCGCGATCTCGGTCAGGCGCCGTGCGTAGAACGCTTCCAGTGCCGTCACACGCTCGAACAGTGCTTCTTCACGCAGGATGCGTAGATAGGCGCTGACCGCCGCCATGGTCATCGGATGACCACGCAGCGTCCCGTAGTTCTGCCAAGCGCAGCCTTCCATTTGTGCCACGACGTCACGCGACAGGATCACCGCGGCCACCGCCATCGCGCCACCGCCGAGCCCCTTGCCGAGCGTGACGATGTCCGGCCGGCTGTCGCCACCCTGAAAGGCGAAGGGCCGGCCGGCCCGGCCGAGCCCCGTCACCACCTCATCCGCGATCCACAGCGCGCCCTCGCGCTTCGCGATCGCCGCCACCGCGTCCTGATAGGCGCCGTCGTGATAGAAGCCACCCTGCGTGTAGTCGAGGATCACCGCCGCCGATTGCGCGAGCATCCCCGGCACGCCCGCGAAGTCGAGCGTCGAAGGACGCCCGGCGCCCGTGGCGCTGTCGTAGGCCAGCCCGTCCGGCGGGGGCAGCACATGCACCGGCGCACAAGGGAAGGGTCGCCGCGTGCGTTCCGGCGCCGCCAGGCCGCCATGCCAATGCGGCTGCACCGTCACGTCGCGCGACAGACCCACCAGCCCGTGATAGGCGCGCTCCCGCGTCGCGATCGGCTGCCTTCCGGTCAGCGCTTGCGACAGCGACAGGGCAATGTCGTTCGCCTCGCTGCCGCTGAGACAGAAGCGCACCGCGCCGGCCCAGGATTCCTCGCCGGCCAGGCCGACCTCGAAGAGATCCTCCGCGGCCTGGTCGCGCCCCGTCCAGGACCAGCCCTCGCTGACCATGGGCAGGGAAACCGCCTCGCGCAGCGCCTCGATCATGCGGGGATGGCCATGGCCAAGCGGACCACCGGTATTGCTGCCATCCAGCACGCGGCGGCCGTCGGCAAGGTGGAAATGAACGCCCTGGCCACCGACAACGCGCGGCGCCTCGGTGCCGGCATTCAGACCCGTGCGAAGCAACTTCGTCATGTCGTCCTCGGTGATGTCCGACCAGGATAAGAACCGGCGCCGGCGCTGACAGCGCCAGGCCGCGGGCTTTGGCGTGAGCCAGTCATGCGCGCAATGCCTCGGCGACCCTGGCCAGCCGTGGCATCGCCTCATCCTCCGGCAGGCGCCCGAAGCCGATGACCAGCCCCTGCCGATCGGGCGGCCCGACGTAGCATTGCGAGAGCGGCTGGATGAAGTTGCCCGTCGCACGGCTTCGCGCCGAGGCCTCCCGGTCCGTCAGCCGCGCCGCGAGGTGCGGCGTGAACAGCCCGGTCAGATGCAGCCCCACGCCACTCGGCGCTGCTTCCAGCTCCCCCGGGAATAGCGCCGCAAGCGCTGCGAGCACGGCCTGCTTGCGCGCCGCATAGATCGGCCGCACGCGCCGCAGATAGCGCAGCAGATGGCCCTCACGCAGGAACTCCGCGAGGGCGGGCTGCGCGGTCCCCGCGGTGTGCACGTCGATGCGGGCCCGGCCGCGACCGAAGGCCTCGACGAAGGCGCCGCTCGCAACGAGATAGCCGATGCGGAGGCTCGGCAGCATCACCTTGGAGAAGGTGCCGAGATAGATGACGTGTCCCGCGCGATCGAGCGACTTCAGCGAAGCCACCATGCTGTCGCGATGGCGGAACTCGGAATTGTAGTCATCCTCGATGATCCAGGCCCCTTCGCGCCTGGCCCAATCGAGCAGCTCCAATCGCCGTTCGAGACTCATCGCGACGCCGAGCGGAAACTGATGCGAGGGAGTCACCACCGCCAGCTTCGCGCGCGGCGCGCGGCGCAGGCCTTCCGACACGATGATGCCCTGGTCGTCGACCGGCACCGGCACCAGCTTCGCGCCCGCGGCCTGCAGCGCCCAGCGCGCTTCGATGAAGCCCGGTTCCTCAACCCAGACCTCGTCGCCCGGGTCGATCAGCATGCGACAGCACAGGTCCAGCGCGCCGGCACTGGCGGGGGTGATGACAATCTCTTCCGGCCGGCAGAGCAGGCCACGCACGGTGCCGAGGAACTCCGCCGTCGCTTCCCGCAGCGGCTGCCAGCCCAACGGCGACATGTCCGTGCACGCCGAACGCGGCGGATGCCGCCACACCTGGCGCAGGATCCGCGCCCAGTCATCGAAGGGAAATCCGGAGGTGTCGGGCGTGCCGGTCGAGAAGGGCGAGGACAGATCGAAGGCATAGTCGATCGCCATCACCGAGCGCCAGCGATGCGAGAGCCTGCCGGCATCGAGGCCCGCATCGGTCGCTTCCGGCACCACCTTCCGGCCGATCGCCGCGACGCGCACGCCGCCACGCGGCACTGAGAGGAGGTAGCCCTCAGCATAGAGCAGTTCCAACGCCGCGAGCACGATGGCACGGGAACAGCCCAGCTCCCGCGCGATCTCGCGCGAGCCGATCAGGCGCGAGCCGGCGGGCAGGCGCCCATCGAGGATGCCGGCGCGCAGGTTCGCCGCCACCTGCTGATGCAATGGCAGACCGCTGGCGCGGTCGAGCGCCATGCCGGCGAGCGAGACCCGCCGCGCGCGGGCGGGATCAGTCCGGCGTCCCGAAGCCGCCGCCACCGCAGCTCTCCATCGTCACCAGGTCGCCCTGGCGGAGCACCATGTTGGTCTTGCCTGTGATGGTGCTGCGCGCGCCCTCCCGGTCCAGCGTGATGCGGAAGGGTTCGCCCGGCTCGCCGCCGGCAAGGCCATAGGGCGGCACGCGCGTGCGTTCGACACAGGAGGTCAGCCACATGCTCGGCGAGAGGATGCGATAGCTGCGCACGACGCCGTCGCCGCCACGATGGTGGCCCGCGCCGCCGGAACCCCGGCGGATTGATTGCTGCTCGATGCGCACGGCGTAGTTGGCCTCGATGACCTCGACCGGCGTGTTGGAGGTGTTGGTGAGGTGCACGCGCACCGCGGGCGATCCGTCGCGGTCGTGGCGTGCGCCCTCGCCGCCGCCATGCACCTCGTAGAGCATGCGCCAGGCGTCGCCGGGCCGCGGTTCGGCGAAGGCGAGCAGGCCGGACGTCGCCGGACCGCCGGCCGACAGGCGTTCGGGGATGACATTCTCCATGGCGCGGAACACGGCATCGACGATGCGCATGGAAGTCTCGTGGTTGCCCGCGGCGACGGACGCATTCCAGCCCGGCTCGAAGACCGAGCCCGGCCTCGTGATGATGGTGATCGGCCGCAGCGCGCCGGCATTCTGCTGCATGTCGCGCCCGCTCAGGATGCGTGCTGCATAGGCGACGGCCGAGCGCGCGATGAAGGGCGTGGTGTTGCAGAAATTGGTGACGCGGTCCGTGCTGCCGGACAGGTCGAAGGTCGCTTCCTCGCCGCGGATCGCGATGCGCACGTGGATGCGCGCCGGCTCGCCGCCCGGGCCGCCATCGTCGAGGAAGTCCTCCCCTTCGTACTCGCCATCGGGCAGATCGCCGATGGCGGCGCGCATCTCGGCTTCCGACAGGTCGTGCAACCGCGCCAGGGTCGCGAGGAATACCTCGGTGCCGTGTTGCGCGCAGAGTTCGTGGATGCGGCGTTCGGCGGCCTGCGTCGCGGCGACCTGTGCCATCAGGTCGCCTTCGCAGGAGACCGGGTCGCGCACATTCGCCAGGATGAAGTCCAGCACCGGCCGGTTCACGCCCTCGGCCGAGACGATCGGCATGGGCGGGATGCGCATGGCTTCCTGGAAGGTATCGACCGCCTGCGCCAGGTACGACCCCGGCCAGGTCCCGCCGACATCCGGCCAATGCGCGAGGCTGATGGCGAAGGCGACGATGCGGCCGTCCACGAAGACCGGCCGCACCACCTTCACGTCGTTCAGGTGGTTCCCGCCCAGCGCGCCGAGGTTGTAGATGACGGCATCGCCTTCGCGAAACCGTTCCGCGGGCCAGACCTTCAGGAGCTCCGGCACGGTATAGGCCATCGCGCCCAGATGGATCGGGATGTCGCGGCCCTGCCCCACCAGCCCGCCGGCGGCATCCGTCAGCGCCGAGGACAGGTCGCCCGCCTCGCGCAGCAGCGGCGAACGCGCGGAGCGCGTCATCACCAAACTCATCTCCTCCGCCGCGGCGGAGAGGCCGTGGCGGATCACCTCGACGACGAAGGGATCGAGCGTGCTCATGCCGCGCTCCTGCTCAGGAAGAGAGTGCCGAGATCGTCGCCCTGCGCCTGCCAGCCCGGGGGGACGACCACGGTGGACCAGGCATCCTCGATGATGGCGGGACCGGCGACGCGGCCGGTAAGCGTCTCGCGCGGGAGGATCGCGGTGTCGACCGCGCCGACATCGGGGAAGACGCAGCGCCGGGTCCGCGCCGGGCGCGCGGGGCGACCGACCTCGGGCCGG
Source organism: Roseomonas sp. (assembly GCA_041914265.1). Classification (GTDB taxonomy): domain Bacteria; phylum Pseudomonadota; class Alphaproteobacteria; order Acetobacterales; family Acetobacteraceae; genus Neoroseomonas. The sequence goes on from JAYSDS010000003.1 coordinate 81,385, forward strand.
GCCATCGGCGTGACCGAGGGCCTGCGCGCCTGCACGCGCAGGGATTCGACGACGCAGGGCTCCTCGGTCGCATAGCCGAACAGCACGCGATGGCGACGATGGAACTCGGCGATCATGGCTGCCGGATCGAAGGGCACGGCGAAGGGTACGGGCAGTGAATCGCTCTGCGCCGCGTAGCGCATCAGGGCGACGTGCTCGATCGCGATCTCGTCCTGCGGAATGCCGTTGGCGAGCAGCGGTGCCGTCGCATCCCGCGTCAGCTCCTCCAGGCGTTCGTCGAACACGATGCGCGCAAAGCCATCCAGCGGCAGACGCACAGTGCGCTGCTGCAGGAAGGAGAAATCCGCCGTCAGGCAGCCGAGCGCGGAAAAGGCACTGGACGCGGCGGGAACGATGACTTCCTTCAGGCCGTAGAGATCGGCGAGACCCGCGGCATGCATCGGGCCGCCACCGCCGAAGGCGAGCAGCGTGCAGTCGCGCCCATCGACGCCGCGCTCGACCGTCACACGTCGCAGCGCGCGTGCCATGGCCGCATTGGCGACGCGCAGGATACCGAGCGCCGTCTCCGTGATGCCGAGGCCGAGTTGCCGCGCGATGGGGGCCACCGCCCGTTCGGCCGCCGCGATGTCGAGGGTGATGGTGTCGCCGAGCTTCACCTCGGGATCGAGATAGCCGAGCAGCGCATTCGCATCGGTGATGGTCGGCCGCGTGCCGCCACGGCCGTAACAGGCCGGGCCTGGTTCCGATCCCGCGCTTTCCGGCCCGACGGACAGGCCGCCCGGGCCCAGCTTCACGATGGACCCGCCGCCCGCGCCGATGGAATGCACGGCAAGCATCGGCTGGCGCAACGGACGGCCGCCGATCATGCGCGTATCCGTCATCTCCGCCTGACCGTCGACGATCAGGCAGACATCCGTGGTGGTACCGCCCATGTCGAAGGTCAGCACCCGCGACCGCCCGAGGTCCCGCGCCATGCGCGCGGAAGCCGAGACGCCCGCCGCGGGCCCCGACGCCGCCATCACCAGGGGCCGCCGCTTCGCCGCGGGCACCGGCACCATCGCCCCGGCCGAATGAAAGACCTGCAGGCCGGCGCCGAGCGGCAGCTTCTCCTCCAGCTCGGAGAGATAGGTCACCGCGATCGGCATCGCCGCCGCGTTGAACGCCGTGGAGGAGGCTCGTTCGTATTCGCGCGCTTCCGGATTGATCTCGTGCGAGACGCAGAGATGCGCGACGTGAGGCGCCAGCGCCTCCGCCAACATCCGTTCATGCACCGGGTTGGCATAGGCATGCAGCAGGCAGATGGCGACGGTCTCGGCGCCGGAGTCCTTCAGCCAGGCGATGGCTCGCGCGATCTCGGCTTCGGTCAGGGGTTCCAGCACGGCGCCAGTGTGATCGAGGCGTTCGCGCAGCCCGAAGCACAGCGTGTGCGGGACAAGCGGCTTCGCCTTGGGCGGTATGTCGAGGCGATAGAGATCCTCGCGCCGATAGCGGCCGATCTCGAGAACATCCTCGAAGCCCGCGGTGGCGATCAGCGCGACCTTCGGCAGGCGTTCCTCGACCAGGGCGTTGGTGACGCGCGTGGTGCCGTGGACGAAGCGGCGCACTTCCTCCTTCGCCAGCCCGACGGCGGCAACGGCTTCCAGCATCGCGCGCACCGGCTCCGCGGGGCGCGACGGCACCTTGGCGATTCGCGTCTCCTGCGTTCCGGCATGCACTGCCAGGATATCGGTGAAGGTGCCGCCGATATCGGTGCCGATATCCCAATCACGCTCTGACAAGTCTGCGTTCCTTCAGTCAGCCCGCCATCTCGGGCGCGGGATCGAAATGCGGGATCGCGGCGAGCAGTTCCCGCGTGTAGTCGGCCTGCGGCGCGGCGAAGAGCGCGCGGCTGTCGCCCTGTTCGACGATGCGGCCCTGCTGCAACACGATGGTGCGCTCGCACATCATGCGAACGACGTTGAGGTCGTGGCTGACGAAGAGGAAGGCGAGGCCTTCCTCCCGCCGAAGATCGTCCAGCAGCTTCAGGATCACGGCCTGCACCGAGACATCGAGCGCGGCGGTCGGTTCGTCCAGCACCAGCAGCCGCGGCTTGCAGGCGATCGCCCGCGCGATGCCGACGCGCGCCTTCTGCCCGCCGGAAAGCTGGTGCGGGAAGCGCGTCAGCAGTTCCGCGGGCAGGCCGGCGCGGGCGGCACATTCCGCGACGCGATCGCGCAGCGCCGCGCCGTCCTTCATGCCGAGCATGCGCCGCAGCGGATGGGCGATGCTGTCGAAGGCGCTGAAGCGCGGGTTCAGGCTGTCATGCGGATCCTGGAAGACGATCTGGATCTCGCGCCGGCGCCGATCGGCGTGGAAGTCGCGCGCCGGCACGTCGCCGATATCCTCCCCGTCGAACAGGATCGTGCCGTCGGTACGGTCGATCAGGCGGCAGATGAGGCGGGAAATGGTGCTCTTGCCGGATCCCGATTCGCCCACCAGGCCGAGGCTTTCCCCGGGCCGGATAGAGAAGGAGACCCCGTTGACGGCGGCGAAGCCCTCATAGCGCTTCACCAGGTCCCGCACCTCCAGCAGCAGGGGCGTGCCGGCTGCCTGCGGACGCGGCGGTGCCGGTGGACGCGGTGGCTCGCCGACCAGTTCCTCGACCGTGGAACGCGGCGTTGGGGAGGCGGCGACCAAACGCTTGGTGTAGTCGTGCCGCGGGTGGCGGAAAAGCGTCTCCGGTCGATCGCGCTCGACCACCTGGCCTTCCTGCATCACCGCGACCTCGCCGCAATACTGCGCCGCGAGGCCGAGATCGTGGGTGATCAGGATCAGCCCCATCTTCCGCTCGGCGGTGAGGCGGGCGAGGAGGTCCATCACCGTCTTCTGCGTGGTGACGTCGAGGCCCGTGGTCGGCTCGTCCGCGATCAGCAGCGCGGGGTCGCAGGCGATCGCCATGGCGATCATCACGCGCTGGCACATGCCGCCCGACAATTCGTGTGGATAGGCGTCGAACCGGCGTTCCGGATCGCGGATCAGCACATCGCGCAGCAGGCCCAGCGCGCGCTCGTGCCTTTCCTTCCGCGACAGGGCGCGATGGGCGCCGAGCGCATCCATCAATTGCTGCCCCACGCCGCGGATCGGGTTCAGCGCCGCGCGCGGGTTCTGGAAGATCATGGAGATCGCGCCGCCGCGAAGGCTGCGCATGTCGCCCTCGCCGGCGCGCGTCAGGTCCTGGCCGCGGAACAGGATGCGGCCGCCGGTCACGCGCCCCGCGCGGTCGAGCAGCCGCGTGACCGCATAGGCCGTGACCGATTTTCCCGAACCGGATTCTCCCACGACGCCAAGCGTCGCGCCGGGATCGAGATCCAACGACACGCCGCGCACCGCCTGCACCACCCCGCGCCGCGTGGCGAAGGCGACGTGCAGATCCTCGACCTGCAGCAGCTTCGCCGTCATGTGCGCATCCGCGGGTCAAGGATGTCGCGCAGCCCATCCCCCAGCAGGTTGAAACACAGCACGGCGAGCATCAGCGTCAGTCCCGGAAAGGCGACCAGCCACCATTGGCCCGAGGTGATGAAACGCGCACCTTCGGCCACCATGATCCCCCATTCCGGCGTCGGGGCGGTCACGCCGAGGCCGAGGAAGGACAACCCCGCGGCGTTCAGGATCGCCCAGCCGAGGTTGAGCGAGATTTGCACCGCCATGGCCGGCAGGATGTTCGGCAGCAGGAAGCGCAGCACGATGGACAGGTGGCTGTCGCCACAGGCGCGTGCCGCTTCCACCCAGCCGGCGTCGCGGCGGACGTTCACCTCGGCGCGGGCGAAGCGGATGTAGAAGGGCAGGTTGATGAAGGCCGTGGCGATGACGATGTTCTCGACCCGGTTGCCCAGCGCCGCGACCATCGCCATGGCGAGCACGAAGAGCGGGAAGGCCATCAGCACGTCCACGAAGCGCCCGACCACACGATCGACGCGCCCGCCGACATAGCCGCAGAAGCTGCCGATGACCGCCCCCGCCGCGAAGGAAATGGACACCGCCGAGAAGGCAATGATCAGGTCGAGCCGCGTCGCGGCGATCAGCCGCGAGAAGATGTCGCGCCCAAGCTGGTCGGTACCCGCCCAATGCGCCGCGGAAGGAGGCTGCAGCGCATTCTGCACATTGGATGCGATGGGGTCATAGGGCGTGATCCATGGCCCGAAGACCGCGATCAGCGCGAGCAGCAGCACGCCCGTGGCGGCGACGGCCGTGACCGGATTGCCGCGCAGGACCCAGCCGGCATGGCGAAGCGTCGCGCTCATTCGATGGAAACCCGCGGATCGGCGATGCCGTAAAGCGTGTCGATGACGAGGTTCACCAGCACGAAGGCCGACGCCATCAGCAGCACGAAACCCTGCACCGGCGCGTAGTCCGACCCCAGCAGCGCATCGAGCGCATAGGATCCGACGCCGGGCCAGGAGAAGACCTTCTCCACCAGCACGTTGGCCCCGAGCATGGTCGAAAAGACGATCCCCGTGATGGTGATGACGGGCAGCAACGCGTTGCGTAACGCATAGACCAGGATGACGCGCATCCGGCCCAATCCGACCGAGCGCGCCGTGCGCACGAAGTCGCTGCCGAGCACCGACAGCATCGAGGCCCGCGTCATGCGCGCCAACGGTGCGAGCGTGAACAGCGCCATGGTCGCCGCCGGCAGGACGAGTTGCGATGCCGCCGCGCGCCATCCTTCCCAATCGCCCACCAGGGCGAAGTCGATCAGCAGGAAACCGGTGATGTCGGGCGGCGATGCGGCGAAGATGTCGATCCGACCCGTCGGGTCCGGTGCGATGCCGAGCACGACGTAGAACACGTAGATCAGCAGCAGGCCCGACACGAAGGTCGGCACGCAGACGCCGAGCGAACAGACCAGCCTTACGCCGTGGTCCAGCAGCGATCCCGGGCGCAGCGCCGCCAGGATGCCGAGCGGCAGCGCGAGCGACAGCGCCAGCACCAGGGCCGTCAGCGTCAGTTCCAGCGAGGCGGGCAGCCGCTCAGCCAGGTCTCGCAGCACCGGCTGGCCGGTGGTCAGCGAGCGCCCCAGATTCCCCGTCCCCACATCATAGAGATAGTGTGCGAGTTGCACCGGGATCGGCTTGTCGAGGCCCAGCGTGCGGCGCAGCTCGTCGATTTCCGCCTGCCCGGCATTGGGGCCGGAGGCGAAGAACACCGCCGGATCCCCGGGCAGCACCCGCATCAGCAGGAAGGTGAAGACCACCACGCCGAGCAGCGCCGGGGCGGGGGCCAGCAGCCTCCGCCCGCCCCGCAGGCCGACCCCCCGCCGCGCACGCATCGAACAGCCTCGCTTCATGTCCCGGAAATCGACCTGGCGATGGAACCAATAGGTGTAGCCCGACACATCCTTGGCCATCACCGCGTCCTGCATCGACTGCCAGACCATCGCCATCGGCATCTCCTGCGCGGCGATGTTGATCATGCGCTTCACCGCCGCGTCGTACTTCGCGGTGTCGGTCTCGAAGCGCGCGGCTTGCACCAGCTCGTTCATCTCGGCGTTGTTGAAGCCGCTGTAGTTCCAGCGATGCGCCCCGACGAAATAGGTCCGGAAGAAGTAGTCCGGGGAGGGCAGCCACGCCGCGCCGATATCGGTGAAGAAGGGCAGGCGCCGTTCGACCACCATGGTCGAGATCTGCGCGTCCGGCATCTTCTGCACCGTGATCTCGACGCCGATGCGCGCGAGCGATTCCTTGATCAGCGCGGCCATGGGCTCGGCGAAGGCGGCCATGGAGTTGGCGAAGGTGAAGGTGGTGGCGAAGCCATTCGGATGCCCGGCCTCGGCCAGCAGCGCCTTCGCGCGGTCGAGGTTCAGGTTCAGCGGCATGGTGCGCGGGAAGGCGGCGTCCGGCGCCTCGGTCCATTGCGCACCGAACAGGATGCGCCCGCGGCCGAACTGCGCGGCCTGGAACATCGCCTCATAAGGCAGCGCGGCGGCGAAGGCCTGGCGAACCTTCGGGTTGTCGAAAGGCGCGAGCTGCGTGTTGAACACCACGGACTGGAAGGCATTGGTCTGGGGGATGGAGACCACCTTCACACGCCCGCGCTGGATGATCGCGGGAATGTCGCTCGCCGCGAGGTCGATCGACAGGTCGGCATCGCCGCGCTCGACCAGGCTCGCCCGCGTCGAGGCCTCCGGCACGGTCTGCAGGATGACGCGGCGGAAGAAGGGCAGCGCGCCGTTCTTGCCGTTCTTCCACGCATCGTTACGACGCAGCACCACCTGCTGGCCGGGGCGATTCGTCTCGACGATATAGGCACCGCCGCCCGCCGTGTTCTCCTTGAGCCAGTTCATCGCCCAGGGATCGTCGGCCGTGGCGTTTTTCTTCGCCAGCGTGCTGTTGATCATGAGCGCATAGGGAATGCACAGGTTGCCCAGCGCGAGGCGGTCCGGCCGCGGCAGCTTCACCTGCACCTGGCGGTCGCCGACGATGCTGTACTGGTCGGGCGAGGTGTGCGAGCCACTCGCCACCTGCGGGGGCGCCAGGCTGCGCGCGGAGACCATGCGGTCGAGCGACCACTTCACATCCGCGGTCGTGACGGGCGTGCCGTCATGCCACATCGCACCCTCGCGGATGTGGAAGGTATAGGTCAGGCCATCGGGGGAGCGGTCGATGCGGTCGGCCAGCTCGCCATGGATATTGTCCATGTCGAAGGTCGGCCCGCCCTCGCCTTCCTTCACACCGAAGGAGGCAAGCCGATCATAGGTGCTCATGGCGAGACCGAAATTCTCGCGCGTGCCGCCCGGTGTCGTGGGATCGAGCGAGTTGATGATCCCGCCCATCACCTGGCGCAGCGTTTCCGCGCGCGTCTGGGCCGCGGCGTCGCGCGCGCCGGCCGTCGTCCCGATCGCGCCGCCAGCGGCGGCGCCGAGCAGACCCTGAAGGCCCTGCCTGCGATTGAACTTCATTCCTGCATCCCTCGTTGCTCGCCGTTGCGTTTGCAGTGCCGCCCCTGGTTCCTGCTGTTCTTCTGGTCTATCGAACCAGCAAGATCTGGCTCGGGAAAAGGGCCAGATCAAGCCATGAAGCATGGGCCAGATGCGCGGCGACGGCCCGGCCCGAAGCAGGGCCGCAGGGTGGCGGCGGGGGCATCGCGCGCGCAACCCCGCAGAAGGGTCCGAAGCGCTCGCCGACGACCGGATTGCCCGCGCGCTGGGCTATGACTGCCCAGCAACTGGGCTCCGATCGATCGGCATGCATGTCGCGCGACGCCGGCAACGGGTCCCGACAAGTCTGCGGATCGTCCACGCATCAGCGTCGTCGAACCCATGCCGGATGCCGGGAACCTTGCCTCGGTTGCCGCCGTAAGTGCCCGGTTTTCTTGGCTTTCCGGCCCCTCGCGCAGGTCTCGGCCCGGCCTGGCACGGCGGGCCCAGGCCAGCTCAACGGTTCATCGAACCGCAATGGGAGTGCCACGCGACGGTCGTCCGGATGCTCTAGGGGGTGCCCCGTCTTCGCAGGGGCATCGCATGACAAGGCGTCGGAATGTTCTGTTGATTGTCGTCGATCAATGGCGGGCGGACTTCATCCCCGCGCTCGGCGCCGGCTTTCTGAAGACGCCCAATCTCGACCGCCTCTGCCGCGAAGGGGTGACCTTCCGCAACCACGTCACCACCGCGGTGCCCTGTGGCCCGGCGCGCGCCTCGCTGCTGACCGGCCTCTACCTGATGAATCATCGCGCGGTGCAGAACACGGTGCCGCTCGATGCGCGGCACATGAACCTGGGCAAGGCGCTGCGGCTCATCGGCTATGACCCGGCGCTGATCGGCTACACCACCTCGACGCCCGATCCGCGCAGCACGGGCCCACGGGATCCGCGCTTCACGACGCTCGGCGACCTGATGGACGGGTTCCGCAGCGTCGGCGCCTTCGAACCCTCGATGGACGGGTATTTCGGCTGGCTAGCGCAGAAGGGCTATCCGGTCCCGGCGCGGCGCGGCGATATCTGGCTGCCGGAGGGCGAGGATGCCGAACCTGGCGCCACCGACCGCCCCTGCCGCATCCCCGCGGAACTGTCGGACAGCGCCTACTTCACCGAACGCGCGCTGACCTATCTGAAGGGCAAGGGCGAGAAGCCCTGGTTCCTGCATCTCGGCTACTGGCGCCCGCATCCGCCTTTCGTCGCCTGCGCGCCCTATCACAGCATGTACCGGCCCGAGGACATGCCCGCCCCGGTGCGTGCCGTCGATCCGGCGAGCGAAGGCGCGCAGCATCCGATGCTCGGCCATTATCTCGATTCCATCCGCCAGGCCTCCTTCTTCGAGCGCGCCGAAGGCCAGGGCGCGGCGCTCGATGCCGCGGAGATCGCGCAGATGCGCGCGACCTACGCCGGCATGATGAGCGAGATCGATGACTGCCTCGGCCAGGTCTTCGCCTATCTGGACGAGACCAAGCAGTGGGAGGAGACGCTCGTCGTCTTCACCTCCGACCATGGTGAACAGCTCGGCGACCATCACCTGCTCGGCAAGCTCGGCTATTTCGACGAGAGCTTCCGCATTCCGCTGGTCGTGAAGGACCCCGATGCGCCGCAGGAAGGCGGCCGCATCGAGAGCGCCTTCACCGAAAGCGTGGACGTCATGCCGACCATCCTCGACTGGCTGGGCGGCGAGATCCCGCGCGCCTGCGACGGCCGTTCCATCCTGCCGGTGCTGCATGGCGCGACGCCAGCCGATTGGCGGCGCTTCATGACCTATGAATTCGACTTCCGCGACGTCTACTACAGCCAGCCGGAAGGCCCGCTCGGCCTCGGCATGGACGAGGCCTCGCTGACGGTGGTTCAGGATGCGCGTCGGAAATACGTCCATTTCGCCGCGTTGCCGCCGCTGTTCTTCGACCTCGAGAAGGATCCCGACCAGTTCACCAACCTGGCCGAGGATCCGGCCTACGCCGCCGAGGTGCGCGACTACGCCCAGAAGGCGCTGTCCCACCGCCTGCGCCATGCCGAACGCACCCTGACGCATTTCCGCGCGACGCCGAACGGTCTCGAGAACCGCCTCGCCTCGCACAACGCCGCCTGACAGACGAAGGAGAAGCCCCATGCGTCTCGATCGCCGTACCCTGCTCGCCGGCGCCGCCGGTCTGCTCACGCCGCCGCGCGTCGCGCTCGCCCAGGCGGATCAGCGCCCATCCGTCACCATCGCCGTGCAGAAGGTGAGCAACAGCAACACGCTGGAGCCGCTGCGCGAACAGTCCAATGTCGGTGAGCGCGTCTTCCTGACCTCCATGTGGGAAGGGCTGCTCGGGCGCGACTATGCGAGCCGGCTGGAGACGATCCCGATGCTGGCGGTGGAGAACCGTCGCATCAGCGACAATGTCGTGGAGTTCAAGCTGCGCCCCGGCGTGAAGTTCCACAATGGCGACGAGCTGACGGCCGAGGACATCGTCTTCTCCTTCGGCAATGACCGCATGTTCGGCCCGAACGGTCCCAACAGCGGCAGCACCATCCGGGTCGGCGAGACCAATCCGACCAACAGCGGCAAGGAGCTGCCGGTCGAAGTGCCGGCCGTCGCCAACCGCTCCTTCCCCGGCTTCGAGAAGATCGAGATCGTCGACCGCCACACGCTGCGCTGGATCAACCGCACGCCGGACGTCACGCTGGAAGGTCGCCTCGCGCGCATCGGCAGCGAGATCGGCAGCCGCCGCGGCTTCGCGGAGGCGGGGAGCTGGCTCGACTGGGCGCGCAAGCCCATCACCACCGGCCCCTACAAGGTCGCCGATTTCCGCCCCGATCAGTCGCTGACGCTGGTCGCGCATGACGAATACTGGGGCGGCCGCCCGCCGATCCGCCAGATCCGCTTCGTCGAGGTGCCGGAAGTCGCCTCCCGCGTGAATGGCCTGTTGTCGGGCGAATACCAGTTCGCCTGCGACATCCCACCCGACCAGATCGCCGGCATCGAACGCAACGCCGCCTTCGAGGTGGTGGGCGGCACCATCCCCAACCACCGCATCACGGTGTTCGACAAGAACCACGCGATCCTGCGCAACCCGCTGGTGCGCCGCGCCTTCACCCACGCGATCGACCGCCAGGCAATCGTGGACAGCCTGTGGGCCGGCCGCACGGAGATCCCGAAGGGTCTGCAATGGTCCTTCTACGGCGACATGTTCATCGCCGACTGGTCGGTGCCGGCCTATGATCCCGCCGAAGCGCGTCGCCTGCTGCGCGAGGCGGGTTATCGCGGCGAGCCGGTCCCCTATCGCCTGCTGAACAACTACTACACCAACCAGGTCGGCACCGCGCAGATCCTGGTCGAGATGTGGCGCCAGGTTGGCCTGAACGTCCAGATCGAGATGAAGGAGAACTGGACGCAGATCCTCGAACGCTCGCCCACGCGCGCGGTGCGCGACTGGTCGAATTCCGGCTTGTTCAGCGACCCGGTGTCGTCGCTGGTGAACCAGCACGGCCCGAACGGCCAGCAGCAGCAGGTCGGCGAGTATGCGAATGAGGAATTCAACCGCCTCTCGGTCGAGCTCGAGACCAGCACCGACCGCGCGCGCCGGCGCGTCGCCTTCCAGCGCATGCTGGTGATCGCGGAGCGCGAGGACCCCGCCTACACGGTGCTGCACCAGAACGCGACCTTCACCGCGAAGCGCAAGGACATCCGCTGGAAGGCCGCGCCGGCCTTCGCGATGGATTTCCGCACGCAGAACTGGGGCGCCTGAGACCATGATGCCGCTGACCCGCCGCGCGGCGCTGCTGGGCGCCGCCGCACTGACGCTGCCGCGCCCGGGCATCGCCCAGGCGGATCAGCGGCCCGCCATCACGATTGCCGTGCAGAAGGTGGCGAACAGCAACACGCTGGAGATGGCGCGCGAGCAGTCCAATGTCGGCACGCGTGTCTTCGGCTCCTATGCCGAGATGCTGATCGATACGGACTGGATCGGGGACCTCTCGCTGCGCCCCGGCCTCGCGACCGCCTGGCGGCGCATCGACGATCGCACGGTGGAGCTCGACCTGCGGGAGGGCGTGCGCTTCCACAATGGCGATGTGATGACGGCCGAGGATGTCGCCTTCTCCTTCGGTCCGGAACGGCTCTGGGGCGCTGGCGGACGGCAGGCGCAGGGCACGCTCTTCGCCAACAGCGCGACGGGGTCCACCGGCAAGGCGCCACCGCCGGAGGTGCCGGCCGTCGCGCGCCGCACTTATCCGGGTTTCGATCGGGTCGAGATCGTCCGCCCCGGCGTGGTCCGCTTCGTCAACCGCACGCCGGACGTCACGCTGGAAGGCCGCATCGCGCGCAATGTCGGCATGATCGGCTCGCAGCGCGGCTTCTCGGAAGCGGAATCCTGGCTGGCCTGGGCCCGCAGGCCAATCGGCACGGGCCCCTATCGCGTCGCGGAGTTCCGCCCCGACCGTGACCTGACTCTGGAGGCCTTCGACGACTACTGGGGCGGCCGCCCACCGCTGCGCCGCATCCGCTTCGTCGAGGTGCCTGAGCCGGCCTCCCGCGTAAACGGGTTGCTCTCGGGCGAATATGACTTCGCCTGCGACGTGAACCCCGACCAGATCGCCGATATCGAACGGAACCCGCGCTTCGAGGTGGTGGGCAGTACCATCACCAACCATCGCGTCACGGTGTTCGACAGGAACCATCCGCAGCTTCGCGATGCGCGCATCCGCCGCGCCTTCACCCATGCGATCGACAGGCAGATGATCGTCGATGCGCTCTGGGCCGGCCGTACGGGCATCCCGAAGGGCCTGCAATGGGAGTATTATGGCGAGATGTTCCAGTCCGACTGGAACGTCCCCGCCTTCGACCCCGCCGAGGCGCGCCGCCTGCTGCGCGAGGCCAATTACCGCGGTGAGCCGATCCCCTATCGCCTGCTGAACAACTACTACACCAACCAGGTCGCCACGGCGCAGATCCTGGTCGAGATGTGGCGCCAGGTCGGCCTGAACGTCCAGATCGAGATGAAGGAGAACTGGAGCCAGATGTTCGACCGCAACGCGCCGCGCGCGGTGCGCGACTGGTCGAACAGCGCGGCCTTCAACGACCCCGTCTCCTCCCTGCCGGCCGCCTTCGGCCCCGAGGGCCAGAGCCAGCAGGTCGGCGAATGGACGAACGAGGAGTTCAACCGCCTTTCGGGTGAACTCGAGACCAGCACCGACCGCGCCCGGCGCCGCGCTGTCTTCCGCCGCATGCTGGAGATCGCGGAACGCGAGGATCCCGTCTACACGGTCCTCCACCAGACAGCGACCTTCACCGCGAAGCGCAAGGATATCCGCTGGAAGGCAGCGCAATCCTTCCTGATGGATTTCCGTCGCGAGAACTGGGGAAGCTGACGATGCTCGTGGCGTTGCGCGACCTTCGTGTCGCCTTCGACGGCGTGCCGGTATTGCGCGGCATCGACCTCGACGTTCCGCGCGGCGGGGCGGTCGGCATGGTGGGTGAATCCGGCTGCGGCAAGTCCGTGACATGGCTCGCCGCACTCGGCCTGCTGCCGGGCCGCGCCCGGGTGAAGGGCAGCGTGCATCTCGACGGCGCCGAGATTCTCGGCGCACCGGCGGCGACGCTGGACCGCGTGCGCGGCGGGCGCATCGCCATGATCTTCCAGGACCCCGCTTCCAGCCTGAACCCGGTCCATCGCCTCGGCGCCCAGGTCGCCGAAGCCGTGCGCCTCCACCGCGGCATGTCGGACGCCGCGGCGCGGGCCGAGGCGAAGCGCCTCTTTGACCAGGTCGGCATTCCGGATGCCAGGCGTCGCCTCGACGCCTACCCGCATGAACTCTCGGGCGGGCAGAATCAGCGCGTCATGATCGCCATGGCACTCGCCGGGCAGCCGGAGCTGCTCGTGGCGGATGAGCCCACCACGGCGCTGGACGTGACGATCCAGGCGCAGATCCTCGAATTGCTGAACCAGCTCCGGCGCGAGACGGGCATGGCGCTGGTGCTGATCTCCCACGACCTCGGCGTCATCTCCGAGACCTGCGAGGAAGTCGCCGTCATGTATGCCGGCCGCATCGTCGAGCGCGCCTCGGCTGACGCCATCTTCGCGCGCCCGACGCATCCCTATACGCAGGGGCTGCTGGCCGCACTGCCGCCGCTGGATGGCCCGAGGCAGCGCCTGGCCGCCATTCCCGGAAGCGTGCCGGACCCGCGCATGATGCCGGCGGGCTGCGCCTTCGCGCCACGCTGCGCGCACCGCATGGCCGCATGCGGCATCGAGGTGCCGCGGGCTGTCGCCGTTGCGCCGGACCACAGCGCCGCCTGCCTGTTGAGCGAGACGCGGGAGCTCGTGGACGCATGAGGGACGCTGCTCTTCTCGACGCGAAGGATCTGGTCCGGCGCTACAGCATGCGGCGCGGCCTGCTGGGCCGCGTGACCGAGGTGACCGCCGTCGCCGGCGTGTCGCTCGCGCTGGAACGCGGCCGCACCCTGGGCCTGGTGGGCGAATCCGGCTGCGGCAAGTCCACGACCGGACGCATGGTGCTCGGGCTGGAAACACCCGATGCCGGCAGCGTCTCCTTCCAGGGCAAGCCCATGCCGGTGCCCGGCACGCCGGCCTGGCGCGCCATGCGCGCGCGCATGCAGATGGTCTTCCAGGATCCGCTCGGCGCTCTCGACCGCCGCATGACCATTGCCGAACAGGTCGCGGAACCGCTGGTCATCCACGGTGTCGGCGCGGCCTCGGAACGCGCGGCGCGCGTCGAATCCCTGCTGCGGGACGTCGGCCTGCGCCCCGACCAGGGCGCGCGGTATCCGCATGAGCTCTCCGGCGGGCAACGCCAGCGCGTAGTCCTCGCCCGCGCCTTGGCGACCGGGCCCGCACTGCTGGTCTGCGACGAACCGATCAGCGCGCTCGACATCTCCATCCAGGCTCAGGTGATGAACCTGCTGGTGGACCTCCAGGCCGAGCACGGCATGGCGCTTCTGTTCATCAGCCACGACCTGCGCGCGGTGCGCCAGGTCAGCGAGCATGTCGCGGTGATGTATCTCGGCACCATCGTCGAAGAAGGCCCGCCCGACGCGCTTCTGCACGACCCGCGGCATCCCTACACGCGCGCGCTGGTCTCAGCCATTCCGCATCCCGGCCGGCGCGGCGACCGCATCGTGCTTCAGGGCGATCCGCCCAACCCGGCGGCGCGCCCGGCCGGCTGCGCCTTCCATCCGCGCTGCCCGTTGGCCTCGGCGCAATGCCGCAGCCAGACACCGGCCCTGCGCGACGACAGCAGCGGCCGTCGCGTCGCCTGCCACCACCCCGATGCGCCGATGCTCGCGAGGGCCGCCTGATGCTCCGCTTCCTCACCACGCGGCTTGCCCGCGCGATCGTCACCATCGTCATGGTGGTGACCTTCGCCTTCGTCGTGCTGCGCCTGTCCGGCGATCCTGCCCTGCTGATCATGAGCGTCGATGCGCCGCCCGAGGCCATCGCCGCCTTCCGCCAGGCCTGGGGCCTCGATGAACCGCTCTGGCTGCAATACGCGAAGTACTTCTCGGCGATCCTGCATGGCGATCTTGGCCGTTCGATGCGCGACGGGCGCGATGCCATCGCGCTGGTCGCGGAGCGCATTCCGGCCACCCTCGCGCTGACGCTGCCGGCGCTCGCGATCAAGCTGTCCATCGGCATCCCGGCCGGCGTCTACGCGGCGTTGCACCGCAACTCGCTGACCGATCGCGTGGTGATGGGCCTTGCCGTGCTGGGCTTCACTGTCCCGTCCTTCGTGCTCGGCCTGCTGCTCGTGCTCGTCTTCGCGGTACAGCTCGGTTGGCTGCCTTCCGGCGGGCAGGATTCCTGGCGCCACGCAATCCTGCCGGTCATCACGCTCGGCGCCGGTGGCGCCGCGGTGCTGGCGCGGTTCACGCGCAGCGCCATGCTGGAAGTGCTTGGCCAGCCCTATATCCGCACGGCGAGCGCGAAGGGCGTGCCCTGGCGCGCCGTGATCCGGCACCACGCCCTGCCCAACGCCGCCATCCCGACCGTGACGATCGTCGGCTTCATGGTCGGCAGCCTGATCGCGGGCGCGGTGGTGGTCGAGAGCGTCTTCTCCTGGCCCGGCGTGGGCCGGCTGCTGGTCGTCGCGGTCGCGAACCGCGATCTTGCCGTCGTGCAGTGCATCCTGCTGCTGGTCGCCGGGACCATGGTGGCGTCGAACCTGATCGTGGACCTGCTCTACGGCGCGCTCGACCCACGGCTGCGCCAGGCCCGTGCCGGGGGGAACGCCTGATGTCGGACGCCGCCCTGCCTGCCGCCACCGCGGCACCGCGCTTCCGGTTTGACCTACCGCTCGGCGTTGCCATCGGCGTGGCCTGGCTGACGCTGATGCTGGCCATCGCGCTACTGGCCGACGTCATCAGCCCCTATGCCTACACGGCGCTCGACCTGCGCAACCGGCTCTCGCCGCCCGCCGGCTTCGGCGGTGGCTGGGCGCATCCGCTGGGCACGGACGAGCTCGGGCGCGATGTGCTCTCGCGCCTGATCTTCTCCATCCGGATGAGTCTGCTGATCGCTTTCGGCGCCACCATCATCGGCGCGGTGTTCGGCACGACCATGGGATTCCTCGCCGCGCATTTCCGCGGCTGGGTGGAACAGGCAGTGCTGGCGCTGGTGGATTTCTCGGCGAGCCTGCCCTTCCTGATCCTTGCTCTGGCCGTGCTCGCCTTCTTCGGCAACTCGCTGACACTCTTCATCGTGCTGCTCGGCTTCCATGCCTGGGAACGCTATGCGCGCATCGCGCGGGGGCTGGCCATCAGCGCCGGCGCGCAGGGCTATGCGGCGGCGGTGCGGCAGCTTGGCGCCAGGCCGCTGCGCGTCTATGCCCGGCACATCCTGCCCAATATCGCCTCGACGCTCATCGTTTCCATGACGCTCGCCTTCCCCGAGATCATCCTGCTCGAAAGCGGGCTCTCCTTCCTCGGCCTCGGCGTGCAACCGCCGGCGACCTCGCTCGGCAACATGGTCGGGTATGGGCGCGAATACCTCACGCGCGCGCCGTGGATCCTGCTCGCACCGGCCTTCACCATCATCACCACCACGCTCGCGGTCTCGATCGTGGGGGACTGGCTGCGCGACAGGCTCGATCCGACGCTGCGATAGCGCCGGCGGCAACCGGCCGGGCTTCGTGCCTCGGAGAGCTCAATCCGACCACAGATGTCCCCAGCACCAAATCATGGTTTGCAAAGGCCCTCTGGCCTTTGCTGGGGTGGGGTCCGGGGAGGGGCAAAGCCCCGCTCCGACGCACTGCCGTACACATAAGACAGGCCGCGGCCCCACCCGAGCCGGGAAGGCCGCCTTGAAGCCCGGAACAGCGCCCGGCATCCTTCGCCCCTGCCATGGTCGCCCGCACCCGAATCTCCCCGCGCCAGCTCGAAGCCTTCCGTGCCTTCATGGAAGCCGGGACGGTGACCGGCGCCGCCGAACGCATGAGGCTGTCGCAATCCGCGGTCAGCAAGATCCTCGGGGGCCTGGAATACAGTGTCGGCTACCCGCTGTTCCGCCGCGAGAAGCAACGCCTGTTGCCGACGCGCGAGGCCAAGCTGCTACAGCGGGAAGTGGAGCGCATCTTCCGCGGGCTCGAAGAGCTCGGCGGCTTCGTGCGCGACCTGCGCACACTCGAACAGGGCGAGATGCATGTCGTCTCGACGCCGGCCCTGGGGGAGGTGGTGCTGCCGGACGTGCTCGCGGGCTTCATGCGCGGCCATGCCGGCGTGCGCGTCGCCTTCCAGGTCCGGCACTCCGAGGTGATCAACCAATTCGTCGTCGACCAGCAGACGGATCTCGGCTTCTCGATGGTGCCCTTCGACCATCCGTCCATCATCAGTGAGGAGCTTTTCCGCGTCCCTGCCGTCTGCGTCCTGCCGCCGGCGCATGACCTCGCGCGCAGGCCCGGAATCACGCCGGAAGACCTGCGCGACGAGAGTTTCCTCTCCTTCGCCACCGACACGCGGATGCGGCATCTCGTGGACGCCGTGTTCGAGCAGCGGCAGGTCGCGCGGCGCCAGCGGCTGGAAGTGTATTCCTCGCTCGAAGCCTGTTCGATGGCGGCGCGGGGCATCGGCATCTCGATCGTCGAACCCTTCACGGCAATGCGCATGGCGGCGAGCGGCCTCGTCATCCGTCCCTTCACGCCGCGCATCGATTACACGTTCAAGGTCATGCGGCCGCGTTTCCGGGACCCGTCGCGCCTCGCCGACGCCTTCCTCGCTGCCGTGAAGGACTGGGTCGCGGAGATGGTGGCAACCGGCGCCGTCCCGGGCATGGCCCTGCCGCGCTGACGGGTCAGCCCCGTTCCGTCTCGACGAAGACCTGCAATCCGACCAGCCGCTCCAGCAGCAGGACGAGCGCGAGCGTGGCCACCACCATGGCGGTCGAGACCGCGGCGAGGACTGGCGAGGCGTTCTCCTGGATGAAGGCGTAGATCTCGACCGGCAAGGTCATGATGTCGGGTCCGGTAAGGAACATCGTCACCGTCACTTCATCGAGCGAGACGATGAAGGAGAAGAGCAGCGCCGTGACGAGCCCTGGCCTGCACAGCGGCAGCAGCACGCGGAGCGCCGTGCGCGCATCCCCAGCACCCAGGATCGCCGAGGCTTCCAGCATCTCCGGGCTGACGCGCTGCATCGCCACCGCCACGGGGCGATAGGCGAAGGGCAGTGCGCAGATGAGATGCGCGATCACGATGCCCGTGGGCGTGGCGACCAGCCCGAAGACCGCCAGCAGGTTCACGAGCGCCACGCCAAGCGCCGCATGCGGGAAGAACAGCGGCGACAGGACCAGCAGATCGAGCGATCGCGCCACCGCCCCCGGCAGCCGGCATCGCGCGCACCAGGCGGTGAGGAAGGCGATGGCCGTCGCCCCCACTGCCGTCAGCACGGCGATCCACAGGCTGAGGCCGAGGGCCTTCAGCCAGCGGGGATCGCCCACCGCCTCCTCGTACCAGCGCAGGCTCGGCGTGCCGGGCGGGAAACGCAGGTAGCCCTCCGGCGTGAAGGACGCCGCGACGACGATCAGGATCGGCAGGGGCAGCAGAAGCAGCAGCAGGATGCCGGGGATGCGCATGGCGGGCCCCTCAATGCCGGAAGCGACGCATGATGCCCGCCTCGGCCAGGCGCAGCACCACGAGGACCAGGAAGGCCGTCACCAGCAGCATCAGCGCCCAGCTCGATGCCTTGGGCAGATTGAAGGCATAGACGATGTCCTGATAGATCTGCGTCCCCGCCATCTTTTCGCGGATGCCGCCGAGCAGGATCGGCGTCACCACCGCGCCCATGCTGGTGAGGAAGGTGATGTTGATGCCGACGAAGATGCCGGGCGCGGAGAGCGGCAGCAGAACCCGCCACAGCGTCCGCCCCGGCCGCGCGCCGAGGGATTCGCTCGCTTCCTCCAGCCACGGATCGATCTGCAGCATCGCGGCGAGGATCGCGATGACGGCGAAGGGCAGCAGCACATGCGTCAACCCGATCAGAATGCCGAGGTCGTTGAACATCAGCCGCATCGGTGCCTCGACCAGGCCGAGCCAGGCCAGCGCCTCGTTGATCGTGCCGCGCGGGCCGAGGATGACCATCCAGCCATAGGTACGCACCACGATGCTGACGAGCCAGGGCAGCATCACCAGGATCAGCAGCCGGTTGCGCCAGCGCGGCGCCCGCCACAACAGGAAGGCGATGGGCCAGGCGAGCATTGTCGCCGTCAGCGCCACGGCGAGCGACATCAGCACGGTCCGCTGCATCACCACCAGGTAGTCGGCGCGTTCGAGGATTTGATTCAGATAGCGCGCCGAGAAGCCATCCACGCCGATGAGCGCGCTTTGCACCAGCCCCGCCACCGCGGCGAGGAACAGCCCCACCACCGCCACGCCGGGCAGCAGCAGCAGCGCCGTGACGGCGTGGCGTCCGCGCATCATGCGAGCGGCGGCGGGCGCCGCCCGGAGGCCCCGGTGCGGCTGTCCAGCGCGCAGGCGAGACCGATCAGCCCGGCTTCGGAGAACCATTTGCCGATCGCCTGCACACCGATCGGCAATCCGGCCCGCGACAGCGTGATGGGCAGCGCGATCGCCGGATGGCCCGACAGGTTCTGCGGCACCGTGTAGCTGTACCAGGCCTCGCGCAGGTCGCCGAGGCTGCGCCCGTCGATCACCAGCGGATCATGCACGTATTGCGTCGCCGGTATCGCCGGCGTGTTGAAGATGGGCGTCAGCAGGTAGTCGCAATCCGCCATCAGCGTGAGCATGTCGCGGAAGAAGGTGGTGCGCGCGAAGAGCGCCCGGCGCAGGTCGCCGGCATCGGCACCCAGCCCTTCCGTGACATTGGCCATGAAGGAGCGGTCGAGGATGTCGCCGCGCTCGGCGATCAGCTTCGCATAGCGCTCGGTCTGGTTGACGCGCAGCAGCAGCCGCGCCTCAGCCAGGCACCAGTTCATCGTCAGCCCGTCGAACTCGGCGACCTCGGCGCCGAGCGCGCGCAAATGATCGGCGCAGGCTTCGAGCGCGGCTTCCACCTCCGGGTCCAGCCAGCTCCCGTTCAGCGTGCGGATCATCTTGAAACGACGACCCTTCACCGAGGGCTCGACCTCGCCGAAGGGCTGCATCGCGGCGGCGAGGCTCCAGGCGTCGCGCGCATCCGTCCTCGTCGTGATCGACAGCGGCAGGGCGAGGTCGGCCGGATGCCGCGCCATGGCGCCGATGTTCACCGTCAGGCCGAAGGTGTCGGGCGCCGTCTCATGCGGGATGCGTCCGAGCGTCGGCTTGATGCCATAGACGCCGCAGCAGGCGGCGGGCAGCCGGCTCGACCCGGCGCCATCCGTCGTGATCGCCACCGGCCCCAGATCCAGCGCCGTCGCCACCGCCCCGCCGCCGCTCGACCCGCCCGAGGTACGTTCGAGGTTCCAGGGGTTGCGCGTGATGCCGTGCAGCGGGCTGTCGGTGACGATCTTGTGCCCGAATTCCGGCGTGGTGGTCTTGGCGTAGAGGATCGCGCCGGCCTCGCGCAGCGCGGCGACCGCCGCGGCGTCGGTGGTCGGCACATTGTCGGCGAAGGCGCGCGAGCCCCAGGCGGTGCGCATCCCGCGCGTGTTCAGCAGATCCTTCACCGAAATCGGGATGCCAGCGAGCGGCCCGGGATCGCGCCCCGCGGCGAAGGCGGCGTCGGCCGCATCGGCCTCGCGCCGCGCATGGTCGGGATCGAGGGTAGCGAAGGCATTGCAGGGCGCGGCGGCCTCGCAGCGCGCGAGCAGATCCTCGATCACGTCGCGCGCCCGGAAGGCGCCGCTGCGCAGGCCCCGCGCGATCTCGGCGAGTGGCAGGGCGGCGGGTTGCGTCATGGACGTCACTCCTCGGGGAACAGCAGGAGCCGCTCTGGCGGCAGGCTGAAGGGCAGGCTCGTGCCAGCCTGCGGAACGCGGCCTTCCAGCGCATCGGACAGGGCCAGCAGCACCGCCGGCCGGTCTCCGACGGTCAGTCCGATCCGTGCCGTCGCGCCCGTCCAGGCCAGGCCCCGCACCTCGGCATGGAGCACGAGACCGCCATCCGCGCCAAGGCGCCCGTCCTCGGGCCGGAAGCCAAGGCGGCACGGCCCGGCGGAGGCCGGCGATACCCCGCGCCAGGCAGACGGCGGCAGCACCGCGCGCCGGCCGGCGACCTCGACGGTCAGCCCTTCGGTGCCCACCGCCGCCAGCCGGGCCGGCAGCAGGTTCAGGTCCCCGATGAAGCCCGCCACGAACTGGCTGCGCGGGTCGCGATAGATCTCGCGCGGCGTGCCGGCCTGGCGGATGCGGCCGCGTTCCATCACCACCACCAGGTCCGACAGCACCGCCGCTTCCTCCTGGTCATGGGTGACGAAGACGAAGGTGGTGCGGATGCTTTGCTGGATGCGCTTCAGCTCCACCTGCATCTGCTTGCGCAATTGCAGGTCGAGCGCCGAGAGCGGCTCGTCCAGCAGCAGGATCGCCGGTTCCAGCACCAGGGAGCGCGCGAGCGCCACGCGTTGCCGCTGCCCGCCCGACATCTGGCTGATGCGCCGCGTCCCGAAGCCGCCGAGGCCGACCAGTTCGAGCGCGGCATCCACGCGCCGGGCGATCTCGGCCCGCGCCACGCGGCGCGCCTTCAGGCCATAGGCGACGTTCTCCGCCACATCGAGATGCGGGAACAGCGCGAGGTTCTGGAACACCATCCCGATCGGGCGCGACCGCGGCGGCACGCCGCGCATCGGGCGTCCGTCGATGCGGATCTCGCCGCGCGTCGGTTCCGCGAAGCCAGCGATCAGGCGCAGCAGCGTCGTCTTGCCGCAGCCCGAGGGACCGAGCAGCGTGACGAAGGTGCCGCCGGCGATGTCGAGGTCGATGTCACGCAGGATGGATGCGCCGCCGATGTCGTGCCCGACGGCGCCGATGCCGATGGAACCGGCCATGGTCAGCGCTGGATGCCGGCCATCATGCGCTCGATCGCATCCATCCGCGCTTCCTGGTTCTCCACCACCACATTCCAGTCCGGCGCGTAGAGCTTCGCGCGGATGGCCGAAAGCGGCATGCGGGTGACGCGCTCCACCTCGGGCGGCAAGGTCACGCTGCGGTTCATCGGCAGCCAGCCATCCATCGCGGCCGCCTTGGACTGGCCGCCGGCCCCGGCGGTATGGTTCAGCCAGCGCAGCGCGGCTTCCCTGTTGCGCGCGCCCTTCGGCGCGACGATGACATAGGGCAGCATCAGCACGCCCTCATCCGGCAGCACGATGTCGATGTCGTTCGCGCCCTGCCGGCGCAGGCTCCATACGCGGCTGCCGTAGTACGGCACAGCGGCGACTTCGGCGCGTGTCAGCAGTGAGTTCATGTGGGCAAGCGAGGAATAGGTCGTCAGGCTGTTCTCGGCGACGCGGCGCAGCAGCGCCATGCCGGGCTCGACGTTGCGCTCGTCCCCGCCGCTCGCCTTGGACATGATCACCAGGTCGTAGGAGGCCGCATAGACCGGGCGCGTGATGGCGATCTTCTGCCGCCAGCGCGGATCGGCGAGGTTCTTCCAGGAGGCGAAGTCCTCCGCCTTCGCGAGCGAGGTGTTGAACGCGATACCATAGACCGTGAAGTAGACCGGCATGCCGGCGATGCGCCCGTCGCGCGTGCGCGGGTGGTAGTTCGGATCGACCTCCTGCAGGCCGGGCAGCTCGGCGGGCGCGAAGGTGTCGATCAGCCCGGCGCGGGCGAGCTCGATCGCCTCGAAATAGGTGACGAGCGCGAGGTTGTACTGCGTGTTCGCCACCGGGGATCGCAGTGCGCCGGCCGGGTTCGGCACCTCGGCGATGCGTACCGGGATTCCGGTCGCCGCCGTGAAGTCGGGAACGAAGCTCTCGCGCCAGACCAGTGCGCCGCCACCGCCCCAGACGCACATCACCACCGGGGCAGGCGCCTGCGCCAGGGCCGGCCGGGCGAGCGGCGTCGCGGCCAGCGTGCCGAATAGCATGCGTCGATTCATCATCATGCCTCTCCCGGTGGCGTCCTGATCGACAGCAACTATCCCCGTCTGGGCACGCGGCGGAAAACGCCTTCGGTGCGGCATGTCATTCCTGAACGGAATGGTCGCGGCACCGAAGTCCGAACGGTCATGACCTTCACCCGCGATTGAATGAGGCGGCCGGAGGCCGGCATGCGAAGCTCCCGGCGTTTCGACACGACGCGGCGCGGGAAAGCTGGCCACGCATGGATCGCTCCATCCTTCACCCCGACTTCCGGACCACGCCCTATTGGTGGGATGACATCGCGCCCGACGACACGGCGCGGGAGGAACTGCCCGCGCGCGCCGATGTGCTGATCGTCGGCGGCGGCCTGACCGGGCTGAACTGCGCCATCGAGCTCGGCCGCGGGGGCGCCCATGCGGTGGTGATCGATGCCGAGGCGATGGGCCATGGCGCATCCACCCGCAATGGCGGCGGCGTCTCCGGCGGCAACAGCATTGGCAAGGGGCTGTCGGGCGCGAAGGGCCGGTCCGGCGGCAGCGCCGACGAGCTCGTCGCCGCGATGATCGCCGACGGCACCGAAAGCCTGACGCATATCGAAGCCGTCATCGCGCGGGAGGGCATCCAATGCCACTACGCGCGCACCGGCCGCTTCATCGGCGCCTTCACGCCCAAGCACTACGCGGGCATGACCGCGAAGGCGGAACAGCTCAACCGGCTCGCCGAAGCCGATGCGCACATGGTCCCGCGCGAACGCCAGCGGGAGGAGATCGCCTCCGACTATTATTACGGCGGCATGGTCATCAACCGCACGGGCAAGATCCATCCGGCGCTGTACCATCACGGCCTGATGGCGGCGGCGAAGCGCCACGGCGCGACGCTGGTCAGTCACGCCCGCGCCGGCGCCATCACGCGCACAGCCACGGGCTGGCGCGTGGAGACCTCACGCGGCGCGATCGAGGCGCGCGAGGTCGTCATCGCCACCAACGGCTATACGGGCAGCGTCACGCCCGACCTGCAGCGGCGACTCGTTCCCATCGCATCGCACATCATCGCCACGGAACCGCTGCCACCCGACCTCGCCGCGAGCCTGATCCCGCAGGCTCGGACGCTCGCCGACAGCCGGCGCGTGCTCTGCTACTTCCGGCTGTCGCCGGACGGCACGCGCGTGCTGTTCGGCGGACGGGCACGCTTCACCCAGGTCTCGCCGCAGGTTTCGGCACCGCTGCTGCACGCGATGATGCTGCTGCGCTGGCCGCAACTGAAGGGATACCGCGTCACCCACGCCTGGACCGGCAACGTCGCCTTCGCCTTCGACTACCTGCCGCATATGGGCCGCACGGAGAAAGGGCTGCACTACGCCATGGGGTGCAACGGATCCGGCGTGGCGATCCTCTCCTATCTCGGCGCGGAGGTCGGCAAGAAGATCCTCGGCCAGGCGAACCGCGTGCCGAGCTTCGACGGCCGCGACTTCCCCACCATGCCCTTCTACGCCGGCAATCCCTGGTTCCTGCCCGCGATCGGGAGTTGGTACCGCTTCCGTGACTGGCTCGACCGCAGGCTGGCTTGACGAGAGGCACGATCGGAGAGGCACTGCCCCGCGGGCGCGGAGATCAGCCTCGGTGGTTGGATCAGGGAGGGGCTCTGCCCCTCCCCGAACCCCACCCCGGCAAAGGCCGAAAGGCCTTTGCAAACCTCGACCTGGCGCTGTGCACCACGGGCAGAATTGGTGCCGAAGGCCGCTCTGGCGCCCGAATCGCGAGGCAAGAGGGTTGTCATGACCTCGCCGGCGAGCGCCAAGTGCCGGCGGTCCAGGCCATGCAATGGCCAGGGGAACCCCATCGACGTTGCGAAGCAATGCCGATGGGAACCCGGCGGGGTAAGGTCCGGAGAGGGGCCGATGCCCTCCGGCAGGGACCTTCGGGAAGCTGGCAATTAGCGCGGCGGGTGTGCCGCCTACCGCTCTTCGCATCGCTCCGCGCGTGCGGCGCCCGCTGGCTACCCGGCGAGATACCGCCGCGTGAGATGCTCCACGAAGTCCTGCGGATCGAGCGGCTTGCCCGTCGCGGCCTTCAGCAGGTCCTGGAAGCCCAGCAACGACCCTTTCCCGTGGACGTTCGCCCGCAGCCACCCCAGCAGCGGCCCCATGTCGCCCCGTTCCAGCGCGTCGTCGAGGTCGGGGGTCGCGGCCCGGGCCGCCTTCATGAGCTGCGCTGCCGCCATGGCACCGAGAGTGTAGGACGGAAAATAACCGAAGGCCCCATCGTGCCAGTGGATGTCCTGCAGACAGCCCTTGGCATCGTTGGGCGGCGTGATGCCGAGCATCCGCTTCAGCCCCTCGTTCCAGGCGCCGGGCAGGTCCGCCACCTGCAGATCCCCGCCGATCAGCGCGCGTTCCAGCCGGAAGCGCAGGATGACGTGGGCCGGGTAGGTGATCTCATCCGCATCGACGCGGATGAAGCCGCGCGAGACATGCCGCCAATGGTGGGCGAGGTTGTCGGCGGACCACGCCTCGGCCGGGCCGCCGAAGGCGCGACGCAATTCGCCGCCGAGGAAATGCAGGAAGGCGTCTGACCGGCAGGCCTGCATCTCGACGATCAGGGATTGGGATTCATGCGCGGCCATGCCGGCCGCCTCCCCCACCGGCTGGCGCGCCCAGGGCGCGGGCAGGCCGCGTTCGTAGAGCCCGTGCCCGGTCTCATGCAGCACGCCGAGCAGCGCCTTCGAGACGTCCTGCGCGTCGTAGAAAGTGGTCAGCCGCACATCCGCCGGCGTGCCGCCGCAGAAGGGGTGCAGCGATTCGTCCAGCCGCGCATGGTCGTAGTCGAGCCCGATCCGCT
This sequence comes from Roseomonas sp., assembly GCA_041914265.1. Classification (GTDB taxonomy): domain Bacteria; phylum Pseudomonadota; class Alphaproteobacteria; order Acetobacterales; family Acetobacteraceae; genus Neoroseomonas. Next base: position 106,624 of record JAYSDS010000003.1, read on the forward strand.
CCGACAGAGACCGGCACAGCGTCCGCTGGACATCGACCGGAAAGGGACCGGGCAGGGCGATCGGCCCGGGCCTGGCGGCCTGGATCGCCTCGGCGCGCGGCAAGGCCTCGGCGAGGAAGGCCTCGTAGGCGGCGAAGACAGGCTCCACATCGGCTGCGGTGACCCCGCGCTGATAGCCATCCATCAGCGCGTCATAGGGGTCCATGCCGAGCGCAGCGGCCAGGGCCTGGGCGGTTTCCCGCTGCAGGCGCACCACCTCCTCCAGCGCCGGGCGGACCATGGCGAAGTCGGCGCGCGCCTTGGCTTCCCGCCAGACCTTCTCGCAGGCCGAATTGGCCCGCGCGGTGGCCTCGACCAACTCCGTCGGCAGGGCGGTGGCCCGCGCATGGGCGCGGGTCATCAGGGCGAGGTTCGCTTCCTCCCACCCACCCTCGGCCGCGGCGATCTCAAGGTCCTCCTCGACCACCGCCGCGGTCAGCAATTCGTGCGACAGGCCGGCCAGGGCGGCGAGCTGCTCGCCGCGCGATGCCCCGCCGCCGGGTGGCATCATCGTCGCCGCGTCCCAATGCAGCATTCCCGCCGCCTCCCCCAGCGCGGCGATGCGCGCGAAGCGGGACTTCAGGCGGGCCATGGCGGCATTGGGCATCAGGGATTCTCCTTCAGGCGGCGTCGCAGCCAGACGAGATAGACCCCGACCAGGCCCGCGGCGAGGCCGAACCAGGTGATGGCATAGCCGAGGTGGTTGTTGTTCGGCCGCGGCAGGCCCTGGGTCGGCTGCGGCAGTGCCGCCGATTCGGGCCCCTCGGCCAGCGCGATCAGGGTCCAGGGCACGACCGAGGTCAGGCCGAGCGCCGCCCCGATCGTGGTCGGATCATAGGTGTAGAAGCGCCGCCCCGGCACGTCATCGGCGGGCGCGAACCAGCCCGCGGCCTCGCGCGGGCGCACCCAGCCGGTGACGGTCGCCTCGCCTTCAGGATGCGCGACGGCGGTGCGGCGTTCGAAGGGCACCCAGCCGCGATCGACCAGGATCGCCGGCGCGCCTTCGCGCAGCAGCGGCGTGACCAGATGCGCGCCGAGGGTGTCGCCGCGCAGCTCGATGCCAACCAGGGCCTCCCGCCCATGGTCGAATCGGCCGGTGGCCGCGACCTTGGCATAGGCATCCGGCATGGGGGTCACAGGCAGGGCGGGGCCGGCCGCCACGGCATCGAACCGGGCGAGCAGGGCGGTCTTCCACGCCAGGCGCTCGAGCTGCCAGGTGCCGAGGCCGAGCAGCACCAGCAGCATCGCGAGCGTGACGAGCGTGGGGAGCAGCAGGCGCCGCGACGCGGGAGAGGTCATGGCCCTACGCCGCGTCACGCCGGTGCCGCCATTGCAACCCGGCCAGCGCCGCCTTGGCCCAGCGCATGGTCAGCACCGACAGCGGCAGGACGAACAGGGGCCAGACCAGGGCATGGACCCAGAGCGGCGGCGCGTATCGGACATCCACCCAGAGCGCGAGGCCCACCGCGAGGGCGCCGATGACGAAAATCCCGGCGACGGCCGGGCCATCCCCCGCATCATGCGCGCGCAGATCGAGCCCACAGACCTCGCAGCTCTCCCGGATATCGAGCAGTCCCTTGAACAGCTTGCCCTTCCCGCAGCGCGGGCAACGCCCGAGCAGTGCCGCGGCGACGAGGGACGGCCCCTGGGTGGCGGACACGCGCAAACCCTCCAACGAGATCCGGCCGGACCTTGCGGGTCCGGCCGGCGGAACAAGACATGGGCCGCGGCGGGAAACACCCGCCGCGCCAGCCCTCAATGCTGCGCGATTTCGCCCGCGCCCCACCAGTAGATGCAGACGAAGAGGAACAGCCACACCACGTCCACGAAATGCCAGTACCAGGCCGCGGCCTCGAAGCCGAAATGGCGTTCGGGCGAGAAATGGCCCTTGAAGGCCCGCAGCAGGCAGACCGCGAGGAAGGTGGTGCCGACGATCACGTGGAAGCCGTGGAAGCCGGTGGCGAGGAAGAACACCGAGGGATAGACGCCGCCATCCACGAAGGGGAACGGCGCCATCGAGTATTCCCAGGCCTGCAGCGACGTGAACAGCACGCCGAGCCCAACCGTCAGCCCCAGCCCCTGCAGCAGCCCCTTGCGGTCGTTGTTGAGCAGCGCCGCATGCGCCCAGGTGACCGTGCAGCCCGAAAGCAGCAGGATCATGGTGTTGAGGAAGGGCAGGCCCCAGGGATCGAAGGTGTGGATCCCGCGCGGCGGCCAGATCGCCGGGGCCGCGGCGCCCGACACGTGCTCGGGGAACAGCGCGAAGTGGAAATAGGCCCAGAAGAAGGCGACGAAGAACATCACCTCGGAGGCGATGAACAGCGTCATGCCATAGCGCAGGCCGAGCTGGACGATGGGCGAGTGCAGCCCCGGCGTCCGCGATTCCTTCACCACGTCGCGGAACCAGAGGAACATGGTGGCGAGCACGCCGACCAGCCCGACCCCGAAGACCCAGTGCACCCCGCTATGGGCCCACAGGATGATGCCCAGCACGAGCGCGCCCGCGCTGAAGGACATGATCAGCGGCCAGGGCGACGGATCGACCAGATGATAAGGGTGCTTATGAGGAGACGCGGCGCCACCGGCGGCATCGGCATGCGCAAGGCTTGTGCTGGCCATCTGAATCCCTGGACGTGACGACAGCGGATGGACGGCGCGGGCTGCCCATCGAGCTTGTCCGCAATCAACCCCGAAAACCCCCCTCGGATCAAGCCTGGGCGTGCCGCGGCGGGGCAGCTTGCCCGGCAGTGCGATATCCGCGCCCATGTGGCGTGACGCTGGCTACCCACCCGGAACAATCGCCGCCCGCGGCACCGGCCTCGCCCCTGGCAACGGCTCGACGCGGGGCTGGACGCATCTTGGCGTCATCGAAGCCGTCGTTACGGCTGCGGGGCATCAATCCCCCTGGCTATCGGCGCCCGGCGGAGGCGATCGACCTCTCGCCCGTCCCGGGCCGGAGGACCAATCGGCCCGGATCAGTTCGTCCGCGCGCCCTGCCGGCCGACATGCGGACCGGCATTGGCGAGCGCGCCGGCGCGTTGCGCATCCTCGATGGTGCGGAAGAAGGTGTAGGAGAGCGTAATGGTCGTCACGTCGCGGGTATTCGGATCCTCCGCGATCCGGGGATCGACCCAGAAGGAAACCGGCATGTCCACCCGCTGGCCGGCTTCCAGCGTCTGCTCGTCAAAGCAGAAGCAGGCGACCTTGTGGAAGTAGCGCCCGACCTTCTCGGGCGTGACGTTGTAGACCGATACGCCGGTCACCGGCGTGCCGGACTCATTGGCGGCGGTGTAGAAGGCCAGGCCTTCCTCCCCCAACTGCACGGTCATGCTCCGCTGCTCGGGCTGGAAGCGCCAGGGCAGGCCGCGGTCGGTCTGGGCATCGAAGCGCACGGTGATGCTGCGGTCCGTCGCACCCGGCGCCGCCAGGCCCCGCTGCACCGTGCCGTTGTAGCCCGTAACCTGGCAGAACAACGTGTAGAGCGGCACGGCGGCGAAGGAGAGCCCGACCATGCCCGCCGCGACCCCAGCAATGCCGAGGCCCAGCCGCCTGTTGCGCCGCCGTTGCGCCGCTGCCCGCGTCTCATCCATGCCTGTCATCTGCCCCCGGTCCGGAAGGAAGGCAAGATCGGAACAGGCCAGACCGCAACAGGCTCGGCGCCACAACGGGTCTGTGCTAGCGGCGGGGGCATGAGTGGCTCCTCCTCCGTCGATCGCGTCCGTGCCGCGCTGGCCGCCGCCGGGCATCCCGACACCATCGCCGCCTTCCCCGAGGGCACCCGCAGCGCCGCGGACGCCGCCGCGGCGGTGGGTTGCGAGGTCGCCCAGATCGCCAAATCCATCGTCTTCCGCGCCGGGGCGCGGGCGGTGGTCGTGATCGCCTCGGGCGTGAACCGCGTGGACATGGGCAAGGTCGCCGCGGTCATCGGCCAACCGGTCAAGCGCGCGGACGGGAGTTGGGTGCGCGACACGACGGGATTCGCGATCGGCGGGGTCTCCCCGGTAGGACATCTGGCGCCACCTGTCGTGCTGCTGGACAAGGACCTGCTGGCGCTGGGCGAGGTCTGGGCCGCGGCAGGGTCGCCGCAGCACGTGTTTCGCTCGACTCCGCAGGAACTGCTGCGGATCGCTGGCGCGGCGGTGGCGGATATCCGGGAAGAGGCGTGATCGCCGCGAAACGGGGATGGGAGGGGGGGCGCCGCTTCCGGCCCCGCCTCGCCCAAGGCCAACACGCCTTCCTGATGACATGGCTGCTTCCACTGGGGGGCCGAGAGGGGCTTTGCCCCTCTCGAACTCTCCCCAGCAAAGGCCGAAGGGCCTTG
>JAYSDS010000004.1:0-46534 GCA_041914265.1 Roseomonas sp.
CCAGGTTGAGGTTTCCAAAGGCCTTTCGGCCTTTGGCGGGGTGGCTTGGAGGGGCGGCGCCCCTCCAATTCCGTCGCGGAAGGGGCCCGGTCACCAGAAAGATCATCGGCCCTTGCCGGGGGGGCAAAGCCCATCCCCCGTTCCGCCCCACACTCGCTTCAGAACGTCCCGCGCAGCCCCGCCACCGCTGTCCGGCCCGGAATGACGAACCCGTTGGCGGGCTCGTAACGCGTATTGCCGAGGTTGCGGAACTCCACGAAGCCCGCGAGCTGTTCGAGGATCGGGATGGTCGCGGTCAGGTTGAACACGGTCCCTTCCGCGTTCTTCCCGGCCGTGGTGATCGCGGTGCCGTCGTCGTTGTAGCGGGCATAGGCGCCTTCAGGCGACTGGCCCGTGTAGAGGATCTCCGGCACCACCACGATGCGCTGGTTGCGCGGGCCGTCCCAGGGCAGGGGGGCGGCGAAGCGCATGGTCAGGCTGGCGATGTTGCGCGGGCGACGCGGCAGCGGCTGGTCGTTGGTGGTGTCGCGCGCTTCCTGCACGGTCCAGGCCCCGGTCAGCGAGAACCAGTCGGTCGGCCGCAGCGTCAGGGCGAATTCCCCGCCACGGATGCGCGCGCTGTCGACGTTGATCAGCGTGGTGTAGCTCTGGTCGTAGTTGATCAGATTGGTGATCCGGCTGTCGAAGTACAGCGCGGAGACGGTCATCCAGGACCCGATATCGGTCTCGATGCCGGTTTCCCAGGCGAAGGCGTCCTCGGGGCGGAGGTCCGGGTTGCCCTGGAAATAGCCGGTGATCACGCCATAGCGCTGGAACAGCGAGGGCGCCTTGAACGACGTGCCGGCCGCCGCGCGCAGGCGGGAGGAGATCTCGGGCAGCGCGAGCACCGCGCCGAGGCGCCAGCTCGTGAAGCCGTCATAGCTCTCGGGGCCGTCGTAGCGGATGCCCGCGGTCAGATCGAGCCGTTCGAACAGCCGCCCCTGGATCGAGGCATAGCCCGCGCCCGAACGCTGCGACGCATCGACGGTGGTGCGGAAGAACTCCGAGCCGTTGGCGCTGTCGGCCGTCTCCTTCTCCCACTGCCCGCCGAACAGCATCACCACGTCGGTCAGCGCGCCGGCATCGGGCAGGCGCAGCGTGTTGTCCCAGGAGAAGGCCTGGCGGCTCGACCGGTAGAGATCGTCGGCGCTGGAATACGGGTTCCCCGGATCGGGATAATTCGTGTAGCGCCGCCGGTTCGTGTTGCCGGAGACGGTGACGCCCGTCGTCCAGGCGCCGCCGAACAGATCGGTCGCCGTCCGCACATAGCCGAACCAGGAACGATCCTGCCCCGTGTAGTTCGGATCGTCATTCGGCACGTCGTCCAGGCCGACCGTATTCTCGCGCCCGCGGACCAGGCCCTCGACGCGGGTGCGGCCGAAGATCTCGCCGGGCGTGGTCTCGCCCAGCGTCAGCCCGAGCCGCGCGGTGACGATGGCCGAGCGCAGCCCGTCCAGCTCCCCGCCATTCTGGTAGAAGCGCGGCGCCATGGCGTTGGACCCGCGGGTGGACAGGCCCTGGCCGGTGATCTGGTAGTCCACCGCGCCGACCGTCCCGCCCATGCCGGCGAAGCCGCGCACGGTGCTGTTCGATCCGCCGGCGCCCTCGAAATACGGCGCCGCGACGCGGTCGGCGGGGGCGGAGCGGGTGATGAGGTTCACCACGCCGCCGATCGCCGCCGAGCCGTAGAGCGAAGAGACCGGCCCGCGCACCACCTCGATGCGCTCGATGTCGCCGAGCAGCTCGTTGCCGAAGTTGAAGGCGCCGTTGGGTTCGGACGGGTCGTTGACCGGCACCCCGTTCATCAGCACCAGGACCTGGCGCGAATTGGCCCCGCGCGCGAAGCCCGAGGCCTGCTGGCCGAGCCCGCCCGCCTGCAGCAGGCGGAAGCCCGGCACGGTGGCCAGCGCATCGGCCAGGGTGACGTAGCCGTTCTCCTGGATGGTCTGGCGGTCGATGACCGTGACCGGGGCCGGGATGCGGTCCCGGGGCGTGGGCACGCGCGTGGCGGTCACGACCATGTCGGGGACGGCGGTGGTGGTCTGCACCTCCTGCGCCAGGGCGGGCGCGAGGGGGGCGAGGGCGAAGATGGCGAGGAGCCGGGATTTCATCCGGGGGTCCCTCCGTTGCACGGTCCGCGATTCGCTCCGGCACCATCATGGCGCCGGGGCGGGCTTGCGTCGTGCTCGCATGACGGAGGCACACGCGCCGGGCGTGTCCCTGGGTCCGTTGCGCCGGTGCTCCCCGCCCGGCACGCGCGAGACAACATCTGCGCCGGCCGGTCTCCTGGCTCGCGACGCGGCGGGAGGAACCCCGCCCGGCAGCCCCGCCTTCTCGCGCCGATGGCGCAATGGCGTATGGGGCCGCCTGCGTCGCCTACAGTTGCGGGGGCAGCTGCGGATGGGCGGTGGGTGTCACCGCGTCGCGCATTCCCGTTTCAGCCCTTTCGGGCCACCGGCGCATGCCGGTCTCCTAGAACGCGGCGCCGTGCCGCGTCCATCCGTTGCGGTGCCCGGCCGATGCGCGCGCGTCACCCTGCGGCAAGGCTGCAACACCGATCGCCGGGCGTATCAGAAGACGTAGCCGAGCGCCTCGATGCCGAACCAGCACAGCGCGACCAGCACGGCCGTCGCGAAGATGTTGCCGAGCAGGGTGAGCAACATGCCGAGGCCGACGACCTTGCTGTCGTTCTCGACCACGCCCAGCGCCATGACGATGGTGCCGAAGGCCGGCGGGCCGTTCGTGCCCGGGCCCGGCAGGATCAGCATCAGCGCGGCATAGGCCGTCAGCCAGCCCACTGCCTTGTCCGCGGTGGGGTTGGTGAAGGGGCCGGGGCGCGGCCGCACCCAGCGTTCGATCTTCGCGATGGCGCGGGAGACGCGGGTGGTGGAGCCTGGCGTCAGCCGCAGCAGGTCCGACCGCTTCAGGGACTGCCGCGCGATGAAGCCCGGCAGCTTAGGCTTGCGGAAGCCGAGGCCCATCTGCACGCCAAGAATCAGCATCGGCGTGCCGAACACGGATGCCATGCCCGGCAGCAGGCCCGGCAGGCAGAGCAGCAGGATCAGCAGGCCGAAGGCACGGTCGCCGAAGGCCTCCGACATCTCGCCGAGGGTGATGCGTTCACCCGGGCATTGCGCGGCGACCTCGGCGACCAGGCGGGTGATGGGCGCCGTGGCATGGGTCTCGGCGAAGTTGCTGGGCACCGCGCATTCCTGCACCGGTTCCGGCACCAGAACCTTCCCGTCGTGAGATCCGTCCACCTTGGCGAGCGCTCCGTCCACTGACGGCAAGGGGCCGCCCGGCGAGGGGAGGGGTAGCATATCGGTGAGGAGGCACGGAACCTTTGGGGGGATGACTTTTCGGCAACCGCGCGGCCAGCCGGGAGTGATGCTGTGGCGGTCGTGGCGTTGGAGAGGGGCAGAGCCCTTCTCCAGACCTCACCCTGCCGCTGGGTGCCGCCGTTAGAATCGTGCCGAAACCCGCTCTTGCGCCCGAAGCGCGCTGCGAGGGCTCGGGACGGATGTCACGCCCGGCGCCGAATGCCGCCGGTCCAGGCCACGCGGTGGCTTGGCGGAGAAGTCCGGAGGGGCGGCGCCCCTCCGGTTCCAACCCGCGCAGCGAGTTGCTCCCGCAGGGGTTTACCGCCCTTGGAACACCGGCTTGCGCTTTTCCATGAAGGCCTTGCGGCCTTCCTGGTAGTCCGCGCTGTCGAAGCAGGCCGCCATGGCGGCGGTCAGCCCTGGCATGTCGCGATCCTCGCGGTCCTGCAGCACCGCCTGCACCGTGCGCTTGTTCACCGCGAGCGACAGCGGCGCGTTGCGCGCCATGATGGCGGTGAGCTTGCCGATCTCCTCCGACAGTGCCTCGGCCGGCACGACCTTGTTGATGAGGCCGACGCGCAGCGCCTCGGCGGCGTCGAAACGTTCGCCGGTCATCAGGATCATGTGCGCATTGGCCGGGCCGACCAGGTCCACCAGGTGACGCACCATGTCGAAGCCATAGGCGATGCCGAGCTTCGCCGCGGGAATGCCGAACTGGCTGCCCTCGGCGGCGATGCGGATGTCGCAGGACATGGCGATGCCGAGTCCGCCGCCCATGCAGAAGCCGCGGATCTCGCCGATCACCGGCTTGGGGAAGGTGGCGAGCTTGAGCCGGCCGCTCGCCGTCTGCTTGCTGTATTCGCGCTGCGCATCGGCGCTGGAGCGCAGCTTGTCGAACTGGCTGATGTCGGCGCCGGAGACGAAGGCCTTGTCGCCTGCCCCGGTCAGCACGACGCAGCGGACGCTCTCATCCTTCTCGAAGATGTCCAGCGCCTCGCCCATGCCGCCCCACATCGTCACCGACATGGCGTTGCGCTTCTCGGGCTGGTTGAAGGTGATGCGGCCGACGCCGTCCTTGATCCCGGCGAGGATCTTGCCGTCTGCGAATTCCATGAGTGTCAGCTTTCCATGATCACGCCGAGGCCCTTAAGCCGGGCAATGTCGTCTTCGGTGTAGCCGGTCTCGCGCAGGATCTCGGCCGAGTGTTCGCCGAGGCGCGGCGGCACGCGGCGCACCTCGCTCTCATGCCCCTCGATATTGATGGCGGAGGAGACCAGATGCGTGTCGCCGCGCGTGGGGTGCGCGATGGGCATCGCCATGCGCAGGTGCTGCACCTGCGGATCGGCGAAGACCTGGTCCACCTTGTTGATCGGCCCGCAGGGGATGCCGATGCGTTCCAGCAGGTCGATCCAGTATTCGGACGGCTTTTCCTTGAACACCTCGGCGATCGCGGCGTTGACGCTGGCGCGGTCGTCGCTGCGACCCTTCAGCGTCTTCCACTTCTCGACTTCCAGCCATTCGGGGTGGCCGACGGCCTCGGCGAACTGTGCCCACATCTTGGCACTCGACGCGGCGATGTTCACCGGCTTGTCCGCGGTGGGGAAGGCGCCCATCGGGATGTTCACCGGATGGTCGTTGCCGGCCTGGCCCGGCACCTCGCCATCCATCAGGTAGCGCGCGGCCTGCAGGTCCAGCATGAAGACCATGGCTTCGAGCAGCGAGGTGTGCACCCAGCGCCCCTTGCCGGTCTTCTCGCGTTCCCACAGCGCCACCATCACCGCGAGCGCCAGCAGGTTGCCCGCCGTGAGATCCACGAAGGGAATGCCCGCGCGCATCGGGCCGCGGCCCTTCTCGCCGGTGATGGTCATCATCCCGCCCATGCCCTGGGCGATCTGATCCACGCCGGCGCGCTCGCTGTACGGCCCCGTCTGACCGAAGCCCGAGATCGAGGCATAGACGAGGCGCGGATTGACTGCCTGCACCTGCTCGGGCGCGATGCCGAGCCGGTGCTTCACCCGCACGCGCATGTTCTCGACCAGCACATCGGCGGTCTTTGCCAGCTCGAAGAAGGCCTTCTTGCCCTCCTCCGTCTTGAGGTCGAGCGCGATGGAGCGCTTGTTGCGGTGCAGGTTCTGGAAGTCGTAGCCATCGCGCGACCCGCCGAGCCCGTCATTATGGGCGGGAGGTTCGATGCGGATCACCTCGGCACCCCAATCGGCGAGGTGGCGGACGCAGGTGGGCCCGGCGCGCGCCAGCGTCAGGTCCAGCACGCGGATGCCGGCAAGCGGCAGCGTCGCCTCCTGGGCGAGCTTCGGGTCGATGGGGCTTTCCGGCATGCTTGTCCTCCTCGTCGCCCCGACACTAGGGCGGGCAGGGAGGAGTGCCCAGGGGGGCGGGCGCCTTATCGCAGTTCTTCGAAGATCTCCTCCTCGAATTCGATCTGGGCGCGTTCGATGGCGCGGAAGTCGCTGCGCAGCACCATGCCGCGCACGCGGCCATTCTCGATCACCGGCACATGCCGGAAGCCGCCATCGTGCATCAGGTGCAGCGCATCGATGGCGCGGTCGCGCGGGCCGAGCGCCTCGACCATCGCCGTCATCACCTCGCCGATCGGCGTCGCGGCGGCGTCGCGCCCCTCGGCCATGACGCGGCACACCGCGTCGCGACCGGTGAAGATGCCCAGCAGATGGCCTTCCTCATCCGTGACCAGGGCGGCGCTGATGCCACTGGCGCGCATGCGTCCGCAGGCATCCTGGACGGTGCAGGAGGGCAGGAGACAAACGACGTCGCGATGCGGCGCCACGTCGATCAGGGGGCGGTCCTTCATGGGGGGCTCCGGCGTGACCTTCACTGCGGCACGCAGCCCCGGGCGAGCCCGAGGCCGCCTTGGAAGCGCATAGTATAGCCGATCGCACCGCCCCAGGGCGGCGAAATCGGCGCCTCAGCGCATCACTTCCATGAAGCCGCTCTCGTCATCCATCCGTGCATGCTCCATGGCACGGAAGTCATAGCGCGAGACAATGCCGACCACCTTGCCGCGATCGACGATGGGCACGTGGCGGAAGCCGCCGTCGTTCAGCAGGAGCAGTGCATCCATCGCGCTCGCCCTGGGCCCGAGCGTCGTGGGATGGTGGGTCATCACCGCCGAGACGGGCGTGGCCTTGCCGTCGAGCCCCTCGGCGAGCAGCCGCACCGCGTCACGGCCGGTGAAGATACCCTGGAGCTGCCGTTCCGCATCCGCGATCAGCACCGCGCCGACGCGGCGCGCATGCATCACGGCGCAGGCCTCCGACACGCTAGCCTCCGGGCCGAGGATGAGCGGGTCCTGATCGCGGACGATTTCGCCCATGGTGCGCTGGGGCATGGCGGCGTTCCTCCGTTCGCGCAGCGTCACATAGCCGGCACGCGCGGAGCAACCCTTGAGGCAGCGCAACCATCCCCGGGGCGGACGCTATTGCGGCTCGAAATTCGCGATGCGGAGCAGTTCGGCGTTGCGGGCCACGTCCTCGGGGATGAAGCGTTCGAGTTCCGCCACGGTCTCGGTTCCCGGCAGGAAGCCGAGGCCGGTCAGGCGTTCCACCACGGCGGGTTCGCGCATGCCCTCGACGATCGCGGCGTTCATGCGGTCCACGATCTCGCGCGGGACGGACCGGGCGGCCCAGATCCCGTACCAGGATTCGAATTCGAAGCCCGGCAGCCCGGCCTCGGCGAGCGTCGGCAGGCCGGGGGCGAGGGGGGTGCGCTCGGCGGTCGCGATGCCGAGGCCGCGGAGCTGGCCGCCGCGGATCATCGGCAGCGTGGCGAGCACCGGGTCGAACATGAGCTGGGCATTGCCCGCGGCGACATCGGTCAGCGCCGGGGCGGAGCCACGATAGCCCACGATCTCGATATTCGCCCCGGTCCGGCGGTTGAACTCGATGGACCCCAGATGCCCCGCCGCGCCGAGCGAGGAGGTGGCGAAGGTCCATTTCGCCGGCTCGGCCTTCGCGGCCGCGACCACCTCGGGGATGGTGGTCTGGGGCAGGCGCGGGTTCATCACCAGCACCAGCGGCCCGCGCGCGGTGCGTGCGACCGGGATGAAATCCGTCACCGGGTCATAGGGCGCGGCCTTCATCACATAGCGCGCCATCGGGTGGATCGAGGCCGAACCCAGGATCGTGTTGCCATCCGCCGGGGATTGCAGCACCGCCTGGCTGCCGATCGCGCCGTTCGCCCCGGCGCGGTTCTCGACCACCACGGTCACGCCGAGCTTTTCCTGCAGCTTCTGCGCCGCGAGCCGCGCCATCGCGTCCGTCGCGGCACCCGGCGTGTAGGGCACGATCATGCGGATGGTGCGGTTCGGCCAGGTGCCCTGCGCCAGGGACGGCCGCGCCAGGGTGAGGCCGGCGCCGGCGGCGAGCAGGATTCTGCGGTGCATGGTGCGGTCTCCGGGGTTGGTCTCGGGCTCGGATATGACCGCCGATGGTCGTGCGGCCAACGGCCCGGCATGCAAAAATCACGCATGGAGAAGGTCGATCTCGCCCTGTGCCTCGCCGTGGATGCATCTTCCTCGGTGGACTATGACGAGTTCGCCCTCATGCTCGGGGGGTACGGGGCAGCGTTCCGCGACGACTCGGTGATCAGCGCCATCATCGCAGGGCCGCGCGGGGCGATCGCCGTGGCGTTGCTGATGTGGTCGGGGCGCGGCTTCCAGGCGGTGGCGCTGCCCTGGACGCGGCTCGACGGCGCCGAGGCCGCCCGCGGCTTCGCCGGATCGGTGGAGAATACCCCCCGCCTGGTGCCCGCCGGCGCGACGGCGCTGGGGGAGGGGATGGCCGCGGGCCTCGCCCTGCTCGCCGCCTGCCCGGCGGCGGCGGCGCGGCTGGTCATGGATGTCTCGGGCGATGGGCGGCACAACCAGGGGCGGCCGCCCGGGCCGGTGCGCGACATCGGCGTGGCGGCCGGCGTGACGATCAACGGGCTCGCCGTTCTGAACGAGGAACCCGACCTGCTCGACCACTACCGGGCCGAGGTGATCGGCGGGCCGGGCTCCTTCGCCATGCACACGCCGGACTACGCGGCCTTCGCCGAGGCGATCCGGCAGAAGCTGCTGCGGGAGATCGCCGGCCAGCAGCTCGTGGCCGGGGTCATGCCGCCAGCGCCGCCTGGGCCAGGCTGATCCGGGCGGCGAGCCCTTCCGTCACCGGCGTCATCGGCAGCCGGACCTCGGGGCTGTCGATCAGCCCTTCGCGCCAGAGCCAATGCTTGATCGGTGCCGGGCTTGGTTCGGCGAAGAGCAGCGCCGGCAGGTCGCCAATGGCGCGCCAGGCAGCGAGCGCCCCGGCGGCATCGCCCCCGCGCACCAGGTCGCGCACGGCGGCGAAGCCGCGCGTCCGGATATGGGCCGAGGCGGTGATGCCGCCCTCCGCCCCCTGGGTCAGCATGGGGTGGAAGAAGGCATCCTCCCCCGTCAGCACGGCGAAGCGGGCCGGCTTGCGCCGCAGCAGGTCGCAGGATTGCGCCATGTCGGCCGAACAATCCTTCACCCCGGCGATGTTGGGCAGCGCGGCCAGTTCCAGCATCGCCGCATTGCCGAGGTTCACCCCCGTCCGATAGGGGATGTTGTAGATCAGGATCGGCCGCGCCGTGGCCCCGGCAAGGGCGGTGAAGTGCCGCACCATCCCCTCCTGCGAGGGCCGCGTGTAGTAGGGGCAGGCGATGAGGTAGCCGTCGATCGGCCAGGACGCCGTCGCGCCGAGCTGGGCCGCGACCTTCCGCGTGTCGCTGCCACACAGGCCGAGCAGGACGGGCAGGCGCCGCCCCTCGGCGGCCAGGCCCTCGGCAACCAGGGCGACCAGGCGCTCCGTCTCAGCCGCATCGAGGGTGAGGCCCTCGCCGGTCGTGGCGGCCAGGATCAGGCCATCGAGCGGTTCCGCGGCGTAGTGCCGCACCAGCCGGCGCAGCGAGGCCGCGTCGAGCGCGCCGTCCCGGAAGGGCGTGATCAGCGGCAGCCAGAGGCCGCTGAAGGGTGTGTGAGGGGTTGGCATCGAAGGTCCGTCTCCTGGGTGGCGGGGACGGGACCGGAAGCTGACCCCGTCCGAATGGGCGGGGTGCAACCTGATCCTGGGGCGCTGTGGCTATCGCGCGCGCAGATCCGTTGTGCCCCTCGCGGGGCACTTCTTCGAGGCGACGGGCTTCGAGCCGCGCAGGATCACGGAATGAGCTTCCGATGCGTCGATGGGGATCGTCAAGCGCCGGCCTCGGGCGATGGACCGGCGACAGGCTTCTTCCTGCGGCACGCCGGCTTGCCAATTCCGTTCCGGCATGGCCTATCTGCGGCTGCATCAAGAGTTGGGCCCGGCGCCCAACGCCAACCTGCCTTCCCGGGCAAGGTGGCGGCCTCCGCAAGGGGGGATGCGGCCGCTCCGGCAACCAAACGGGAAGCGCTGCCGCATGGGTCCGGTCCTGCCTCGCCACGGAGGACCCCATGCTGGATGTCGCGACCGCGCCCGATCTTCACCTGCTCCTCGCCCCCGGCGACGAGGCCCATTTCGTCGCCTTGTGCGAATGGACCACCCGCACGGGGCGGCTCGAGGCCTCCTGGCTCTACGTGGTCCTGCATCGCCGGCACGGGGAATGGACCCATGCCTATCGCGTGGTGCCGGACCGCCGGCCGGGGCATCTCGCCATCTTCCTCGAACGCGCCGAGGCGGGGGACCGCCGGGCCGTGCTCGGCGAGTGGCTGCGCGGCCGGGCCGTCATGGCTGACGGGCGCCGCTGAGCGGTTGCGCCGGACCGGCCCCAGGGGCAGAACCGTCGCTTACCAGCGAGACGGCGAGGCCATGCTTCTTCTCATCCCCGGACCCGTGCAGACCCGAGCCGAGGTGAAGGCTGCGATGGCCCAGGACATCGCCCCCTGGGACCGCGACTTCCAGAAGGTCTATGCGCGGGTGCGGGAGCGCATCGTCACGGTCGCCGGCGGCACGCCCGGCGAGCATGCGACGCTGCCGATCCAGGGTGCGGGGCATTTCGTGACCGAGGCCGCGCTGCGCACCTTCGTCGCCCCCGGCGCCAAGGTGCTGATGCCGATGAACGGCGCCTATGCCCAGCGCATGGCGCGGCTGGCCCGGGAAGCCGGGCGGATCGTGGTGGAACTGCCGCTGACGGATACGCGCGGCGCGACCGCGGCCGACATCCTGCCCGCACTCGACGCCGATCCCGAGATCGGCACCGTCGCGATGGTGTTCAACGAGACCGGGTCAGGCATCGTCAACGACGCGCCGGGCATCGGCGATGCGCTGCGGGCACGCGGGACGCGGCTGATCCTCGATGCCGTCTCGGCCTTCGGCGTGCTGTCCTTCCCGCTGGCCGAACATCCCGAATGCGACGCGCTCGTCTTCACCTCGGGCAAGTGCCTGGAAGGCATGCCGGGAATGGGCTTCGCGGTCTGCCGGATCGACCGCACCGAGGCCTGCGCCGGCAATGCCGGGTCCTGGTCCTTCGATCTGTCGGATGTGCTCGCGCATGCGCGGCGGTCGGGCTGGGGCTCGATCCGCTTCACCCCGCCGGTGCAGGCCATCGCGGCCTTCGACGTGGCGCTGGACCTGTATGAGGCGGAAGGGCGCGACGCGCGTCTCGCGCGCTACCGCGCCAATGCCGACATCCTCTACGACGGCGCGCTCGCGCTGGGGCTGAAGCCGTATCTCGCACGTGAACACCAGGGGCCGGTGATCGTCACCATCCACCAGCCGACCGATCCCCGCTTCGACCTGCAGGTCTTCGTCGAGGCGCTGAAGCGGCGCGGCGTGCTCATCAGCAATTTCTACAACACTCAGGCGCCGACCATGCGCATCGGCGCAATCGGCGCGATCACGCCGGAGGACATGCGCCAGGCCGTCGCGGCGATCGGGGCGGCACTGGAGGATGTGCTGGCGAAGGCGGCGTAGGGCGCGCTGGGTGAGGGGCCTTGCCCCTCCCGGTCCTAGCGCGACCGCCCCAGCACCCCGCCGCCGGCGAAGCGCGCGCGGGCGCCGAGACCTTCCTCGATCCGCAGTGCCTCGTTCCACTTCGCCATGCGCTCCGACCGGGCGAAGGACCCTACCTTCAACTGCCCCACGCCCCAGCCGAGGGCGAGGTGCACGATCGTCACATCCTCCGTCTCGCCGGAGCGGGCGGAGACGATGCCGGCGTAGCCGACCTCCTTCGCCGCCTCCCAGGCGGCCTTGGTCTCGGTCAGCGTGCCGCGCTGGTTGGGCTTGATCAGCACGGTGTTGGCCGCGCCGATGCGTGCCGCCTCGCGCACCCGCGCGGCATCGGTGACGAGGAAATCGTCGCCCACCACCTGCACGCGACCGCCGACCTCCTTCGTGAAGGCGGCGAAGCCCTCGGCGTCGTCCTCGGCGAGGGGGTCCTCGATCGAGGCGATGGGATAGGCGGCGATCCAGCCGAGCAGCATCCGGATCATGCCCTCGGTGTCGAGCTCGCGCCCTTCGAGGCCGAGGCGATAGCGTCCACCCTTGCCGAAATCCGTCGCCGCGATGTCGAGCGCGATGGCGACCTGTTCGCCGGGCCGGAAGCCCGCGCGCTCGATGGCCTGCACCAGTGTCTCCAGCGCCTGTTCATTGGCGGTGAAGGCGGGCCACCAGCCGCCTTCGTCGGCGACGCCCTGCAGCAGGCCGCGCTCCTTCATGATGGCGCCGGCGGCACGATAGACTTCCGCCGTCCAGTCGAGCGCCTGCGCGAAGGATGTCGCGGCGGGGCAGATCACCAGGAAGTCCTGGATGTCCACGCGGCGGCCGGCATGCGCGCCGCCGCCGAGGATCTGGATCTGCGGCAGCGGCAGGAGCGTCGCTTCCTGCCCGCCGAGATGCTTCCACAGCAGCGTGCCGTTGGCATGCGCCGCGGCATGCGCGGCGGCCATGGAGACGGCGAGCGTCGCATTGGCGCCGAGCCGCGACTTGTTCGGCGTGCCGTCGAGCGCGATCAGCGCGGCGTCCAGCGTGGCCTGGTCCGCGGCATCCATGCCCATGATGCGCGGCGCGATCTCCTCGTTCACCGAGGCGACGGCGCCCGTCACGTCATAGCCACCGAAGGCGGTGCCGCCATCGCGGCGGTCCAGTGCCTCGCCGCTGCCGGTGCTGGCACCCGCCGGCGCGATGGCCAGTCCGCGCGCGCCGCCGGCCAGGCGCAGCTCGGCCTCCACCGTCGGGCGGCCGCGGCTGTCCCAGACGCGGCGGCCGCGCACGGCCACGATCCTTGTCGAACTCATGCCCCGATCTCTTCCCCCCAGGCCTGCCGCACGGTTTTCAGGCGATCCGGCCGGCAGCGCAGCAGCGCGCGCGCGACGCGGCGCACGCGGTCCTTGTCCTTCTCCTCCGTCACGTACTCGACGGGGCTCTTGCCGTCCACGCGGGCGAGGAAGAGCCCGGGCAGCAGCGAGGCCGCGCGCGCTTCGAGCGCAGCCGGCGCTTCCCACGCCACGGAGGCGAGGTAGGCGGTGGCCAGGACCTCGAAGCATTGCAGGAAGTTGCTCGCGGCGCGTGGCACCCAGAGGCATTTCAGCAGCAGGTGGTTCAGGCAGAAGGCGAGGTCGAAGGCCGGATCGCCCCACCAGGCGCATTCGGCATCGAGGAAGATCGGCCCCTTCGGCCCGACCAGGATGTTCTTCGGGCTGACATCGCCATGGACGAGCGAAACCTTCGTCGCCGCGGTGCGCGCGGCGAGGGCGACGAGCTTCGAGGCGAGGTCCTGATGCACCCGCGCCGCCGCGATCAGATAGGGCTCGAGCCGGATGGCGTGGAACAGGGAGTCGGTCGGGAAGTCCGAGGCGAGTTCCGGCCGCTCCGCCGCATAGGCGTGGATGCGCGCGATGCGGCGCCCGACCTCGCCCGAGAAGGCGGGATCGGCGATGCCGTCGCGAAGCTGCGCCTTCCATACCGGATGCCGTTCCGGCGCCAGCCATTGCATGGCGAGCGTGCCCGTCGCCTCGTCCTGGCCGAGCAGCATCGGCGCGGAGCCGGGCGCGGCCTCGCTGGCGCGGGACAGCCAGCGCGCCTCGTAGCGGTTGCGGATGACGGGCGCGCGCCAATCGGCGGCGACCTTCAGCTTCGGCAGCGCCCGCTTGATGCAGGCCTCGCGGCCATCGGGCAGGAGGATGTGCCAGATGTCGGAGGAGACCCCACCGCTCAGCGGGCGACCGCGCGCGACCGCATCCGGGGCGATCAACCCCATGCTGCGCAGACCCTGCTGCAGTTCCGGCGGGACGGTTTCCATCTTGGTCATGAAGCCTAGTGCAGGCATTCGGGCGGTGGAACCGTCTTGCCGATTTTGCGCTGCGGCATGGGGCTGCTAGCCTTCATCTTCTGGGGAAGACGAAAATTCTAAGGCAGCAAGGAGGCCGTATGACCATCAGCCGTCGTTCCACCTTCGCCCTGTTGGCGGGGGGCATGGCCGCGCCGCGGCTCGCCCTGGCGCAGGGCGCGAATGTGATGAAGTTCATCCCGCAGATCGACCTCGCCTTCCTCGATCCGCATTTCTCGCTCGCCTATGTCACGCGTGGCCATGGCCACATGGTGTTCGACACGCTGTACGGGTCGGATGCGAACTTCCAGCCGCATCCGCAGATGGCCGCCGGCCACACCGTCGAGAATGACGGCAAGCTGTGGAACATCACGCTGCGCGACAACCTGTTCTGGCACGATGGCGAACGGGTGACGGCACGCGATTGCGTCGCCTCGATCAATCGCTGGTCCAAGCGCGACGCACTCGGCGGCGCGCTGATGGAACGCACCGACGAGCTCAGCGCGCCCGACGACAAGACCATCCGCTTCCGACTGAAGCGGCCCTTCCCGCTGCTGCCGGTCGCGCTTGGCAAGGTCAGCTCGCCCATGCCGGCGATGATGCCGGAGCGCCTGGCGAACACGGATCCCTTCACGCAGATCACGGAGATGGTCGGCAGCGGTCCGTTCCGCTTCGTCGCCAGTGAGCGCATCCCGGGCTCGCGCAACGTCTATGTGAAGTTCGATCGCTACGTCCCGCGCGAGGACGGGCCGATGGAATGGAATGCCGGGCCGAAGCGCGTCTTCTTCGACCGGGTCGAATGGACCACCATCCCCGATGCCGCCACCAAGGCCGCGGCCCTGCAGCAGGGCGAGCAGGATTGGTGGGAGAACCCGACCCACGACCTGCTGCCGCTGCTGCGGCGGAACCGGCAGATCAAGATCGAGATCAACAACCCGACCGGCTCGGTCGACATGATGCGGCCGAATCACCTGCAGCCGCCCTTCAACAACCCGGCGATCCGCCGGGCCATGCTGCATGCCTTCAGCCAGACCGACTTCATGCAGTCGATCGTCGGCGACGATGCGTCGATGTTCCATGTCCCGCACGGCGTCTTCTGCCCGAACACGCCGATGGCGAGCGAGGCGGGGCTGGAGCCGCTGAAGGGCGCGCGCGACCTCGCCAAGGTGAGGGAGATGGTCAAGCAGGCCGGCTACGCGAATGAGAAGGTCGCCATCCTGGTCGCGACCGACTACGCCCAGTTCAAGGCGATCGGCGAGGTCATGGCCGATGTCATGGGCCGCATCGGCATGAATGTGGACTATGTCGCGACCGACTGGGGCACCATGCTGACCCGGCGCAACAATCGCGGCCCGGTGGAACAGGGCGGCTGGTCCTGCTTCAACACCGGCTGGGAAGGGGCGGACCACATGGACCCGTCCAACCATTACGCGATCCGCGGCAATGGCGACCAGCGCGCCGGCTGGCCCGGGTGGTGCGTCAGCCCGAAGCTCGAGGAACTGCGTGAGGCCTGGTTCGAGGCGCCGTCCCTTGCCGCCCAGCAGGAGATCTGCCGCCGGATGCAGATCCAGTGCATGGTGGACGTGCCCTCCATCCCGCTCGGCCAGTACTTCCAGCCCACCGCCTATCGCACCAATGTGACCGGTGTGCAGAAGGGGTTCCCGGTGTTCTGGAACGTTCGCAAGAGCTGAGAGCCCGTCTGCCGGAAGCGCGCCGGAAGGCGCGTTTCCAGGTCCGGCACCGCCCCGCACCCCACCCGGGATATCGTCGTTGGGTAGGGGTGCCGGACTCTCCGGACGGAGACGGATGGGCGCCGCGTCCTGCACGCGCCGCCCATCCATGCTAAACTGTCATTTCTGCGTCGGACCGGTGACGGAAGCAGCATGGCCAAGGACGAGTGGGACATTCCCGAACATCTGCAACCCGATCCCACGGATTGGTCCTTCGATCTCGACAATCTCCTCAGCCGCGTCGTCTCGCTGCGCAGCCTGGTGCCGGCCGATGCCTTCACCTCACGCAGCCTCGGCACCGAGCGTGAGGGCAGCGGCGTCGTCATCCGTGACGGGTTGGTCCTGACGATCGGCTACCTGGTCACCGAGGCCGAGACGATCTGGATCAGCGCGGCCGACGGGCGCGCCGTGCCTGGCCATACCCTGGCCGTGGACCAGGAGACCGGCTTCGGTCTGGTGCAGGCGCTGGGGCGGCTGGATGTCCCGCCGATCGAACTCGGCGACAGCGAGGCGCTGCGCATCGGCGCGCCGGTGATCCTGGCCGCGGGCGGGGGGCGGCAGCACGCCATCTCGGCCAAGCTCGTCGCCCGGCAGCCTTTCGCCGGGTATTGGGAGTACCTGATCGAGGACGCGCTGTTCACCGCGCCGGCCCACCCGTCCTGGGGCGGGGCCGGGCTGATCGGGCCGGACGGCAAGCTGGTCGGCATCGGGTCGCTGGTGCTGCAGCAGGGCGAGGAAGGGCGGCGGCTCGATCTCAACATGGTCGTGCCGGTGCATCGGCTCTCCCCGGTGCTGAACGACCTCGTCACCTATGGGCGGGTGAACCGGCCGGCGCGGCCCTGGCTCGGCCTCTATGCCACCGAGGATGAGGAGGGGGTGGCGATCGCCTCCCTCGCGCCCGGCGGGCCGGCGGAATCCTCGGGCGTGCGCAGCGGGGACCGGGTGCTGGCCGTGGAGGGGGTGGTGGTGACGGACCTCGCCGAGATGTGGCGTGCCGTCTGGTCCTGCGGCAGCGCGGGGGCGACGGTGAAGCTGAAGCTCGGCCGGTCGCGGGGGTCGCGGGAAGTGGCGGTGGTGACTGCCGACCGCACCCGCTTCCTCAAGCTGCCGCGGATGCATTGACGATGGCCGTGCTGGTGGTTCCGCCCGGCGGCGGGCAGCAGCATTGGCAGCCGCAGCCCGCGAATGGCTGGGTGGATCTGCTGACCTCGCCGCGCTTCGCCGGCGCGCCGGCGGGGTTCTCGGCCGGCATCCAGGAATTGCCGCCGCTGGGCAAGATCCGCGAACACGCACATCCGGCGCAGACCGAGATCTTCTGGATCATCGAGGGCCAGGCGCTGGCAAGGCTCGACGGCGTGGTGCGGCGGATCGTGGCCGGGACCTTCATGGTCGCACCGCCCCACGCGCGGCATGGCTTCATCAACGATGGCGGCGGGCCGTACCGCATGCTGTGGATGCTGATCCCGGCGGGGCTCGAGGATTTCTTCGTCGCGATCGGCAAGCCGAAGGTGCCCGGCACGGCGGACCCGACGCCCTATCCCAGGCCATCGGAGACCGGGGCGATCGAACTGTCCACGGTGTTCGAGACGCTGGACCCACCCCCGCCACCACCCTGGGACACCACGCCGATCACTGATCCGGCGGTGCTGGAGCCGCTACGGCGGGAGGCGGTTTAGGCAGGGTCCTCGCGGTGGGGTGGAGAGGCGATCCGAGGGCTTGAGGTCGGAGGGGCTCTGCCCCTCCGAACCACCCCGCCAGGTGCTTGGAGCACCTGGACCGCAGTCTGTTGGTGCCGGGCGGAGCGTCTTTGCCACCCCTCCCAACGCCCTTCGTGCGCAAAGGCGTCTTTCGGCACCAATCTGGCAGCGGCGCACGATGCAAAATGGAGGTTTGAAAGGGCCTTTCGGCCCTTGCTGGGGAGAGTTCGAGAAGGGCAAAGCCCCCCGCCGTCTCACCCCGCCGGGATCAGCTTCACCCGCTTCCCGTCCACCCCGAGGGCCAACCGCCCGCTCTTCAACGCCAGCGCAGCTTCCCCGAACACTTCCCGTCGCCAGCCATGCAGCGCGGGCACCTCGCTCCCGTCCCCGCCCGCCAGGCGGTCGAGGTCGTCCCCCGTCGCCAGCAGCTTCGGCGCGACGTGGTGTTCCTCGCTCTTCGCCGCGAGCAGCACCTTCAGCAGCGCGACCAGCGCGGGCGAGGCCGGCGGTAGGTGGCGGTCCTTCGGCGCCTCGGGCAGGGCGTCGTCGGGGATTTCGCGCCCGGCTTGGACGGCGGCGAGCAGCCCCGCGCCCGACTTCCCCTTGGCGAAGCCTTCCGAAATACCGCGCGCGCGGGTCAGTTCGGCCGCGTTCCCGGGGGTGGTTGCCGCGATCTCGAGCAGCGTCTCATCCTTCACCAGGCGCTGGCGGGGGATGTTGATGCGCTGGGCCTCGCGCTCCCGCCAGGCGGCGACGGCCTTCAGCACGCCGAGGAAGCGGCGGTTGCCCGTGCGCGGGCGCAGGCGCTCCCAGGCCGTCTCGGGATCCTGGCGATAGGTCGCGGGGTCGGCGAGCGCAGCCATTTCCTCGGCCACCCAGGCGAGGCGGCCTTCCCGCCGCAGCCGGGCGTCGAGGGCGGTGTAGATCTTGCGCAGATGCGTCACGTCAGCCGCGGCATAGGCGAGCTGCGCTGCGGAGAGCGGCCGGGCCGACCAGTCGGAGAAGCGGTGCGCCTTGTCGATCTGCACCCCCGCCAGCGAGCGGCACAGCGCGTCATAGGACACCTGGTCGCCATACCCCGCCACCATCGCCGCGACCTGCGTGTCGAACAGCGGCTTCGGCACGGCGCCGAACTTCAGCAGGAAGATTTCCACATCCTGCCGCGCGGCATGGAAGACCTTGGTCACGGCCTCATCGGCGAGCAATTCGCCGAGCGGCGCGAGGTCGAGGCCGGGGGCCAGCGCATCCACCTCCGCGACCTCGTCCTCTCCGGCGAGCTGGACCAGGCAGAGTTCGGGCCAATAGGTCCGCTCCCGCATGAATTCGGTGTCGACCGTGACGAACGGCTCCTGGCGCAGGCGCGCGCAGAGCGCGGCCAGGGCTTCCGTATCGGTGATCAGGGCGGGCGGCGACTCGCCGGCGGTGGCGGCGGAGGCAGGACGACGACTCATCGGCGACTGGTGTAGACCCCGAGGGCGGCGAGGGAAAGGCGACCTCGGGGCCGGGCTGGCCGGTTCGGGCCGGCGGGCGCATGCTTCCCGGGCAATTCGGGAAGGAGTCTGCCATGCGGATGCGCGCGCTCGGCCGGTCGGGGATCGAGGTCCCGGTCATCGTCTTCGGCGGCAATGTCTTCGGCTGGACGGCCGACCAGTCGATGTCCTTCCGGCTGCTCGATGCCTGCGTCGAGCGCGGGTTGATCGCGATCGACACCGCCGATGTGTATTCCGCCTGGGCGCCGGGGCACGCCGGCGGCGAATCGGAAACGATCATCGGCGCCTGGCTGAAGGCCCGCCCCGGGGTGCGGGACAAGGTGCTGATCCTGACCAAGTGCGGCATGGAGATGCCGGGCAAGGGGAAAGGCCTGTCGCCCGACTGGATCGCGACCGCCTGCGAGGCGTCGCTGACCCGGCTCGGGATCGAGCGGATCGACCTGTACCAGGCGCACAAGGACGACGAGGCGACGCCGCTGGCCGAGACTCTCGGCGCCTTCCAGAAGTTGATCGAGGCAGGGAAGGTGCGCGCGATCGGGTCGTCGAACTACACGGCGGCGCGGCTGAAGGCGGCGCTCGACCTGTCAGCGTCGCAGGGCTTGCCGCGCTTCGAGAGCCATCAGCCCGTCTACAACCTGATGGATCGCGGGATCGAGGCGGACCTGCTGCCGCTCTGCCTCGCGGAGCAGGTCGGGATCATCACCTATTCGGCGCTCGCCTCGGGCTTCCTGACCGGCAAGTACCGCAGCAGCGCGGATCTGGGGAAAAGCGTGCGCGGCGAACGCAGCGTGGCGAAGCACCTGGGGGCGAAAGGGACGGCCGTGCTCGCGGCGCTGGACGCGGCCGCGGCGAAGCACAAGGTCAGCCCGGCGGCGATCGCCCTCGCCTGGCAGATCGCAAGGCCGGGGATCACCGCGCCGATCGCGAGCGCGACCAGCCCGGAACAGCTCGTGGAACTGGCCGCGGCGGCGGAGGTGACGCTGGGGGCAGAGGATATGGCGGCGCTGGACGCGGCCAGCGCGTAAGGCCGTCAGGCTCCCCGCTTCTTGCGCTGTGGGAGTTGGAGGGGCGTTGCCCCTCCAAGCCACCCCAGCAAAGGCCGAAAGGCCTTTGCAAACCTCGACTTGGCGCCGGGCACCGCTGCCGGAATGGTGCCGAAACCCGCTTTTGCGCCCGAAGCGTGCCGAGCGGGGGAAAGAGCGACTGCGGCGCCCAACACCAAGTGCCTGCGGTCCAGGATGCCCAGCATCCTGGCGGGTGGAGGCTCGGAGGAGGGCAGAGCCCTCCTTCGATTTTCGCCAGCGAAACCGGGCCGGTCACCGGGAAGGTCTTCGCAGACCTTCACCTGACGCTATGCATCACTGAAGAACGGCGCCGAAACCCGCTCCTGCCTCCGAAGCGCGCCGGCACGGTCCTCGCGCCCGGCACCACCGGCCAGGACCAGCGCGCCTTCAGGCTTGCGCCTCCCGCTCGGCCGGTGTCGCGCTCAGCCGAAGGACCTCGGCCCCGCGCAGTGCCAGGATTTCCGCCGGCACGCCGACGCGTTCGCTGCCCAGTGCCCGCAGCAGCGCGTCTGCCCCGGTCGCGGCGATGCCATCGATCGCGAGGATCACATCCCCTTCCAGCAGCCCGGCGGCCGCGGCCGGTCCGCCCGGGACCAGCTTCGCGATGCGGGCGCCGAAGGCCTGGTCCTCGCGTCCGGCGGCGCGGGTGAGGCGGCGGGGCACCGGCACGCGTTCCACCGCGATGCCGAGCACGGCGCGCCGCACCCGCCCGAAGCGCAGCACCTGGATCAGCACGAGCTGCGCAGTATCCGCCGCGACGGCGAAGCACAGCCCCTGCGCGCCGGCGATGACGGCGGTGGCGATGCCGACCACGCGTCCGGCGGAATCGGCCAGCGCGCCGCCGGAGTTGCCGGGGTTCAGCGCCGCGTCGGTCTGGATCAGGTCCTCGATCGGCCAGCCGCCGCGCGCAGGCAGCGCCCGGCCCACGGCGCTGACGATGCCGGCCGTGACGGTGTTCGCGAAGCCCAGGGGATTGCCGATCGCGATCACCACCTGGCCCGGCCGCAGCGCGGCGGAACTGCCGAGCTCGGCAGCCGGCAAGGGGCCCTGCGCCTCGGCGCGGAGCACCGCGATGTCCGTGGCGTGGTCCAGGCCGAGCAGCCGGACAGGGAAGCGGCGCCCGTCGGGCGCCATGGCCTCGAGGGCCGTGGCGCCGGCGACGACATGGGCATTGGTCAGCACCAGCCCATCGGGGGAGATGACGACGCCGGAGCCGGTGCCGCCGTGATTGTCGCGGCGAGCGGCGACATGCACCACGGCTGGCCCCACGCGCGCCACGGCGGCGGTGACGGTGCGGGAATAGGCATCAAGCAGGGGGTCGTCGGAAAGGGGGAGGGGGGTATCCAACATGCCTCCCAAAATGGGAAGCCGGAGACCGGAACCCAAGGGCGGCTTCCCAGGCCGCGCGCGGCTTGGCAGTTTCGCCGCGATGTCGATCCTCCATGTCCTCCTGGCGCTGATGACGGCCTGCGTCGTCTTCGCGCTCGTCGCGCGCCGGGCGCGGCTGCCCTATCCGGTCGTGCTGGTGCTGGGCGGCATCGCGATCGCCTTCATCCCCGGCATGCCGGAGGTCGAGCTCGACCCGCAATTCGCCATGGCCTTCTTCCTGCCGCCGCTGCTGCAGGTCAGCGCCATCCGCACCGACTGGGCGGCCTTCAAGGGCAGCCTGCGGCCGATCCTGCTGCTGGCGGTGGGCGCGGTGCTGTTCACCGCCTTCTGCGTCGGCGCGGTGATGAAGCTGCTGATCCCGGGCTTTCCCTGGGCGGCGGCGATCGCGCTTGGGGCCATCGTCGCCCCCCCGGATGCGGTGGCGGCGGCCGCCGTGCTGCAGAAGCTGCACCTGCCGCGGCGCATCGTCACCGTGCTGGAAGGCGAGAGCCTGATCAACGACGCCACCTCCCTCGTGCTCTACCGCTTCGCGGTGGCGGCGACGATGGCGGGCACCTTCTCCTGGTCCGAGGCCGGGGTGACTTTCGTCGTCGTTTCGGTCGGCGGCGCGGCCATCGGCTGGGTGATCGGGCGGGTGACGATCTGGGCGGGCAGCCGGCTCCAGGACAGCCTCCTCGAAACCGCGGTGTCCTTCATCGCCTGCTTCGCCGCCTTCTTCGGGGCCGAGGCGCTGCACCTGTCGGGCGTCATCGCCGTGGTGACGACGGGCTTCGTCTTCGCCCGCGCCTCGCATCGCTTCTCGGCACGCACGCGCAGCGAGTCCCGCGCCATCTGGGCCTTCATCGAATTCGTGCTGAACAGCCTCGTCTTCATCCTCATCGGCTTGCAGCTCAACGGCATCCTGGACCGGCTGCACGAATATCCCGGCTGGCACCTGACCATGCTTGCGGTGGCGGTGTCGCTGACGCTGATCGTCTCGCGCTTCGTCTGGCTGTTTCCGGTGAGCTGGCTGCCGCGCCAGATCCCCTCGATCCGGCGCTACGACCCGATGCCGCCCTGGGGGCACATCACGGTGCTGTCCTGGGCGGGGATGCGGGGCGTGGTCTCGCTCGCCGCGGCGCTCGCGCTGCCGGTGACCTTCCCGGAACGCGACCTGCTCGTCTTCCTATCCTTCTGCGCGATTCTCGCGACGCTAGTGGTCCAGGGGACCTCGCTCGAATGGGTGATCCGGCGCCTGGGCGTGGAGGAGCCGCGCCGGGCCAGCATGTCGGTGGAGGAAGCGGCCGCGCGTACCCTGATCGCCCACGCCTCGCTGCGCGAGATGGAACGGCGGGCGGACGACGTGCTCTCCGGCGCCATCGCGCAGGACCTGCTGCCGGAGTACCGGGACCGGGTCCGGCTGCTGGACGGCGTGAACCAGGGCGCCATCGCGGCGGAGCGTTCCGCGCGGCTGGAGCACCGGCTGGCGGCGCTGCGCGCCGGGCGCGACCGCCTGCTGCGCCACCGCACCGAGGACGGGCTGGACGAGGAACTGATGGCCCGGCTGACGGATGAGCTGGACCTGGAGGAACTGCGCCTGCGCCGCCTGCTCGGCGCGGCGGATCACTGAGCGTGCGGGCCGGCGCCGGCATTCTCAAACGGGTTCCGGGCGCGGTATGGGGATGCCATGACTGATCTTCGCCAGGCCCTCGAACAGGCGCGGCGCGCGCTGCTCGACCTGTCCACGCGCAACCGGCTGCTCTCGCTGCCGCGGCCGGGGCGTTCGCGCGGGGTGATCATCCTCGACGACGAGGATGCGGATTTCGTGGTCGCGGCGCTCGGCGCCGGCCGCGCCTTCGGCTTCGAGGCGGCCGGCGAGGAAGCCCAGGAGCCGCCGGCGGAAGGCGAGACGCCGAAGCCGCGCCGCCGTCGCACCAGCAAGGCCGCCGCCAAGGCGGAAGGCGTGTCGAGGGCCGACGGCAAGGCAACGCGCGAGGAACATCAGCGCGACGACCTGCTGCGCGTGCAGCTCCCGCCCGCCGATCTCGCCCGCCGGCTGCGCGACCTCATGACGGATGCGCGCACGGCGCGCGAGGAGACGGGCGTGCCGACGCTCTACCTCGCGCTCGGGACGCTGGCCTGGCGCGATCCCGGCACGCCCGAGACCGAGCGCCGCGCGCCGCTCGCCCTGCTGCCGGTAACGCTGGAACGGGAGGGCGTGTCGCAGACCTTCCGGCTGCGCGCGGGCACGAACGAGGTCGCGGAGAACCTGTCCCTGCGCGAGATGCTGAAGGTCAACTTCAACACCGCGCTGCCCGAGTTCGACGAGGCCGCCTACAACCCCACCGCCTGGGCCGAGGCGGTCGGCGGCGCGGTGAAGGACCGCCCCGAATGGTCGGTGGACCCCGACGCGCTGGCGCTCGGCCTGTTCAGCTTCGCGAAGTTCCTGATGTGGCGGGACCTGGGTCCAGAGGAAAATCCCGGCCTTGGCGATCATCCGCTGGTGCGCGCGCTGGTGGGCGGCGAGGCGCTTTCCGCCCCGCCCACCTTCCCCGACGACGCAGATGTGGATGAGACCATTCCCGTCGAGCGCCTCGACCACGTCATGGACATGGACGGGTCGCAGGCGCTGGCGGCGGAAGCGGTGCGGCGCGGCGGGCATGTCGTGATCCAGGGACCGCCGGGAACGGGCAAGTCGCAGACCATCGCGACCATCCTGGCCCAGGCGGTGCTGGACGGGCGGTCGGTGCTGTTCGTCGCGGAAAAGCTCGCCGCGCTGGAGGTGGTGAAGCGGCGGCTCGAACAGATCGGCCTCGGCGCGGCATGCCTGGAATTGCATTCCGAGAAGCAGTCGAAGCGCGCGGTGATGGACGAGTTGCGTGCGAGCCTCGCCCTGCCGCCGCCGCCCAGGCCGAACCGGGATGCGGTGATCGATCGCCTCGCGACGCTGCGCGGGCGGCTCAATCGCCACGCGGCCGCGATGCGCGGGCCGGCGGCGGCGTCGGGGATGCCGCTGCACCAGGTGATCGGCGTGCTGGTTGGGCTGCGCCGGCGCGGGGTGCCGGTGCCCGACTTCACGCTGGATGCGGCGACCTGGGACGGGGCCACCATCGCGGCGAAGCGCGATGCGCTGCGCGATCTCGCGGCGCGGGCGGTGGAGGCGGATGGCGCGCACAACCCCTGGCGCGGCGTGACGGTGGATATCGGCCCGGCCGATGCGGAGCGGCTGATGGCGCGCCTGCCGGGCTGGATCCGCGCCTTCGCCGCGGCCGGGGCCTCGGCGGGCGGCAGTGCGGGGCCGGCGGCCGTCGCATCCCGGCTGCGCGCCGCGGCGGCGTTGCGTGAGGCGCCGCCGCACGACAAGGCCGCGATGGGCAGCGCCGCCTGGCGGGCCGACCCGGCGCCGCTGGTCGCGCTGACCGAGGCGGTGGCGCGGCTTGCCATCGCGAAGCGCGATGCGCGGCTGAAGCCCGGTGCGCTGGAGGTGCCGGGGCTGGCCGAGGCGCGCGCTATGCTGGCTTCCTCGAGCGGCTTCTTCGGCTTCCTGAATTCGGCGCGGCGCGCGGCGCAGGAAGTCGCGGCCCGCGTGGCGCGCGATGGCGCCGATCCGCTCGCCGCGCTCGATGCCGCGATCGCGGGGCAGGAAGCGCAGGCCCGGGTGCGCAGCGGCCAGGCGCTGGGCTCGGCCGCCTTCGGCAGCCTGTGGCGCGGGGAGGACACCGATCCCTCCGCCATGTCCGCGCTGATCCTGTGGCGGCAGAAGCATGGGCCGGAGGCGGCGGCGGCGCTCGCCGCCGATGCGCCAGCGGGCGATGCGGCGCTGCTGGAAGCCGCCGCGGCGGCCTGGGCGGAGGTGCAGCAGGCGACGGGCCTCGATCCCGTTGCGGCGTTCGGCACCGCCGATCCGCCCTTCGCGGCGCTGGCCGAACGGCTCGGAGACTGGGCCGGGCATCCGGAGGCGCTGCCGCCCTGGCAGGGCTGGCGGCGCGCATTGGCGCAATCCCAGGGTCTCGGCCCGGTGGTGGCGCGGCTGCAGGATGGCCGCCTGTCCCCGGATCAGGCCGAGGACGCCTTTGCCTATGCGCTGCATGAATCCCTCCTGCGGGCCGCGGCGGTGCAGCACCCTGATCTCGCCGCCTTCGATGCCGCCGGCTACGACCGCCTGGTCACGGAATTCCGCGAAGCCGACCGGGCGCGCATCGCGCTGACCCGCGCGGAGGCCGCGCGCACCCATGCGGACCGTGTGAAGCAGGTGCGCGACGGCATGCCCGGCATGACCGTCATCCGCGGCGAGATGGAGAAGAAGCGGGGCCACCTGCCCGTGCGCGAGTTGCTGCTGCGCGCAGCCCCCGCGATCCAGGCGGCGAAGCCGATCTTCATGATGTCCCCGCTTTCGGTCGCTCAGTTCCTCGCGCCGCCGCATGGGCTGCGGCCGGGCCTGACCTTCGACCTGATGGTGATGGACGAGGCATCGCAGGTGGAGCCCGTCGATGCGCTGGGGGCCATCGCACGCTGCCGCCAGGTGGTGGTGGTGGGCGACGACCGGCAGATGCCGCCGACGCGCTTCTTCCAGCGCATGACCGGCGAGGAGGACGACACCCCGCCGGAGGACGCGCCCGAGACGGTGGCCGCGCGCGACGTGGAATCCATCCTCGGCCTGTGCAATGCGCGCGGCGTGCCGTCCGCGATGCTGCGCTGGCACTACCGTTCGCGGCACGAGAGCCTGATCGCCACCAGCAACGCCGAGTTCTACGAGAACCGGCTGCTGGTGCTGCCGTCCCCGCGGCCGCGGACCGCGTTGCTCGGCCTGTCGCTGCGGCGCGTCGACGGGGCCTGGGAGACGGGGGAGGGCGTGAACCGCGCTGAGGCCGCCGCCGTCGCCGAGGCCGTGATGACGCATGCGAAGGAGACGCCGGGCGATACGCTCGGTGTCGCGGCGTTTTCCATCCGCCAGCGCGACGCGATCCTCGATGCGATCGAGGCGGCGCGGCGCGCCGATCCTTCCGCCGAGGCCTTCTTCACCGGGCATGAGGACGAGCCCTTCTTCGTGAAGAACCTCGAGAACGTGCAGGGCGACGAGCGCGACGCGATCATGATCTCGGTCGGTTATGGGCGCGGGAAGGACGGCAAGGTCGCCATGCGCTTCGGCCCGCTATCCGCCGAGGGCGGCGAGCGCCGGCTGAACGTGCTGATCACCCGGGCGAAGAAGCGCTGCATCGTCTTCTCCGGCATCGGGGCGGACGATATCGACCTCGAACGCGCCTCGGGGCGCGGTGTGGCGGCGCTGAAGACCTTCCTGGCCTTCGCGGCCGGGCCGGCCGCGGCGCCGCGCGGCGGTGGGGCCGCGCCCGGCAGCGCGATCGGCGAGGCCATCGCCGAAGCCGTGCGCGAGGCGGGCAGGGAACCCGTGCCGCATGTCGGGCTGGCGGGCCTGTTCCTCGATGTCGCGGCGCGCGGGGAGCAAGGCTATGAGCTCGGCATCGAGGCCGATGCGGGGGATTGGGCCGCGCTGCGCTGCGCCCGCGACCGCGAGCGAGGCCGGCCGGCGGCGCTCGAGATGATGGGCTGGAAGCTCGCCCGCGCCTGGTCGCTCGCCTGGTATGCGCGGCCCGAAGCCGAGGCGGCGAAGGTGAGGAGCGCGCTTGGCGCCACGCCGGAAGCCGCGCCGGAGCCGGTGGCTCCCGCGCCGCCGCCCGATCCGGGTATCGCGGAGCCCTATCGGGAAGCGGCGCCGGAACTCGCCCAGGGTCCGCTCGACACGCTGACGGCGGCGACGCTGGCCGCGACCATCGCCGAGGTGGTGCGGGTGGAAGCGCCGATCAGCGCGGACAGCCTGGCTGAACGCCTGCGCCTGTGTGCTGGGCGGGATTCACTGACCGCGAAGGAGAAGGAAGCGATCCGCCAGGCGACCGGCATCGCGCGGACGCAGCATGGCGTGACCGAGGCGGCGGGCTTCCTGGCGGTGTCGGGCGCGCCGGTGGCGCCGCGTGACCGGCGGATGGCGGCGGCCCATCTGCGCCGCGCCGCCGCCGTGCCGCCGGCCGAGATCGCGGCAACGGCCGAGGCCCTGCTGGCGCGGCGCGGCAGCCTGACCGAGGCGGAACTGGCTCGCGCCATCCTGGCGGCGCTGGGGCTGGACCCGACGGCGGAGGTGGCGGTGGCGGCGCGGCTCGCTGCGCTGGTGGGGGCGGGGGCGCTGAGGTTGGGGGGGTAGGGGCGGCAGGACCGCGTGGCTGTGGCATCGGGGTGGTGGGGCTTTGCCCCTTCCCGAACCCCACCCCAGCAAAGGCCGAAGGGTCTTTGCAAACCAATAACTGGCGCCGCGTATCACGGTCGGATTTGCTGACCGGGACCGGCTCCTGCACAAGGTTGCTCCTTGGCAGGGGCAACATGGCGGTTGCGCTCGGCGCCAAGTGCCGGCGGTCCAGGCCACACTGTGGCCTGACGGAGAGGTCCGGAGGGGCGGCGCCTCCCCGGTTCCTGTCAGCGGAACGATCGGGGTCATCAGGGAGGCCTTTCGGCCCTTGGTGGCGAAAGGACCGGAGGGAGGCAAAGCTCCACTCCGGTCTCTAGTCCTGTGTCACCCGGCCGGCGGCGTGGCGCCACGCTGCGCCTTCAGCTCGTCGCGGATCTCGGTCAGCAATGTCTCGGTCGCCGTCGGTGCGGGCTTGGCGGTTGCCTTCTCCACCGCCTGCGACGCCTGCAGCTTGGACAGGATCTTCACCAGCCAGAACACCGCGAAGCCAACGATCAGGAACTTGATCACCGCGTTCAGGAAGGACCCGATCGCGATGACCGAGGCACCGCCCTGGCGCGTCGCCTCCAGCGAGGCACGACGTTCGCCGAACAGCACGATGAAGAGGTTCGAGAAGTCGATCCCGCCCATCAGGATGCCGACGATGGGGTTGATCAGATCCTCGACCACCGAGGAGACGATGGCGGTGAAGGCGGCACCGATCACCACGCCCACGGCGAGGTCGATGACGTTGCCGCGCATGATGAAGGCCTTGAACTCCTTGAGCCAGGCGGGTTCCTTCAGCGGGATCTGGCTGGTGATCTTGTTCGCGAGGTCGCTCATGCGGTCTCCCTCTTCCACTCCGTAAGCTGCGGCGGCCAGCCGGCTGCCGTTCGCGATCATCCGGCTTTTCCCCGGCAGAGGCCAGCATGGCGCACGGGCAGCGGCGCGGAACGCTGGTGCCGCGGCACCGATCCCGCGGGAGGATAAGCGCACGCGGACAACCATGGCGTGTCCCGTCGCAGCACGAGGATGCCGGCGCTCATGGGCCATGCGGCTTGCCGATCCGCCGCATTCGTCTTCCGGGATGCGCCGTGCTACAGGCCGCCAGGCTCGGCGCAGCGGATGTGCTGTTGGGCCTGCATCGGCTTTACCTGTTCGCCATTCCCATGCGGCAAGGTTGCGGGCATTCTGGCGGCAAGAAACACGGGGGCTTCCTCTTGGCCGAATTCTGGGCCGATTGGGGCGCGCTTGCCTATGTGGGCGCCGCGCTCTGGGCATTTTTCGAAGGGGAAACCTTCGTCCTTGCTGCCTCGGCCATCGGGGCCACGGTGGGGCTCGTCGACCCATGGATCCTGCTGGGAGCGGTGTGGTTCGGCTCCTATCTGGGCGACCAGACCTGGTTCTATCTGGGGCGTCGCTACGGGCCGGCCATCCTGCGCCGCTTCCCGAAGAGCCGGCCGCGGGTGGAAGCGGCAACGCGGCTGCTCGAACAGTACGGCACGCTGTTCATCCTGACCTTCCGCTTCCTCTACGGCATCCGCAATGTCGCCTCGGTGGTCTGCGGGCTGGCGGGCTATAGCTGGCTGCGCTTCGCGATCCTCAACTTCTTCGCGGCGGGCATCTGGGCCGGCAGCTTCGTCGCCGCCGGATGGTTCCTCGGCGCCTGGCTGGGCGTGGAGCGGCTGTTCTGGGCGATCTGCATCATCGCGGGAACGGCCTTCGTGTTCTTCGTGGCGCGGCATTTCTGGTGCCGCTCCCGCCGGCGCGCGGCAGCGGAATAACGAGGAGGGGCAGGCCGCGCGCGGCACTGCCCTCCATCATCGGGCGCCAGGATCGTCGGTAGGACGAAGGGCGTGGAGCACCGCGTGCGCTCAGGCGCGGCAGCTTGGCCGCTTCGCCCAACGCCGGATGATGGCCTGCAAAGGCCCTGCCGATAATCTCGACACGTCTGCTGTGGGAGTAGGAGAGCCGCCGCTGTTGGCGTGGACGGCAAAATGGATGGGCGCTCTGCCCTTCTCCAAGCCTCACCCTGCCATCAATGGGTGCCACTGATGCTTGGAGCATCTGAACCGCAGACACCTGGCGCCGGGCGAGTCGACCATATGGTTCCCTCGAAACGCCTTGCGGGCGCGGGAGCGGGTTTCGACGCGCATTCTGCCCGTGGTGCCCAACGCCAGGTGGAGGTTTGCAAAGGCCTTTCGGCCTTTGCTGGGGTGGCTTGGAGGGGCAAAGCCCCTCCAACTCCGTAGCCGAAGCAGCCCCGTCAGCGCGGGCGCGCCGCCTCTGCGGTGATGGCGGCCGCCGCGCCCACGATCATCAGCAATGCCATCGGCCGGGGCGTTCCATCCGCCAGCGCGCCGACCAGCGCGCTGCCCAGGGCCGCGCAACTGAACTGCAGCGTCCCGAGCAGGGCCGAGGCGCTGCCTGCCCGCGCCGGATGCCGTGCCAGTGCGCCCACGGCCGCGTTCGGAAAGACCAGGCCCGTGCAGGCCAGCGCGATCGCAGCGGGGATGAAGATCCCCATCAGTCCGCCGACGCCGCTCAGCGCCGCGGCAGTCAGCAGGATGACCGCGACCCCCGCCAGCCGGACGGCGAACATCGGCACGCGCCCTCCCAGGCGCTGGAGGAGCCACGGGTTGAACTGCGACGCCCCGATGAAGCCCGTCGCGCTGATGGCGAAGAGTACCCCGAAGGCGGTGGGCGAGAGGCCGAAATACTCGATGTAGATGCCCGGCGCGCCGGAGATGAAGACGAAGACCGAGAACATGGTCGCCGCCCCCATCAGCGCGTTGGTCAGGAAGCTGCGCTCACGCGCGATCTGCACGAAATCCGCGAGCAGCGCGACGAAGGACCGCCGTGCGCGGCGGTCCGGCGGCAGGGTTTCCGGCAGCAGCCGCCAGGCGAGCAGGCAGGACAGCCCGCCATAGGCCGCCGAGAACCAGAAGATCGACCGCCAGCCGCCCGCCCCGAGCAGCAGCCCGCCGAGGCTGGGTGCCAGGATCGGCGCCGCACCCATCACCAGCATCAGCTTCGACATCAGCCGGGCGGCGGCAAGCCCCTCCGCCAGGTCACGCACGATGGCGCGGGGGATGACGGCGCTGGCCGCCCCGCCGAAGGCCGCGATGCAGCGCCAGGTGGCCAGCGCCACCATGTCCGTGGCGAGCGCGCAGCCGATCGACGCAACGGTGTAGACGGCCGTGCCCACCAGCAGCGGGGCCCGCCGCCCCAGACGGTCGGCGAGGGTCCCCTGGACGAGCTGCCCCACCGCCAGCCCGACGAACCAGGTGGCGAGCGTGATCTCCACGCTGCCTCGGGCGGTGCCCAGTTCCACCTCGATTGCCGGAAAGGCGGGCAGGTACATGTCGGTGGAAATCGGCCCGACCGCGGTCAGGAAGCCGAGCAGCAGCGGTAGCCAGGCCGGCATGAAAAATCCAATCGAAGGGGAGTGGGCCGTCGCGCCCCGGGGGCCGTGCAAGGACGGCGCCAGCCGCAGGTGGTCTTGCCCACCCGGACCGCAAGGGGCGGGAAGGCCCCCTTCAGTACATGGTCTGTTCGAGGCGCGCCGGGGCCTCGCGGTCATAGGCCACGGTGTCGAGGTCGCGCCCGCTTTGGGAGGCGATGAGCTGGCCCATGGAGGGCAGGCCCTCCGGCCGCTTCTTCCCGTCCCACAGGCGGGATCGCATGATCGACTTTGCGCATTGCATGAACAGGTCATGCACCGTCACGACCAGCACGGTGGTCGGCGCCTTGCCGCGTTCGACGAAACGGGCCGTCAGCGCCGGATCGGCGCTGATCCGCGCCGTGCCGTGCACGCGCAGGACTTCGGATGCGCCGGGGACGAAGAAGATGACGGAGACGCGATCGTCCTCGAGGATGTCGCGCAGCGCGTCGAGCCGGTTGTTCCCCCGCCGGTCCGGGATGAGGAGCGTGCCGTCCGGTTCCACCGCGACGAAGCCCGGCGCATCGCCGCGCGGCGTCGCATGCACGCCGCGGCTGCCCACGGTGGACAGGATGCAGAAGGGGGAGGCGGCGATCCAGGCGCGGGCGGTCGCCTCGATCCGGGGCGACACCTTCTTCACGGCGAGTTCGTGCGGCTCGGCATAGAGTTCGCGGAGCTGCGCCTCGGTGGTGACGGCGAAGGGATCGGCGGGGAGCTGCGTGTCCATGGGCGCAGTCTGGCCCGATCCGGGCGCCCCGCGCCAGCCCGGCGCTTGCCCCTGGGTGGGCGGGGCCGGTAAAAGCCCCGCCATTCCATCGACACCGGACTATCGAGATAGGGGGGGAGGCGCATGGCCGGCCACTCGCACGCGAAGAACGTCATGCACCGCAAGGCGACCCAGGGGGCCAAGCGCGCCCAGGCCTTCGGCAAGCTGATCCGCGAAATCACCGTTTCCGCCAAGACGGGCATGCCCGACCCGGCGATGAACCCGCGCCTGCGCGCCGCCGTGAAGGCCGCGCTGGTGGCGAACATGACGCGCGACACCATCGACCGCGCCATCAAGCGCGCCAGCACGGCCGGCCAGGGCGAGGATTACGAGGAGGTGCGCTATGAGGGCTATGGCCCCAATGGCGTCGCCATCATCGTCGAGGCGCTGACGGACAACCGCAACCGCACCGGCGGCGACCTGCGGTCGATCTTCAACAAGAATGGCGGCGCGCTGGGCGAGACCAACTCGGTCGCCTTCCAGTTCGAGCGCAAGGGCGTGCTGCGCTACAAGCCCGAGACCGCCACTGCCGACGCCATGCTGGAAGCGGCCATCGAGGCCGGCGCGGAGGATGTGGAATCCGACGAGGAAGGGCATGAGGTGTCCTGCTCGGTCGAGGATTTCGCCGCGGTGCGCGACGCGCTGGAAGCGAAGTTCGGCCAGGCCGAGGCCGCCAAGCTCGAATGGTGGCCGTCGACCACCATCGACCTCGATGAGGAGAAGGCGCGCGAGGTGCTGAAGCTGGTCGACGCGCTGGACGACAATGACGACGTCCAGAACGTCTATGCCAATTTCGAGGTGGACGAGGCGGCAGCGGAACGGCTTTCGGCGGCGTGAGCCGGGGGTGCTGGCGCGGCTGAAGGGCTGGGCGCGCGCGATCAAGCGCGATGTCCTGGCGCTTTGGCTCGCCGCGCGCGACCCGCGCACGCCGTGGTATGGGCGGGCGCTCGCCATTGCCGTCGCGGCCTATGCGCTTTCGCCGATCGACCTCATCCCGGATGTCGTGCCGCTGCTCGGCTATCTCGACGACGCGATCCTGGTGCCGCTCGGGCTCCTGGTCGCGATCCGGCTGGTGCCGCCGGCGGTGATGATGGAATGCCGGGAACGGGCGAATACGGCCATGGGCCGGCCGGTCAGTTGGGCGGGGGCCGCCGTCATCATCGGCCTTTGGGTCGCCGCGGCGGCCGGCCTCATCTGGTGGATCCGGCCTGACGGGAGCGCGGGAGGGGCGTGGTTCTGATAGAACCTCGCGCCATGGCGCGCCGGACGATTCGCATCCTGGGCCTCGACCCCGGCCTCCAGCACACGGGCTGGGGGCTGATCGAACATGACGGGTTCCGGTTGCGGTTCCTGGCCGAAGGGGTGGTCTCCACCTCCGCGGCCGAGGACCTGCCGGACCGGCTGCTCGCCCTGCATCGCGGCCTCGCCGCCATGATCGACCAGCATGCGCCGGATGAGGCGGCGGTCGAGAACACCTATGTCGCGCGCAACCCGGATTCCGCGTTGAAGCTGGGGCAGGCGCGCGGAGTGGTGGTGCTGGCGCCGGCGCTCGCGGGGCTGGCGGTCGCGCAATACGGCGCGATGGAAGTGAAGCGCGCGGTGGTGGGCAACGGGCATGCGGCGAAGGAACAGGTGCAGGCGATGGTGAAGCACCTGCTGCCGGGCGTGACCTTCAAGCGGGCGGATGCGGCTGATGCGCTCGCCGTGGCGATCTGCCATGCGCATCACCGGCATTCCCGCCAGGCGCTGGCGCGGGGATACCAGCCGGCATGATCGGTGCCCTCAAGGGCCGCATGGAATCCACCCATGACGGCGGCTGCGTCTTCGACGTGAACGGCGTCGGCTATCTCCTCGCCTGTTCCCGCAAGACGCTCGACGCCCTGGCGGGCAAGGACGGCGTCCAGCGCGTGCTGGTGGAAACCCGTGTCAGCCAGGATGCCATCGCGCTCTATGGCTTCGCCGATGCCAACGAGCGCGAGGCCTTCCGGGCCCTGATCGAGGTGAAGACGGTCGGCCCGCAGAAGGCGCTGATCGTGCTGTCCTCGCTGACGCCGGATGGCCTGGCGCGTGCCATCGCGGGCAAGGAGCGCAAGCGCCTGTCCGAGGTGAAGGGCCTCGGCGCCGCGACGGCGAACCGTATCGTCGATGAGCCGGCGATGCAGAAATGGGCCGTCGGCCGCGCGACGCCCGAGGCCGATGGCGAGGGCGCGCTGCCCGCCGCCGCGCCGGAACAGGGCGCGGAGGCGGATGCGATCTCCGCCCTCGTCAATCTCGGCTGGAAGCAGCCGCAGGCCGCGGCGGCGATCGCGCGCGTGGCGAAGCGGCTGGGTGAGGGTGCGAGCCTCGATGCGCTGATCCGCGACGGGCTGAAGGAGATGGCGCGGTGAGCGACGAGCGCCTGACCTCCCCGGAAAGGCAAGAAGACGATTACGGCGAACATGCGCTGCGTCCGCAGACCATCGCCGACTTCACCGGCCAGCAATCGCTGCGCGAGAACCTCACGGTCTTCATCGCCGCCGCGAAGGGCCGCGGGGAGCCGATGGACCACGTGCTGTTCCACGGCCCGCCGGGGCTGGGCAAGACGACGCTGGCGCAGATCGTGGCGCGGGAACTGGGCGTGGGGTTCCGGGCAACCTCTGGGCCGGTGCTGCAGCGGTCGGGGGACCTCGCCGCGATCCTGACCAACCTCCAGCCGCGCGACGTGCTGTTCATCGACGAGATCCACCGCCTCCAGCCCGCGATCGAGGAAACGCTCTATCCGGCGATGGAGGATTTCGTCCTCGACCTGATCATCGGGGAGGGCCCGGCGGCGCGCACGGTGCGCATCGACATCCCGCCCTTCACGCTGATCGGCGCGACGACGCGGGCGGGGCTGCTGGCCACGCCGCTGCGCGACCGTTTCGGGATCCCGCTGCGGCTGGTGTTCTACACGCCCGAGGAACTGCACGGCATCGTCACGCGCGGCGCGCGGAAGTTGAATTTCGACCTGTCGGACGATGGCGCGATGGAAATCGCGAAGCGTTCCCGCGGCACGCCGCGCATCGCCGGCCGCCTGCTGCGCCGGGTGCGCGACTTCGCGATGGTCGAGAAGCGCATCGCCGACCGCGCCATGGCCGATGCGGCCCTGCAACGGTTGGAAGTCGATGCGCTCGGCCTCGACGCCATGGACCGGCGCTACCTGCGGCGCATCGCGGAACACCATGGCGGCGGGCCGGTCGGGATCGAGACCCTGGCTGCGGCGCTGGCCGAGGGTCGCGACACGCTGGAAGAAGTGGTGGAGCCATATCTGATCCAGGAAGGCCTGGTGCTGCGGACCCCGCGCGGGCGGATGCTGGGGGATCGGGGCTGGCGGCATCTCGGCCTGACGCCGCCGGCGGCGCTGGCCGCGCAACTCGATCTGTTGCGGGATTCGGAGTCGTGACGTCGCCTGAACCAGAAACGACAGACAAGATTCATCGGTACAACCTAAGGGTGTATTTCGAGGATACCGACGCCGGCGGGGTGGCCTATCACGCCCGATATCTGGCCTGGGCGGAACGGGCACGAACCGAATCCTTGCGTGCCATAGGTTTGCCGCACCAATTTATGATGGAACGTCACAATGCGTTGCTGGTGGTGCGGCGCGTCGAAGTGGAGTATTGGCGGCCCGCCCGCCTGGATGACCTGGTGGTGATCGAAAGCGTGATCCGGCGGGTGACCGGTGCGCAGATCCTTGTCAGCCAGACCGTCCGCGCGGTCGCCGGGGATACCGGCGCGCCGGGGGAGAAACTGGCGGGGCTGAAGATCGGCCTGGTCTGCGTGGGGCAGGAAAGCCTGAAACCCGTGCCTCTGCCCGAACCGTGGCGGACGGTGCTGCGGGATCTCGTTGTACCCGAGGCGACCGGCTGATCGCCGCGGATCGTGTTGCAGGCGGCGAAGGCCGCACAAGCCCCGGGCGGGGCGGGAAAGGAGATTGAGCGTGGACGGTGTGACCGCTCAGGCGCTGGGACAGGCAGCGCACGACTTGTCGCTCTGGGGCCTCTTCCTCCAGGCCGACTGGATCGTGAAGACCGTCATGATCGGCCTGCTCTTCGCCAGCATCTGGGTCTGGGCGATCGTCTTCGACAAGGTCACCTCGATCCGCCGTGCCAACAAGGCGGCCGATGCCTTCGAGGACCGCTTCTGGTCGGGCGGCAGTCTCGACGACCTCTATGCCAAGGAAGGCGAGGAGCCGACCCATCCGCTCGCCGCCGTCTTCGGCGCGGCGATGCGCGAATGGCGCCGGTCGGCCGGCAACGGCGCGCTGCTCGGTGGTGCCAAGGAACGCGTCGAGCGCGCCATGGGCGTGACGATCGGTCGCGAGATGGAACGGCTGGAACGCTGGATGGTGTTCCTGGCCTCGGTCGGTTCCGTCGCGCCCTTCATCGGCCTGTTCGGCACGGTCTGGGGCATCATGAACTCCTTCGCGGCCATCGCGGGGATGCAGAACACCAACCTCGCCGTGGTCGCGCCGGGCATCGCGGAAGCGCTGTTCGCGACCGCGATCGGCCTGGTCGCCGCCATCCCGGCGGTGCTCGCCTACAACAAGATCTCGACCGACCTCGCCCGCCTCGCCGGGCGGATGGAATCCTTCGCGACCGAATTCGCCGCCATCCTCTCCCGCCAGACCGAGGCGGCGGCGAATGACAAGGCCGCGCCGGCCGCGACGGCCGCGGAGTAAGCGCCATGGCCGGGTCCATGATCGGCGGGCGCAACGGCAATGGCCGGCGCTACCGCCCGATGGCGGAAATCAACGTCACGCCGCTCGTCGACGTCATGCTGGTGCTGCTGATCATCTTCATGGTCGCCGCGCCGCTGATGACCGTGGGCGTGCCCGTCGACCTGCCGCGCACCGCCGCGACGCCGCTGAACCAGGAAACCGAGCCGCTGACCATTTCGGTCGACCCGCAGGGCCGCATCTTCCTGCAGGAGACCGAGGTCCCGCAGGAAGACTTGGTGCCGCGCCTGCAGGCGATCATGGCCAACCAGCCGCAGGGCGCGCCGGAACGGCGCATCTTCGTGCGCGGCGACCGCGCCATCTCCTACGGCAAGGTGATGGAGGTGATGGGCACCATCGCCGCCGCCGGCTTCACCCGCGTTGCGCTGCTCGCCGAACAGCCCGGCGGTGCGGCCCCGCAAAGTGGCGCGAACCCGCCGCGGCAGGCCCCGGCGCGTCCGGCTGGCCGCCCCGGCGCGCAGTCGCGCAACTGAGGGAAGGGAGCGGAAGGGTGGGCATGCCCTCCTGGACCGCAAGGATGGACCTGAACCGCTGGGCGATCGTCTCGGCGGGCATGCATGTGCTGATCCTCGGGATCGGCATGCTGTTCATGCTCGCGCGCCCGATCCCCGAGCCGGAGGAGCAGGGCATCGCGGTCGAGCTCGTCATGCCGGGGCCGGCGCAGCTCGCCCAGGCCGACGTGCCGCGTCCGATCCCGGCCCCGCCCTCGCCGGAGGCGACGCCCGAGCCCCCGACGCCGGAACCCCCGGCGCCGGAGCCGCCGCGCAACGCGCCGCCCGAACCCCCGCCGCCCCCGCCCCCGCCGCCGCCCGCCCCGGCGACGGCGCCGACGCCGCCCTCCCAGCAGCAGGCGCAGCCGACGCCGCCGGCCCCGCCGCCCGCGCCCTCGCCGGAGCCGATCCCGACGCCGCGCCAGCAGCAGCAGCCGACGCCGCCGACGCCCAGCCCGCCGCAGCCGCAGCAGGCCCAGCAGACGCCCCGGCCGAACCCGCTACCGCTGCCCCCGAGCCCGGTGCCGCCGCCGCCTGAACCCTCCCAGCAGGCGGGCACGGGGCAGACGCCGCCCGTGGCGCGGCCGCAGGACCGCAGCCAATCCGTGCTGAACACGCTCGAACGGCTGCGCACGACCCAGCAGCAGGACCGTGCGCCGACGGCCCGGCCGAACCCGTCCGGCCGTCCGCAGCAGGGCGGCGGCAGCCCGACCGGCACTGCCGCGCTGACCCAGGGCGAGATCCGCGGCCTCGCTGAGCAGATCTCGGAATGCTGGAACGTGGACAGCGGCATGCTGGGGATCGAGAGCATCGTGGTGGAGCTGCGCGTGCAACTCGACGCGCAGGGCGTCGTTCGCAACGTCGTGCCCGCTTCGTCCCCGCCATCCGATCCGCGCGCGCGCTCGGTCTATGAATCCGCGCGCCGCGCCCTCATGTCGCCACAGTGCAACCCTCTGCGTATCCCCGCGAGCAAGTACCAGACGGTCATGGCATCCATCTTCCGCTTCAATCCCAGGGGCCTCGTCCGATGAACCCTTCCTTCGCCTTCACCCGCCGCCGCGTGCTGATCGGCGCCGGTGCCGGACTGGTCGCGCCGGGCATCGTCGCGACCCCGCTGCCCGCCGACGCCCAGCAGCCGCAGGGCGCGGTCATCGACATCACGCGGGCGCGGACCGATCCGATTCCGATCGCGATCCCCGACCTCGCGGGGGACAGCCGCGGGCGGGACATCGCGCGCGTCATCCAGAACAACCTGCGCAATTGCGGCCTGTTCCGCCCCGTCGATCGCCAGGCCTTCATCCAGACACCGGAAAGCGCGGCACAGACGCCGCGCTTCCAGGATTGGCGCGTCATCGGCGCCCAGGCGCTGGTGACCGGCCGTGTCATCGACCAGGGCGGGCAGCTCCGCGTCGAGTTCCGCCTGTGGGACGTGCTGCCCGAGCAGCAGCTCCAGGGCACCGCCTTCACCGCGCCCGCCGCCAATTGGCGCCGCATCGCGCATCTCATCAGCGACGTGATCTATGAACGGCTGCTGGGCGAGAAGGGCTATTTCGACACCCGGGTCGTCTATGTCGCCGAAACGGGGCCGCGCGACCGTCGCGTACGGCGCCTGGCGATCATGGACCAGGATGGCGAGAACCATCGCATGCTCACCGATGGGCGGTTCGCGGCACTGACGCCGCGCTTCCATCCCTCGGCCGAGCGCATCGCCTTCATGTCCTATCAGGATCGCGGCCAGCCGCGCGTCGTTCTGTTCGACATCGGATCGGGCCGGCAGCAGACGCTGGGCAACTTCCCCGGCATGACGCTCTCCCCGCGCTTCTCGCCCGATGGGCGGTCGGTGGTGATGTCCGCCACGCGCGGGGGCGACGCCAACATCTACATCGTCGACCTCGGCGGCGGGCGGGAGCGGCAGCTCACCTCGGGCGGCGGACTCGATGTCTCGCCCTGCTTCTCGCCCGATGGCAGCCAGATCGTGTTCAACTCGGATCGCGGCGGCGACCAGCAGCTTTATGTGATGGATGCCGGCGGCGGGAACATCCGACGCATCTCCTTCGGGAATGGCCGCTATGCGACGCCGGTCTGGTCGCCGCGCGGCGACCTGATCGCATTCACCCGCATGGGTCGCGGCGGCTTCGCCATCGGCGTGATGCGCCCGGACGGATCGGGCGAGCGCATCCTGTCCGAGGGCTGGGCCATGGAAGGCCCGACCTTCGCCCCGAATGGCCGCGTTCTCATGTTCTTCCGGGAAAGCCGGGCGACGGATTCACGCGGTGGCGGGTATTCCTCCCGCATCTCCTCGATCGACATCGCCGGCTTCAATGAGCGGCCGGTCCCCACGCCGACCGACGCGTCCGATCCCGCCTGGTCGCCGCTGTTGTCCTGAAATAATTGCTGCATTGCGGCAAGAACTCGTCGCATCGTGCTTGACCGCACGGGCGACGGGTGCTTACCCCCATCCTTCGTCGTTGAACCCCATACACCGGGAGACCCCCCAGATGACGACCCGCCTGCTTGGCGCCGTTGCTGCCCTTGCCCTTCTCGCCGCCTGCTCGAACACCGATCAGAACGCCAATGCCGGTGGCCAGGGCAGCAACACGATCCGCCCGGGCAGCCAGGAAGACCTCGTCGCCAATGTCGGCGACCGCGTCTTCTTTGACTTCGACAGCTCGCAGGTCCGCGCCGACCAGCGCCCGGTCCTGCAGCGCCAGGCCGAGTGGATGGGCCGCTACCCCGACGTCCGCGTCCAGGTCGAAGGCCACACCGACGAGCGTGGTACCCGCGAGTACAACCTCGCCCTCGGTCAGCGCCGTGCGAATTCCGCGCGCGACGTGCTGGTCGCCTCGGGCGTGAACGGCGCCCGCGTCACGACCATCTCCTACGGCAAGGACCGCCCGGCGGCCCTGGGTTCGGACGAGGCGGCCTGGGCGCAGAACCGCCGCGCCGTCACGGTCGTCCAGTAAGAAGGGACGGGCCCGGCCATGTGCCGGGCCTGCCGCTGCGCCATGGCCCGACGCCTTCCGCTCTTCGCCGCTGCCGTTGCTCTGCCGCTGCTCGCCCCCCCGGCGGCCATGGCGCAGATGGACAGTCGGGAAGGGATCGCGCTGCAGAACCAGATCCTGGAACTGCGGCGCGACATCGATGCGATGCGCCGCGGCGGCGGCGCCGTCGCCATGCCCGCGCCGTCACGCGGTGGCGGGGGCGGCGCGCCGCAGGAACTGCTGCAGCAGCTCCTCGCCCGCGTCGGCGACCTGGAAGAGCAGGTGCGCAGCCTGCGCGGCCAGCTCGACGTTGCGCAGAACGCCAATCGGCGCCTTAGCGAGGATGTCGAGAAGCTGCGTGGCGACATGGATTTCCGGCTCCAGCAGCTTGAAGGAGGGGGTGGCCGGCCGGCCGCAGCCCGCCCTCCGCAGGGGCCGGCGGCCGCTCCGGCCCCGGCCCCGCAGCCAACCGCACCCAGCAGCAGCAATCCCGGCCCGCGACCCGCTGAACGCGCGATCGCGGACGGGCAGGCGGCGCTGGGCCGGCAGG
This sequence comes from Roseomonas sp., assembly GCA_041914265.1. Taxonomy (GTDB): domain Bacteria; phylum Pseudomonadota; class Alphaproteobacteria; order Acetobacterales; family Acetobacteraceae; genus Neoroseomonas. Next base: position 40,208 of record JAYSDS010000004.1, read on the forward strand.
ACTACGCCGCCGCGGAGGGTGCCGCGCGCGAAGTGCTTCAGGGAAGGCCCGGACCGCGCGCCCAGGATGCGAACCTGCTGCTGGGCGAAGCCCTGCTCGGACGGCGGCAGTACCAGAACGCCGCGCTTGCCTTCAACGACGCCTACCAGGCCAACCGGCGGTCCGGCCGGGCGCCGGAAGCGCTGCTCGGGCTGGCCAATTCCTTCCAGGGATTCGGGGCGCGGCGGGAAGCTTGCGACACACTGGATCAGCTCCGATCGGAATACACACAGCTCACGCCCGCGCTGTCGCGGCGGGTGGATGAAAGCCGGCGACGGGCGCAGTGTCGGTGAAGGTGGTACCGAGAGGGGCTTCGCCCCCCTCGGGCTCCCCCCACCAAAGGCCGAAGGGCCTTTGGAAACCTCGACTTGGTGCTGGGCGCCGTTGCCGAGATCCGCATGGATGCGCCGAGCGCGTTGCGCGGGTGCTCCGTCACCGTCTTGCCCGACGCCAAGTGCCGGCTTTCCAAATGACACGGTCATTTGGCGGGGCGGTTTGGAGGGGCGGCGCCCCTCCAATGGCGACCGTCCCATGGGGATAGCCTGACCCTTTCCGACGACGCCTTCGCCGCGCTGATGGCGCCGCTCGGGCCGTTCGGCCTCGTGCCGCGCGTAGCGGTCGGCGTCTCCGGCGGTCCGCACAGCCTGGCCTTGGCCCTGCTGGCGCATCGTTGGGCCGAACGGCGGTGTGGCGATGCGCTGGCGCTGGTCGCCGATCACGGATTGCGTCCCGAAAGCGCGGCGGAGGCGGCGGACGTCGCGCGTGTCCTGACGGGGCAAGGGATCGCGGTCCGGGTGCTGCGGCTCGGCCTGCCAACGGGTCCTGGCCTGCAGGAGCGTGCGCGTGGGGCGCGGCTGGCCGCCCTGGTCGCTTCGGCCGCGGCGGAGGGGCGGCCCTGGGTCCTGCTGGGCCATCATCGCGGCGATCAGGCGGAGACGCTGCTGTTCCGCGCCCTGCGCGGCAGTGGGGAGGCCGGGCTCTCGGCCATGGCGCCGGTGCGGGATGCGGGGGCGGCGCTGATCCTGCGCCCCTTGCTCGATGTGCCGGCGGCGGCGCTGGAGGCGGTGGTGGCCGAAGCGGGCCTCGATCCCGTGCGGGATCCGAGCAATCGCGACCCGCGCTTCGCGCGCATCCGGCTGCGCCAGGCGCTGGCCGATCCGGATGGCACCGGGCCGGCCGTGACCGCCCTGGGCACGGCGGCCGCGGCCTTCGCCGCGCGGCGCCTTCGCATGGAGGCGGCGCTGGCCGCCCGGCTGGCCCAGGCTGCCGAGCTGCGGCCCGAAGGCTTCGCGCGCCTCGATCCGATGGCGCTGGGGCGTGATGCGGTGGCGGTGACGGCGCTCGCCTGGCTGATGGCGCTGGTGGGCGGCGCGGGCTTCATGCCGGCCAGGGCGCGCGCCGCGGCGCTGCGGGACGCAGGTGTCGGTACGCTGGCTGGCGCCTGGTTGCGGCCGGCGGCGGGCGGGGTTTGGCTGGTGGTTCGCGATCCCGGCGGCATCGGCGGGCCGGTCGAGGCCCGGCCCGGCATGGTGTGGGACGGGCGGTTCCGGTTGCTCGGGCCGGGGCGCCAGGGTTGGACCATCGCCGCGCTGGGGCAGGCCGCAACGGCACTGCGGGGCCGCGGCGGGCTACCGGCGGCGGCTCTCCGGGCTGTGCCGGCCGTCCGGGATGCGAACGGCACGCTGGCCGCGGTGCCCAGCATGGACTATCCTTCATCCGAGGCCTGCGCGCCCTTTGCAATGGCCTTTGCCCCACGCCTCAACGGGGGTGGCGGCAGCGAGTTTTCGGGTCGGCCATTCAAGGGACGTCAATCCGACCCTATGTTCCATGGCGAAGGCCGCGCGGACGAAACCGGGCGGCACGGAGACGGATAAGCGCACGTGAACAATTTCGGCCGGAATCTCGCGCTCTGGGTGATCGTCGCCCTGCTACTCGTGGCGTTGTTCAACCTCTTCCAGCCGTCGGGCACGGGGCGCGCGGGGGTGACGCAGGTCGCCTATTCCGACTTCCTCAACGACGTGAACGCCGGACATGTCCGCGACGTGACGATCCAGGGCCGCACCCTGTCGGGCACGCTGACCGATGGCCGCACCTTCCAGACCTACACGCCGGACGACCAGCAACTCGTCTCGCGCCTGACGGAAAAGAACATCCGCGTCGTCGCGCGGCCCGAGGAGTCGGACGTCAACCCGCTGCTGCACTACCTGATGTCCTGGTTCCCGATGCTGCTGCTGATCGGCGTCTGGATCTTCTTCATGCGCCAGATGCAGGGCGGCGGCGGGCGCGCCATGGGCTTCGGCAAGTCCAAGGCCAAGCTGCTGACCGAGAAGCAGGGCCGCGTGACCTTCGACGACGTGGCGGGCATCGAGGAAGCGAAGGGTGAGCTCGAGGAGATCGTGGACTTCCTGCGCGACCCGCAGAAGTTCCAGCGCCTCGGCGGCAAGATCCCGAAGGGCGTGCTGCTGGTCGGGCCCCCGGGCACCGGCAAGACGCTGCTGGCGCGGTCTGTCGCGGGTGAAGCCAACGTGCCGTTCTTCACGATTTCCGGTTCGGACTTCGTCGAGATGTTCGTGGGCGTCGGCGCGTCCCGCGTGCGCGATATGTTCGAGCAGGGCAAGAAGAACGCCCCCTGCATCATCTTCATCGACGAGATCGACGCGGTCGGCCGCCATCGCGGCGCCGGCCTTGGCGGTGGCAACGATGAGCGTGAGCAGACGCTCAACCAGATGCTCGTCGAGATGGACGGCTTCGAGTCGAACGAGGGCGTCATCATTATCGCTGCGACCAACCGGCCGGACGTGCTCGACCCCGCGCTGCTGCGCCCGGGCCGCTTCGACCGCCAGGTGGTGGTGCCGAACCCCGACGTGATGGGGCGCGAGAAGATCCTGCGCGTGCATATGCGCAAGGTGCCGCTGGCGTCCGATGTCGATCCGAAGGTGATCGCGCGCGGCACGCCGGGCTTCTCCGGCGCCGACCTCGCCAACCTGGTGAACGAGGCGGCGTTGCTCGCGGCGCGCACCGGGCGGCGCACGGTCGGCATGCATGAATTCGAGCAGGCCAAGGACAAGGTGCTGATGGGCAGCGAGCGCCGCTCGCTGGTCATGTCCGACGCCGAAAAGCGCATGACGGCCTATCACGAGGCCGGCCACGCGCTGGTCGCGATGCACGAGCCCGAATGCGACCCGGTCCACAAGGCCACCATCATCCCGCGCGGCCGTGCGCTGGGCTTGGTGATGTCCCTGCCGGAAGGCGACCGCTATTCCAAGCACAAGTCCAAGCTGAAGGCGGAACTCGCCATGGCCATGGGCGGTCGCGTCGCGGAGGAACTGATCTTCGGACCGGACAAGGTGTCCAACGGCGCCTCGGGCGACATCAAGATGGCGACCAACCAGGCGCGCATGATGGTCACCGAATGGGGCATGTCGGACGTCATCGGCATGATCGCCTATGGCGACAACAGCCAGGAGGTCTTCCTGGGTCATTCCGTGACGCAGACGAAGAACCTGTCGGAAGCCACGGCGCAGAAGATCGACGCGGAAATCCGCGCCATCATCGATGGCGCCTATGCCCGCGCGAAGCACATCCTGTCCGAGCACATGGATGAGCTTCATCTGCTGGCGAAGGGCCTGCTGGAGCACGAGACGCTGTCCGGCGACGAGATCAAGCAGGTGATCCGCGGCGAGCCGGTGGTACGTAACCGGCCGGATGAGCCGGTGAACATCGGGCGCGGCAGCGTGCCTTCGGCTGGGCGGGCGACGACGCCGCGCCCGCCCGGGCTGAACCCGGGGCCGGCGCCGGCGACCTGAGGCTGGAGCCGGAGAGGGGCCTTGCCACCTCTCCGGCCCTCACCCCACCAGAGGCCTCCGGTCCCCTGGGCCGTCAGCACTCGGCACGAAGCCGAGTCGTCGCGACACCTTCGTGCGCGAGCGCGGGTTCCGGCACTATTCCGCCCGCGATGCACAGCGCCAAATCGAGGTTTGCAAAGGCCTTTCGGCCTTTGCTGGGGTGGCTTGGAGGGGCAAAGCCCCTCCAGTCCTTCAGCTGATTAAGGCGGCCTTCCGGCCTCTATCGACGGTGAGGTCCGAAGAACAACAGCGCCGCCCTCCAGCCCGTGACTCCGCTCAAGAATCCCCCGTGCAAAGCGCCGCGCCTTCGGGCAAAGCGCGCCGATGACCACCGGCCGTCTTGTCGAACCCATGGGCCTGATCACGGGCCCCGTTGCATTCCATGCCTTGCGGGAGGGCTTTGCCTTGCCGCTGCAGGGCACTGACATCGCCTTCGCCTTTGTCCGCCTGATCGAGGACGGGGAAGATCTCGGTGTCGGCCCGATCCGAGAGGTGCCCGAGGATTGGCATGAGGCGATGCACGCCATTGCCCAGCCTTGCGCGCCGTTTGCCGGGCTTGGCACGAACGGGCCGGCGATCATGGGCATCGTGAACGTCACGCCGGACAGCTTCTCCGATGGCGGGCGGCATTTCGATGCGACGGCCGCCATCGCCGCCGGCCATGCGATGCTGGAGGCCGGGGCCGACATGCTCGACATCGGCGGCGAGTCGACGCGTCCCGGTTCGGCGGCCGTGACGGTAGAGGAGGAGATCGCCCGCATCGTCCCGGTCGTGCGGGAACTGGCGAAGGCCGCACCCGTCAGCATCGACACGCGCAATGCCGCGACGATGCGTGCCGCGCTCGATGCGGGGGCGGAGATCATCAACGACATCTCCGCCCTGCGGCATGACCCCGAGGCGATGACCTTCGTCGCGCGGTCCGAGGCGCCGGTGATCCTGATGCACATGCCGGGCGACGACCCCACGACGATGCAGTCGTTGGCGACCTATGACGATGTGGCGGTGGATGTGGCGGGCTTTCTGCGCGATCGCATTGCCACCTGCGAGGCGCTGGGCATCCCGCGCAGCCGCATCGCGATCGATCCCGGCATCGGGTTCGGCAAGACCCTGGAGCACAATCTGGCGCTGGTCGATCGCCTGCCGCTGCTCGCTACCTTCGGCTGCCGGGTGGTGCTGGCGGCCTCGCGCAAGCGTTTCATCGGGACGCTGTCCGGCGTCGAGGAGCCGTCGGAACGCATGCCGGGCAGCCTTGCCGTCGCTCTGGCGGGTGCGGCGCGGGGCGCCTCCATCCTGCGCGTGCATGATGTGGCGGAAACGGCGCAGGCGCTCGCCGTCTGGCGCGCCTGCGCGATGGGCCGCGCGCCGGAATAACACCGGCCGGAGCGGCTTCTATGTGACTGGCCGGCCACCCGACGGCGGCATGCCGCACTGGCCGTTTACGCGCGGGGCGGAAGGGTCCCTACAGCACCTGGCTCCAGGCGTCTGGGTAGAGCCGATAGCCGCCGCCCTCCCGCGCCAGATGCGCCGTGCCGGGGAAGTGGACATGGCAGCCGGCGACGTGGGTGCCCTCGGTCGCGACCGTGTCGAAGACGCGCCGGCGCGTCGCGGCCGCCTGCGGCGGGTCCACGTCGAAGGCGATGGTCACCTCGGGGCGCGGGACCTGGACCTCGGGCAGATGGATCACATCGCCCCAGATCAGCAGGGATTCCCCGCCGGAGGCGATCAGGTAGCCGCAATGCCCCGGCGTGTGTCCGGGCAGGTGCACGGCGGTGACGCCCGGGAAGACCTCGGCGCCGTCGCCGAAGAAGCGCATCCGGTCCGCATAGGGCGCGATCTGGCGCTTCGCCATGGGGAAGTACGGGCCGCCCGTGGGGACGCCCTGGCCGGAACGCATCACCTCCGCCTCGGCCTCGGCGCTGGTCCAATAGGCGTGCTCCGCCGCGTGCATGGCCAGTTCCGCATTGGGGAAGGCGGCGGTTTCCTCGGCCGTGGCGAGGCCGTTGGAATGATCGGGATGCAGATGCGTCATCAGGATGGTGTCGATCTCGCCGGGCAGGATGCCGGTCGCGGCCAGGTTGCGCGGCAACTGACCCGAGGATTTCTGCATATGCGTGCCCGCGCCGGTGTCGATCAGCGCGACGCGTCCGCCCGGTCCATGAATAAGGAAGCAGTTCAGCGAGGTGCGCCGCGGCACCGGCCGGAAGGCCGCGCGCAGCATGGCCGAGGAGTCCTCCACGCTGATGTTCTGCAGCACGGCCATGGAGCCATCGAGGAAGCCGTCGCTGACCACTGTCAGGACGATGTCGCCGATGCGGCTGTGATGGATGGCGGGGACCTGCTCGGTGGGCGGCGTGGGCATGGACGATTCCTGATGGCGTCGCGGCAGCGAAGCACGGTGGGCGGCGTCGACCAAGCGCGCGATCCCCGCATGGACGAGCGCGAG
>JAYSDS010000004.1:46544-81667 GCA_041914265.1 Roseomonas sp.
TGTCTGGAGGCTGGCGCGTTTGCGGGTGTGTTGTCTGGGGGGGACGGGCTGGGGGGGGGGGGGGGGCAGGGGCGGGTTCTCGCCCGGGGGCGGCGCGCAGGAGAGCACGGGCCGATGCCCACGCCAAACCTCAGCAATCCGGCAGGTGTCGGCCCCTGGTAGTGGTCGCGCGCCGCGCGGCCAACAGCCCGAGCGGTAGCGCGACGACGAGGCTCAGGGCGCCCGCGCCGAGCAGCATCCCGCTGAGCCTGAGGTCACCCAGTGCTTCAGGGAAGATCGCGATCTGCATGGCAAGCGATCCGACGCTGAGCGCGGCCAGCGGCAGGAAGGCGAGGATCCACATGCTCCGGCTCCTTCATCCCGGGAACGGAGAACGCGCGGCAAGGGCCTGGGTTGCAGCCGCGCATGGACGCTGCCGGCCCGTCCGCGATAGGAAAGAGGCTTGAGGAGCGCGGACATGCCCAAGGACAACCCCCCGCCAACGCCACCGGCGCGCCGCCTGTTCGGCACCGACGGCATTCGCGGCAAAGCCAATACGGCGCCCATGGATGCGGCCACGGCGCTGCGGCTCGGCCAGGCGGCGGGGCGCTTCTTCAACCGCGGCACGCATCGCCATCGCGTGGTGATCGGCAAGGATACGCGCCTGTCGGGCTACATGCTGGAACCCGCCCTGACGGCGGGATTCATCGGGGCGGGGATGGATGTCGTGCTGGTCGGGCCGCTGCCCACGCCCGCCATCGCGCTGCTGACGCGTTCGCTGCGCGCGGATCTCGGCGTGATGATCAGCGCCTCCCACAACCCGTATGAGGATAACGGCATCAAGCTGTTCGGCCCGGACGGGCTGAAGCTGACCGATGAGCAGGAAGCCGCGATCGAGGCGCTGATGGCTGGCGACCTGGCCGCCGCCATGGTCGCGCCCGGCCGGCTCGGCCGCGCGAGTCGTCTCGAGGACGCACCGGGGCGCTATATCGAGGCGGCGAAATCCTCCTTCCCGCGCGGTAATACGCTGGAGGGGCTGCGCATCGTGGTCGATTGCGCGCATGGCGCGGCCTACAAGGTCGCCCCCACCGTGCTGTGGGAGCTGGGGGCGGAGGTCGTGCCGGTCGGCGTGGCGCCGGACGGCTTCAACATCAACAAGGGCGTGGGGTCCACGGCGCCGACCGCGCTCGCGGCGCTGGTGCAGGAACGGCGTGCCGATCTCGGCATCGCGCTCGATGGCGATGCCGATCGCGTGGTGCTGGTGGATGAGCAAGGGCAGCTGGTCGATGGCGACCAGATCCTCGCCCTGATCGCGCGATCCTGGCAGGCGCGGGACCAGCTCCGCGGCGACGCGGTGGTGGCGACGGTCATGTCCAACATGGGGTTGGAGCGCTTCCTCGCCGCGCGCGACCTCACGCTGGAACGCACGGCGGTGGGCGACCGCTATGTCGGGGAGCGCATGCGCGAGATCGGCTGCAACCTGGGCGGCGAGCAGTCGGGCCACATGATCATGCCGGACTTCGGCACGACCGGGGATGGGCTGATCGCGGCGCTGCAGGTGCTCGCGGTGCTGGTCGAGGAGAAGCGGCCGGCGAGCGAGGTGCTGCGCTGCTTCGACCCGCTGCCGCAGCGGCTGGTGAATGTGCGCTACGGCGGCGCCTCGCCGCTGAACGATGAGGCGGTGAAGGCGGCGATCGCGGCGGAGAGCGAGGCGCTCGGCGCGCGAGGGCGGGTGCTGATCCGCGCGAGCGGGACCGAGCCCGTCATCCGCGTGATGGCGGAAGCCGAGGACGAGGCGCTGGTGAATGCGACGGTGGCGCGGCTGGCGGATGTCATTCGCAAGAAGGCGGCGTAGGCGGGGAGGGGCTTTGCCCCTCCCCGGACCCCACCCCGCCAAAGGCCGAAGGGCCTTTGGAAACCTTGACCTGGTGTTGGGCGCGACGGGTCTGTTGCGCCGTCCCAGCGCGCGTCGTGCGCAAGAGTGGATTTCGGTGATGATCCTGACAGGGGCGCGCGGCGCCAGGTTGAGGTTTCCAAAGGCCCTTCGGCTGATGGGGGCCGATGGGCGTTGCGTGCAACGTCCATGGGAACCCGTGGCGGGGGAGGTCCGGAGGGAGCAGCGTCCCCTCCGGCACGCGCCATGAAGGGCCGCGTCCTCATCATCGCCGGCAGCGATTCCGGCGGCGGTGCCGGCATCCAGGCCGACATCAAGGCGGTCACCGCCCTGGGCGGCTTCGCGATGACGGCGATCACCGCGCTGACCGCGCAGAACACCCTCGGCGTGCATGGCGTCGCCGGCGTGCCGATCGACTTCATCCGCCAGCAGATCGCGGTGGTGCTGGATGATCTCGGCGCCGATGCGCTCAAGACCGGCATGCTGCACGACGTGCCGGTGATCGAGGCGGTGTGCGAGGAGATCGCCGCACGGGCGAAGGGCGTTCCTCTCGTCGCGGATCCGGTGATGGTGGCCAAGGGCGGCCACCCGCTGCTCGCGCCCGAGGCGGTCGAGACGCTGAAGGCGCGGTTATTGCCGCTGGCGACCGTCATCACGCCGAACCTGCCGGAAGCGGAGGTGCTGACCGGCCGCCCGATCCGCGATGTGCCGGCGATGCGGGAAGCGGCGACGGCGCTGCGCGCGCTCGGCGTGCCGGCGGTGCTGCTGAAGGGCGGGCATCTGGAAGGCGGGGAGGTGACGGATCTGCTCGTCACGGCCGATGGGGCGGAGGAATTCGTGGCCCCGCGCATCGAGACGCGGCACACCCATGGCACGGGTTGCACGCTGGCCTCGGCGATCGCGACGGGGCTGGCGCAGGGGCTGTCGCTGCGTGACGCGGTGCAGCGCGCGCGGGCCTATGTGCGGGCGGCGATCGCGGCGGCACCGGGCTATGGCGCTGGGCATGGGCCGCTCGATCACGGCATCACGGTGGACCCGTCGCGCATCCCCGGTTAACGCCACGCTTACCCGCCGCATGCGATCATGCGGCATGAACATCACCCTGTCCCAGGTGCAGACGCTGTTCGGGGTGTCGTCCTCCAGCACCGCCTCGGGGACGGCGGCGGATGCCATCCCCGCGCTTCGGCGCGCCACCGCCGAGGGCGCGGAGGAAAAGGGGATGGCGCAGGAGGAGAAGGACACCGTCACCATCAGCGCGCTGGCGCAATTCCGCGGCGCGCTGGACAAGGCGAAGACGATCGAGGACGCGCTGTCCGATCCGCGCATCCTGAAGGTGCTGGCCCCGGCGCTCGGCCTTGCAGACCAGGTGGACAACACGGCGCTGCTCCGCAAGGCGCTGTTGTCCGATCCGACGGATACCGACTCCCTTGCCGTGCAACTCGGCACCACCTGGAAGTCCGCGGCCTCGACGCTCGGCGTCTACAGCACCGGTCTTGATGGGCTGAAGGATGAGGCGATGGTCGAGACGCTGACCAATGCCTATGTGAAGTACCAGTACCGCACCGGGCTGGACGACTCGCAGACCGGGATGGCGAACGCTCTTTATGCGCTTGAGAACGCGGCGAACTTCACCGACGTCTATACGCTGCTCGGCGACAAGGCGATGCGCGAGGTGGTGACGACCGCGCTCGGCCTGCCCGACGAGATCTCGATCCAATCCGTCGAGACCCAGGGGCGCGCGGTGACCTCGCGGCTCGACCTCGGCGACCTGCAGGACGGCAAGGCCGTGCGCAAGCTGGTCGAACGCTACCTGATCAACGCGGCGACCGAGGCAGCCGAGAGTGCGTCCAGCACCAGTACGGATGCGATCACGACCATCACCACCCTGGCCGTCAGCCTGAGGGTGTAGGTGCGCGGCCGAGCCAGCCTTCGGCATAGATGCGCCGTACCAGCACCGCGGTCACGGCGGCGAGCGGCGCGGCGAGCGCGATGCCCAGCAGCCCGAAGGCGCTCGCCATCAGCACCTGCGCGAGCAACAGCGCCGCCGGCGGCAGATCGGCCGTGTGCGATTGCACCATGGGGGTGAGGATGTTCCCCTCGATGAATTGCGACGCGAAGAACAGCAGCGCCACCCAGAGCGGCATCCAGGGCGAGATCGTCGCCGCCAGCAACATGGCCGGCACGGCCGCGATCACCGGGCCGATATTCGGGATGAAGTTGAGCAGCGCGGCGAGCAGCGCGAGCACCGCGGCCAGCGGCACGCCGAGCAGCGTCAGCCCGACGAAGGTGACCGTGCCCGTGAAGGCCATGGCGAAGGCCTGGCCGGCAAGCCAGCCGCGCAGGACCACGCCGCAATCGCGCAGCGTCTCGGCGGCGGCGCTGTCCAGCGAGGGGTGCAGCAGCGCGCGCAGCCCGGCGACGTAATCGGTGGGTCGCAGCGCCAGGTAGACGCCGGCCAGCAGGATCACGGCCGCATTGCCGATCCAGCCCAGCGTGGTGTTGGTGGCGGTGGCGAGGAAGCTCATCCCCTGGCTGGCGCCGCCTTCGGGCATGCGCAGATGCTCGGACAGCCAGGCGCCCCAGCCGCTGTCGGTCAGGCGTTGGCGCAGCGCGTCGAAGCTGCGCGGCAGGGCCTCGGCGAGCTGTTGCGCCTGGGCCGAGAGCGGCCCGGCGGCCAGGGCGCCGGCGAGGACGATGAGCAGGATGATGCCGGCCAGCACCAGGAGCACGGCGACCCAGCGCGGCATGCCGGTCAGCCGCACCAGCAGCCCCGCCGGCAGGCTGAGCGCGACGGCGAGCAGCAGCGCCGCGAAGCTCAGCAGCGGGACGTCCGGGGCGAAGACGAAGAGGGCCAGCACCAGGCCGGCGAGGATCAGGATCGAGGCCTGGGCGCGCGTCATGGCGCCGTAACGGCGGTTGTGCCCCGCCGGTTGCGGCGGGCCGCGCGGAGGCGTATTCGGACAGCGGGCCACGCCCCCCCACCGGGGCGCATCCGCTTCTGGAAGGGAGCTGCATCATGGCAAGCGCCACCCCCAAGCCCGGACTCCGTCCGGCAAACCCCCTGTTTTCCTCCGGTCCCTGCGCCAAACGTCCCGGCTGGACGCTGGCGGCGCTCGAAGGCGCGCTGCTTGGGCGCAGCCATCGCGCGAAGGACCCCAAGGCGAAGCTCGCCGAGGTCATCGAACGGTCCCAGGCGGTGCTGGGCATGCCGGCGGATTGGCGGCTCGGCATCGTGCCGGCTTCCGATACCGGGGCGGTGGAGATGGCGCTGTGGTCGATGCTCGGCCATCGCGGCGTCGATGTGCTGGTATGGGAATCCTTCTCGAAGGAATGGGCGACCGACATCGCCAAGCAGCTCAAGCTTCCCGATGTGCGGCTGCTTGAAGCGCCCTATGGCGCCCTGCCGGACCTGGCGCAGGTCGATGCCGCGCGCGACGTGGTCTTCGTCTGGAACGGCACGACCTCCGGCGTGCGGCTGCCGGATGCGGACTTCATCAGCCCGGATCGCCAGGGGCTTGCCATCTGCGACGCGACCTCGGCGGCCTTCGCGATGGACCTGCCCTGGGACAAGCTCGATGTCGTGACCTGGTCCTGGCAGAAGGTGCTGGGGGGCGAGGCGGCGCACGGCATGCTCGCGCTGTCCCCGCGCGCGGTGGCGCGCCTGGAATCCTTCAACCCCGACCGGCCGCTGCCGAAGATCTTCCGCCTGACCAAGGGCGGGAAGCTGATCGAGGGCATCTTCAAGGGCGAGACGATCAACACGCCCTCCATGCTCTGCGTCGAGGACGCGCTCGACGGGCTGAAATGGGCCGACACCGTCGGCGGGCTGCAGGGCCTGATCGCGCGGTCGGAGGCGAACCTCGCCGCCATCGCGCGCTGGGTCGCGACGAAGCCGGGTTTCGACTTCCTCGCCGAGGATCCGGCGACGCGTTCCTGCACCTCGATCTGCCTGAAGATCACCGCGCCCTGGTTCACCGTCCTGGGTGCGGAGGCGCAGGCCGCCGCGGCGAAGAAGATCGCCTCGCTGTTGGAAAAGGAAGGCGTCGCGCTCGACGCCGGCGCCTATCGCGACGCGCCGCCGGGCCTGCGCATCTGGGGCGGCGCGACCGTCGAGACCGCGGATATCGAGGCGCTGCTGCCCTGGCTCGACTGGGCGCTGGCGGCTGTCGAAGCCGAGATCGTGGTGGCCTGACCCATGCCCAAGGTCCTTATTTCCGACAAGCTGTCCCCCGCCGCGATCCAGATCTTCAAGGACCGCGGCATCGAGGTCGATTTCAAGCCCGGCCTGAAGCCCGCCGAGATCCGCGAGATCATCGGCGGATATGACGGTCTCGCCGTGCGGTCCGCGACCAAGGTGACGCGCGAATTGCTCGATGTCGCGCCGAAGCTGAAGGTCGTCGGCCGCGCGGGCATCGGCGTGGACAATGTCGATGTGACATCCGCCACCGCGCGCGGCGTAGTGGTGATGAACACGCCCTTCGGCAACGCCATCACGACCGCCGAGCACGCTATCGCGATGATGTTCGCGCTGGCCCGCCAGATCCCGGAGGCCTCGGCCTCCACCAAGGCCGGCAAGTGGGAGAAGAACCGCTTCATGGGTGTCGAGCTGTTCGGCAAGACGCTCGGCCTGGTCGGCTGCGGCAATATCGGCTCGATCGTCGCGGATCGCGCCATCGGGCTGAAGATGAAGGTCGTCGCCTTCGATCCCTTCCTGTCCGAGAAGCGCGCTCTCGAACTCGGCGTGGAGAAGGTCGAGCTGCACGACCTGCTGCACCGCGCCGATTTCATCACGCTGCACACGCCGCTGACGGAGCAGACGAAGAACATCCTCTCGCGCGAGAACATCGCGCGCATGAAGCCCGGCGCCCGGCTGATCAACTGCGCGCGCGGCGGGCTGGTGGATGAGGCGGCGCTGCATGACGCGCTGGTCTCGGGTCATCTCGCCGGCGCCGCGCTCGATGTGTTCGAGACGGAACCCGCGACGGACAGCCCGCTGTTTGCGCTGGAGAACGTCGTCTGCACCCCGCATCTCGGCGCCGCGACGGCCGAGGCGCAGGAGAACGTCGCCCTGCAGGTCGCCGACCAGATGGCCGATTTCCTGCTGACCGGGGCGGTGTCCAACGCCATCAACATGCCCTCCGTCACCGCGGAGGAGGCGCCGCGCCTCAAGCCCTACATGGAGCTGGCGCGGCTGCTCGGCGGCATGGCGGGGCAGCTCACCGCCGCGCAGGACGGGGCGATCAGGGCGATCCGCGTCGAATACGAGGGCGCGGTGGCGGAACTGAACCGGCGGCCGCTGACGGCCGCCGCGCTCGCCGGCGTGCTGACGCCGCTGATGGGTGCGGTGAACATGGTCAACGCACCGGTGCTGGCGAAGCAGCGCGACATCGAAGTGGCCGAGACCACGGTCGAACGCAGCGGCGAATACCAGACGCTGATCCGCCTGACGCTGGTCACGGATCGCTATGAGCGTTCCATCGCCGGCACGCTGGTCGCGGAGAACAAGCCGCGCCTGGTCGCCATCAAGGGCATCGCGGTGGAGGCGGATTTCGCGCCCCACATGCTCTACGTGACCAACCAGGACAAGCCGGGCTTCATCGGCCGCTTCGGCATGGCGCTGGCCGATGCGGGCGTGAACATCGCGACCTTCCACCTGGGCCGCAGCGCCCCGGGCGGGGATGCGATCTGCCTGGTGGGGCTGGATGGGCCGATGCCGGACGGCGTGCTGGCCGGCGTGCGCGAGTTGCCGCTGGTGGTGCAGGCGACGCAGCTCGCCTTCTGATCGCGGCACCGAAGAGGGGGCTTTGCCCCTCTCCGGGCCTCACCCCGCCACGGTTACCCATTGGCGTTGCTGCGCAACGTCAATGGCAGCCCGCATCGGCCGAAGGGCTGTTGAAAACGCCGATGTGGTGCCGGGCGCCGCAGTCGGGGTGAGTGGCAGCGTCAGGGCAGGACGACGCCCGATTCGCTGCCGGCGGCGCGGGTCAGGATCGGGGCGATGGATTCCAGGGTCCACATCCGCGGCAGGTTCGCGAGACGCTGATACGTCTCCTGCGGTCCGAGGGTGAAGATCGGGTTGGACAGGGCGGCGGTGATGGCGGCCTGGTTGCCGCTCTGCAGCGGCCCGACGGCATTCGCGAGCGCCGCGGCAACAGTCCCTGGCAGCACATCGAAGGGCACGCCGATCGCCTGGCGTTCCTCCCGGATCGCCGCGGCGACCTGGGGGCCGTAGCGCATGGGCAGGGCGATGGTGGTGGCCGGGTCGCGCATGCCGGCGACGGCGGCCTCGAACTGCGCCAGTGCCGCGGCGGCCTCGGCCGGCTTGCCGCGATAGAGCGACATGTCGCCGAAATTCCGCTCGGCATAGGCGAGGTTCTGCCGGACGTTGTTGATCTGGAACCCGGCACCGCCATAGCTGAAATCCGGCGGCTGCGACGCGCCGCAGGCGCCGAGCGCCGCGAGACATCCCACACCCAGTATAGCCCTGCGGTTCATCCCGCCCTCCGTGTCACCTGGCGAGGTGCAGGATGCCCGACGCGCCCCTATTCCGAGAAGGGGCGGCAGCACGCCGTTTCCGGCAACCCGAAGGCCGCCGGGGTGGCATGCCTGGCCACGCCGCCCTTGGCGGGCAGGGGCCTAGAACAGCGCCCAGATGATCAGGCCGATCAGCACCCAGAGCGGCAGGGCGAGCAGCAGCCCGTTCGCCAGGGCAAGGGCGGGGTGTTCGACGCTGTCATGGGCATCCTCGCCGTTCCGATGACGGAGCTGGTTGAGGCCGGTTGCGCTGGCTTCTGACATGACAATCCTCATGGCGCCTCACTTGGGCGTCCAACGATCGTGCGGCAGCGAAGTTTGACGATCGGTAAAGCGGGCAACGTGTTTGTGACCCGGCCCCGTGGCACCGGGGCGGCCGGCTTGGGGCGGAATCGGGGCGCGGGGCCGCCCTGCGCGGGCGGGGGTTGCCCGGAAACCGGCGCCCTGCCACACCCTCGCCCGGCCATGACCGACGATCCGCCCAACCCCGCCCTGCTGCCCGCGGGCCTTGCCGACCTGCTCCCCCCCGAGGCCGAGCGGGAGGCCGCCCTTGTCGAGGCGATGATGGGCGTCTTCGCCAGCCACGGGTATGAGCGGGTGAAGCCCCCCCTGCTGGAATTCGAGGACAGCCTGCTCGCCGGATCCGGCGCGGCGGTCGCCGAACAGACATTCCGTCTCATGGATCCGGTCAGCCAGCGGATGATGGGGCTGCGGGCGGATACGACGCCGCAGGTCGCGCGCATCGCGGCGACGCGGCTCGGCGTCCAGGCGCGGCCGCTCCGGCTCTGCTATGCCGGCCAGGTGCTGCGGGTGCGCGGTACGCAGCTCGCCCCCGCCCGCCAATTGGCGCAGGTGGGCGTGGAGCTGATCGGCGGCGCCGCCCCGGCCGCAGATGCCGAGGTCGCGGTCGTCGCCGTCGAGGCGCTGGCGGCGATCGGCGTCACCCCGGTCAGCCTGGACGTCACGCTGCCGACCATGGTGCCGGCGCTGCTCGACGCGGCAACGCTCGATCCGCTGCTGCGCTCGCGCCTCGCCCATGCGCTGGACCGCAAGGACAGTGCCGCGGTGATCGAACTGGTTGAAGGGCAGGATGGGGCGCTTGCCGTCCTGCCCGGCCTGATGGCCGCGACAGGGCCGGCCGAAGGCGCGCTCGCCGCCCTAGACGCCGCCGCGCTGCCGCCCGCGGCGCGCGCCATCGCGGAGAATGCAGCGGCGGTGCTGACGGCCATCGCGGCGCGCGCGCCGGGGCTGCGCATCACGCTCGATCCCGTGGAATTCCGCGGCTTCCGCTATCATACTGGCGTCGCCTTCACCCTGTATGGGCCGGGCATGTCGGGGGAACTGGCCCGCGGTGGGCGCTACATTTCCCAGAATGATGAACCGGCGACGGGGATGTCGCTCTATCCGGACGCGGTGCTGCGCGCTGCGCCGCCGGCCGCGCCCCGGCCGCGCCTGTTCGTGCCGTCGGGCGTCGATGGCGCTGCCTTCCGGGCGCGGGGTTTCGCGACCGTCGCGGCGCTCGCGCCGGGTGATACGCCGCAGCGCCTGCGCTGCACCCACGAAGTGAAGGACGGCGAGGCCGTCCTCATCATGTCGAAGGACTGAACCATGGCCAATGTCGCCGTGATCGGCGCCCAGTGGGGCGACGAGGGCAAGGGCAAGGTGGTGGACTGGCTCGCCAGCCGCGCCGATATCGTGGTGCGCTTCCAGGGCGGCCATAATGCCGGCCACACGCTGGTGGTGGGCAACGAGACCTACAAGCTGTCGCTGCTTCCGTCGGGCGTCGTGCGCGGCAAGCTCGGCGTCATCGGCAACGGCGTCGTGCTCGACCCGAACGCCCTGCTGAGCGAGATCGAGAAGGTCAGCGCCCAGGGACTGAAGGTGACGCCGGAGAACCTCCGCATCGCCGAGAACGTCCCGCTGATCCTGCCGCTGCACCCCGCGCTGGACCGCGCGCGGGAGACGGCGCGCGGGGAGGACAAGATCGGCACGACCGGGCGGGGCATCGGCCCGGCCTATGAGGACAAGGTCGGCCGCCGCTCGATCCGGCTTTGCGACCTCGCCGAGCCCGAGACGCTGTCGGCGAAGCTCGACGAATTGCTCCTGCACCACAACTCGCTGCTGCGCGGCCTCGGCGCGCCGGAGTTCCCGAAGAAGGAACTGCTCGACGGGCTGCTGGCGCTGGCGCCGAAGCTGCTGCCCTATGCCGAGCCGGCCTGGGAACTGCTCGACGAGGCGCGGACCGCCGGCAAGCGCGTGCTGTTCGAGGGCGCGCAGGCCGTGATGCTCGATGTCGATCACGGCACCTATCCCTACGTCACCTCCTCCAACACCGTCGCGGGCAATGCGGCGGGCGGGGCGGGGATCGGGCCGGACGCGATCGGCTTCGTGCTCGGCATCGCCAAGGCCTATACGACCCGCGTCGGTTCCGGGCCCTTCCCGTCGGAACTCTTCGACGAGACGGGCAAGCTGCTCGGCGAGCGCGGCCGCGAATTCGGCACGGTGACGGGTCGGCCCCGCCGCTGCGGCTGGTTCGATGCCTGCATGGTGCGCCAGGCGGTGAAGGTCGGCGGCATCAACGGGCTGGTGGTGACCAAGCTCGACGTGCTGGACGGCCTGCCGGAGCTGAAGATCTGCACCGGCTATACGGTGAACGGCCAGGTGATGAAGCGCCTGCCCGCCGCCTTCCGTGCCCAGGCGGCCGCGCAGCCGGTCTATGAGACGCTGCAGGGCTGGTCGGGCTCGACCAAGGGCGCGCGGTCCTATGCCGAGCTGCCGGCCGAGGCGGTGAAGTACATCCGCCGCATCGAGGAACTGGTCGAGGCGCCGGTCGTGCTGCTCTCCACCAGCCCCGAGCGCGACGACACCATCATGATGCGGGATCCCTTCGCCGGTTGAGGCGAAGCGCGGGGGGCAGGGTGCTGCCGCCCCGCGCCGTCGCAACGGGCGGAGTGTCCCTGCCCGGGGAGCCTGCGAGAATCGCCGCATGTCCGCGCTCGCCTGGTCGCTGCTCCTGCTGCTCTCCGTCCTCTGGGGCGGATCCTTCTTCTTCGTCGGCGTCGCCGTCGGGGAGGTGCCGCCGCTGTCCATCGTCGCGGCGCGCGTGGGCCTCGCGGCGGTGCTGCTCTGGACGGCGCTGCCGGTGCTGGGCGTCGCGCCGCCGCGCGGCGGGCGCGCCTGGCGGGCCATCGCGGTCATGGCGCTGCTCAACAACGCCGTTCCCTTCTCCCTGATCGTCTGGGCGCAGCAGAGCCTGCCCTCCGGCCTCGCCGCCATTCTCAACGCCACCACGCCGCGCTGGGGCGTGGTGGTGGCGCATTTGGCGACGCGCGAGGAGCGCGCGACGCCGGCCAGGTTCGGCGGGGCGACGCTCGGCTTCCTCGGCGTCGCCGTGATGAGCGGGGCGGACCTGCTGCGCGGGACCACCGCCGCCTTGCCCGCCACGGCGGCGATGCTGCTCGCGACCTTCTCCTATGCCTGTGCCGGCGTCTTCGGGCGGCGGCTCGGCCGGTTGGGGGTGGCGCCGATGCAGGCAGCGCTGGGGCAGTTGACGGCGGCTGCGCTCATCATGGTCCCGCTCGCCCTGGCGGTGGATGCACCATGGCGGCGGGCGGTGCCGTCCGCGACGACGCTCGCGGCCCTGGCCGGGCTCGCCGTGTTCTGCACGGCCGTCGCCTATGTCCTGTATTTCCGGATCCTGGCGCTGGCCGGGGCGGTGAACCTGCTGCTGGTGACCTTCCTGGTGCCGGTCAGCGCGATCCTGCTCGGCACGCTGTTGCTGGGGGAGCGGCTGGAGGTCCAGCACCTCGCCGGCATGGCGCTGATCGGGGCGGGGCTGGTGCTGATCGACGGGCGCGTCGGGGCCTGGCTGCGGCGCGGCATCCACGCGCGAGGTTGACCCGGACGGCGCGGGCGGCGAGGTAACGCCGCATGGCGCCCCCCCTTCTGCTTCTCACCGATATCCGACACGGCTTCGGCAGCACGCGGCTGCTCGACGGGGCCTCGCTTTCCGTCGCGCCGGGCGAACGCCTGGCGCTGGTCGGGCGCAACGGCTCGGGCAAGTCCACCCTGCTGAAGATCGCCGCCGGCTCGATCGAGGCCGAGGGCGGCACGCGCTTCGTCCAGCCTGGCGCGACCATGCGTTACCTCGAACAGGAACCGGACCTCTCCGCCTTCCCGGACGTCATGGCCTATGTCGAGGCTGGTCTGGGGCCGGCGGACGACCCGCATCGCGCGCGGTATCTGCTGGAACAGCTCGGCATGACGGGGGCGGAGAAGCCCGCCGCGCTGTCGGGCGGCGAGACGCGCCGCGCCGCGCTCGCCCGCGCGCTGGCGCCGTCGCCGGACATCCTGTTGCTCGACGAGCCGACCAACCATCTCGACCTGCCGGCGATCGAATGGCTGGAATCCGAATTGGCATCGCTCGATTCCGCGCTGGTGCTGATCAGCCATGACCGGCGCTTCCTTGAACGCCTGTCGCGCGCGATGGTGTGGCTGGATCGCGGCACGACGCGGCGGCTCGAACGCGGCTTCGCGCATTTCGAGGAATGGCGCGACCAGGTGCTGGAGGATGAGGAACGCGAGGCGCACAAGCTCGCCCGCAAGATCGTCCGCGAGGAGCATTGGCTGCGCTACGGCGTCACCGCGCGGCGCAAGCGCAATGTCCGCCGGCTGGAGAACCTGCACACCCTGCGCGCGAAGCGGCGCGAGCGCGTCACCGCGCCAGGCCGCGTGACGATGAACGCCGCCGAGGCGGCCGGATCGGGCAATCTTGTCATCGCGGCGGAAGGGATTTCCAAGGCGTTCGGCGATCGCTTCGTCGTGCGGGATTTCTCCACCCGCGTCATCCGCGGCGACCGCATCGGCATCGTCGGGCCGAACGGCGCGGGCAAGACCACGCTGCTGAACATGCTGACCGGCGTGCTGCCGCCCGATACCGGCGAGGTGAAGCTCGGCACGGCGCTGGAGATGGTCGGGCTCGACCAGCGGCGGGCGAGCCTCGATCCGTCGATCTCGCTCTCGGCGGCGCTGACGGAAGGGCGCGGCGACCAGGTGCATGTGAACGGGCAGCCGCGCCACGTGATCGGCTACATGAAGGACTTCCTCTTCACGCCGGAACAGGCGCGCACGCCGCTCTCCGCCCTGTCGGGGGGCGAGCGCGGGCGGCTGATGCTCGCACGCGCCTTCGCCAAGCCGTCCAACCTGCTGGTGCTGGACGAACCGACCAACGACCTCGACCTCGAAACGCTCGACCTGCTGCAGGAGCTGGTCGCGGAGTATGCGGGGACGGTTATCCTGGTCAGCCACGACCGCGACTTCCTCGACCGCACCGTGACCAGCGTGATCGCCTGGGAAGGGGAGGGGCGCTGGCAGGAATATGCCGGCGGTTATGCCGACATGGTCGCGCAGCGCGGCCACGGCGTGCGCGCCCGCGCGGCTGAGGCCGCCGCGAAGCCCGCCAGCACGGCGCCGAAGCCCGAGGCGTCGCGCACCGCGCCGCCGCCGAAGCGCGTGCGGATGAATGCCAAGGAGCAGCATGAGCTCAAGACGCTGCCCGCGCGCATGGAGGTGCTGACCAAGGAGATCGCCACGCTGGAGGCGAAGGTCGCCGACACCGCCTTCTACGCGCGCGATCCCGCGGGCTTTGCCAAGGCGACCGAGGCGCTGGGCACCGCCCAGGCGGCACTCGCCACCGCTGAGGAACGCTGGCTGGAACTGGAGATGCTGCGCGAGGAAGCCGGCTGATCAGTGCGGCTGTTGCCGCGTCATCGTCAGCTCCAGCACCGTGGCCCGGCGGTCCAGCGCGCAGGCGAAGTCGATCCGCACCGGCCCCTGCACCATCTGTCCGTTCAGCGAGGCGCCGTCACTGGTCCGGACATAGCGCGGATATTCCATCGCGAAGCCGCGTACGCCCTGCTGGCGCATCGCCTGCATGCATTCGCGGCGCGCCGCGGTCTCGTTCTGGCTCTGGGCGAGCGCCGGCGTCGCAATCGCGGCAACGGCGGCAAGGGACAGGAGAAGCCTCGTCATGGCGGTGTCCTCCCGCCATGACGCTACTCTCGCCCATGCCGGGCGATCATCACGATTTCGAGACGGTTGCCTCGGCCAGCAGCGCGTTCAGGTCGAGCCGCCGCGTGACCATGGCAAGCTTGCCATCCGCATTCCGCGGCCAGTCCGCGGGATCCCGGTCGCGGTACAGTTCCACCCCGTTCCCGTCCGGGTCGCGCAGGTAGAGTGCCTCGGAGACACCGTGGTCGGAGGCGCCTTCCAGCGGCCAGCCGGCTTCCAGCAGGCGCAGCAGCGCCTGGCCCAGCGTCTGCCGGTCCGGGTAGAGCAGCGCGACGTGGAACAGGCCCGTCGTGCCCGGCGGCGGCCAGGCGCCGTCCTTGCTCTCCCAGGTGTTGAGCGCGATGTGGTGGTGGTAGCCCCCGGCGGAGAGGAACACCGCCTGGTCGCCGTAGCGCTGCTGTTCCTCCAGCCCGATCACGTCGCGCCAGAAGTGCAGGGCGCGGTCGAGATTGGCGACCTTGAGGTGGACATGGCCGATGCGCGTCGCCGGATGGAGGGCGGGGTGGGTAGCGCTGGTGGCCTGGGGCAGGGTGTCGGGCATTTGAACGGATCCTTTCGGTGCCGCAAATCTGGTGCCCGGGCGGCTCCGATGCCAATGGGGAGCCGGGATCATCACCATCGGCGGGGCCAATGGCGGAATACGCGACGGATGTGCTCGTGCTCGGCTCGGGCTCGGCGGGGCTGACGGCGGCGCTGACGGCCGCGGTGCGCGGCCTGTCCGTCACCGTGCTGGAGAAGACGGAGCGGCTGGGCGGCACCACCGCCATGTCGGGCGCAGGCACCTGGATCCCGGCCAACCACCTGGCCGCCGCCGCCGGCATCGAGGACAGCGTCGAGGAGGCGCTGACCTATATCCGCGCCGCCGCGCCGGAGGGCTGGTCCGAGGCGGAGGAACCGCTCTGGCGCGCCTTCGTGGAAGCCGCGCCCGAGATGCTGCGCTTCGTCGAGGCGCATACGCCCCTGCGCTACGCGCTGACGCCGGAGCCCGACCCGTTGCGGAACCTGCCAGGTGCGAAGCCGCGCGGACGGATGATGTCGCCGCTGCCGCTCAGCCGCTGGCGGGCGGGGCGCTTCGCCTTCCGGATCCGGAAATCCACCATCCCCGAGATCTTCACCTATCACGAGGCGGTGACGACCGATCTCTACCACAAGCCCTACCGCACGGCCTTCGAACTCTGGCCGAAGCTCCTGTGGCGGCTGCTGACCAATACGCGCGGGAAGGGGACGGCGCTGGTCACGGGGCTGCTGCGCGGCTGTCTCGATGCCGGGGTGACTGTCGTGCCGGGCGCGCGCGCCGTGTCGCTCACCCTCGACGAGACGGGTGCGGTGACTGGAGCGACCGTCGATCGCGATGGCCGGCGCGATGACTGGACCGCGCGCGCCGGCGTGGTGATCGCGACCGGCGGCTTCGAATGGGATGCGGCCTTCATGGCGCGGCATTTTCCGGGGCCGCTCGACTACCGCGGCAGCCCGACCGCGCATGCGGGCGACGGCCAGCGCATGGCCGAGGCGGCCGGCGCGGCGCTCGCGCATATGGACCAGGCGACGATCACGCCCGCGATCCCCGTGCGCTACGAAGGCCGGCTGCTGGCACAGCCCGTGCCCTTCCACACCGAGCCCTTCGCCATGCTGGTGAACCGCCATGGCGAGCGCTTCATGAACGAGCTGACCTTCAACATCGGCGAGGCGCTGGACCGCCGCGACCCGGCGACCGGCGAGCCGGTGCATCTGCCCGCCTGGGTCATCACGGATTCCCGCATGCTGGTGGATGTCCCGCCGGTGCGCTGGGCGGCGAAGGCCGATCCGGCCTGGATGCGCGAGGCAGCGGACATCCCGACCCTTGCCGCGCGGATCGGCGTGCCGGCCGAGGCGCTCGCCGCTTCCGTCGCCCGCTTCAATGCGTTTGCCGAGGCCGGCGAGGACCGGGATTTCGGACGGCCGGCGCGGGCGGATGCGGCCTCGGCCGGCGACAAGCGGCGGCGGGCGGGGATCAAGCCGATCAGCCAGCCGCCCTTCCTCGCCATGCCCTTCAGCCGCTCGATCCTCGGTACCAAGGGGGGCGCCCGGACGAATGAGCATGCCGAAGTGTTGCGCCCGGATGGCAGCGTGATTCCGGGGCTGTTCGCGGCGGGGATCGCCATGGCGAACCCGATCGGTACGCGCAATGTCGGCACGGGAACGACGATTGGGCCGAACATGGCCTGGGGCTATATTGCCGGGCAGCGGCTGGCGCGGCGTAACTGATACCGGCTTCCAGCCGCGCCGGTCATGTCCCAGCGCGGTCAGGCGGTCCGGAACCGCGCGAGGGTCAGCGCGTCCTCGCGCAGCGCCGCCGCCACCTGATCGAGGGCCGCCGCGCTGCCGATCACGGCGACGCGGTCGAACCAGGGGCTGCGGCCACGGGCGCGGCCCTGGAACAGGCGGTCCAGCGCCACCGCCGCCGCCGAGCGCCCCGCGCAGCAGGTACAGCCGAAGCGGTGCAGCGTGCGCGCCGCGAAGCGTTCGGTCGCCACGGCGCCGGCGGCGGGACGCGCGTCGTCGGTCAGCAGGGCGGCCGCCCCGCCCGCATCGAGCCAGGCGGGGAGGGCTTCGGCATCAGCCAGCAAGGTCACGGGGATTCGAGGATCGGCCTGCATCGTCCGCTGGACATAATGATATCTTTATGTGATTGAAAGGGCCATGGATGAGCTGCTGACCCAACTCCGCGCCGCGGCCGAGCCCACGCGGCTCCGCCTGCTCGCGCTCTGCGCGCGGGGGGCTTGGTGCGTGTCGGATCTGGTGGCGATCCTCGGCCAGTCCCAGCCGCGATTGTCGCGCCACCTGAAGCTGCTGGTCGAGGCCGGATTGCTGGTCCGCACGCCCGAGGGCGCGAATGCCTGGTTCCAGCTTGCGCCGGATGCGGATCTCGCGCGGACGTTGCTGGCGCGGCTGCCCGAGGAAGACCCGATGCTCGCCGCCGACCGCCGCGCGGCGGCGCGGCTGGCCGCGGAGCGTGCGCGCGTGGCTTCGGATTCCTTCCGCCGCCATGGCGCGGATTGGGACGAGATGCGCGCGCTGAACCTGCCGGGCCGGGCGATCGAGGCAGCGCTGCAGGATGCGCTGCCCGATCCTGTCGGGCGGCTGCTCGATATCGGCTGCGGCACTGGCGGGCTGCTGGAATTGCTGGCGTCGCGGGTGGAGGAAGGCATCGGCGTCGATGCCTCCCGCGACATGCTGGCGCTGGCGCGCACGCGGCTGGCGGAACGCGGCCTGTCGCATATCGCCGTCCGTCAGGCCGACATGTATCGCCTGCCGCTGCCCGATGCGAGCTTCGATGCCGTGACGCTGCAGATGGTGCTGCATTACGCCGAGGACCCCGCCGTCGCGCTGGCCGAGGCCGCGCGCGTGCTGCGGCCCGGCGGGGCGCTGGTCATCGTCGATCTCGCCCCGCATCAGCGCGCCGACCTGTTGGGGGGCCATGCCCATCGCTGGCCCGGTTTCGACGATTCCGAGATGGCCGGCTGGCTCGGCGAGGCCGGTTGCGCCGCGCCGCATGCCGCCTCGATCCCCGGCGAGCTGCCGGTGCGCCTGTGGCGCGCCGAACGCCTCGCGCTTTCCGTTTCCGCCTGAAGGACGACTGTCATGTCCCGCCCGCATCTCCTCGACGCCCTTCGTGACCGGGTCCTGCTCTGCGACGGCGGCATGGGCAGCCGCGTCCAGGTGATGGACCTCGATGTCGATCGCGACTTCTGGGGCAAGGAGAACTGCACCGACGTGCTGGTGCTCTCCCGCCCCGACGTCGTGCGCGAGATCCATCGCGGCTACTACGAGGCCGGCGCCGACATGGTGCTGACCAACACCTTCGGCGGATCGCCGGTCACGCTCGGCGAGTTCGAGCTGGAGGACCGGGCGTTCGAACTGAACAAGAATGCGGTGGAAATCGCGCGCGAGGCGGCGGAGAGCTTCGCGGATGGCCGCCATCGCTGGGTGATCGGCGATATCGGGCCGGGGACCAAGCTGCCGTCGCTCGGCAACATCGCCTATGACGCGCTGGAAGCGGCGCTGGTCGTGCAGTGCCGCGGGCTGATCGCCGGCGGCGCCGATGCGCTGCTGACCGAGACCAACCAGGACACGCTGTTCATCAAGGCTGCCGTCAACGCCGCGAAGATCGCGCGGGCCGAGGCGAAGTCCGCCATCCCCATCTTCGTGCAGGTGACGGTGGAGACGACCGGCACGCTGCTGGTCGGCCCCGATATCGGCGCGGCGGCGACGGTCGCCCATGCGCTCGACGTGGACCTGATGGGGCTGAACTGCGCGACCGGGCCGCAGGAAATGGCCGAGCATGTCCGCTGGCTGTCGCAGAACTGGCCGGGCTTCGTGTCCTGCCAGCCCAATGCCGGGCTGCCGGAGCTGGTGGATGGCAAGACGCATTATCCGCTGGGCGCGGCGGAACTCGCGACCTGGATGGAACGCTTCGTCACCGAGGACGGGGTGAACCTGATCGGCGGCTGCTGCGGTACGTCGACGCCGCATATCGCCGCGCTGGACGCGATGCTGCGCAAGCTGGGCGGCGCGGCGCACCGCCCGGCGCCCGTCGCGCGCAAGTCGTTCTGGGTGCCGTCGGTGGCGTCGCTCTACACCTCGGTCTCGCTGCGGCAGGAGAATGCGTATTTCTCCATCGGCGAGCGCTGCAACGCCAACGGCTCCAAGGCGTGGCGCGAGCGCCAGGCGGCGCATGACTGGGATGGCTGCGTGGCCATCGGGCGCGAGCAGGTGGGGGAGGGTTCCAACTCCCTCGATATCTGCACCGCCTTCGTCGGCCGCGACGAGATGGCCGAGATGAACGAGGTGATCCGCCGCTTCACTTCGTCGGTGAATGCCCCGCTGGTGATCGATTCCACCGAGACGCCGGTGATCGAGGCCGCGCTGAAGCTGCATGGCGGCAAGCCGATTATCAACTCGATCAACTTCGAGGATGGCGAGGGCCATGCGACGGACCGCATGATCCTCGCGAAGAAGTTCGGCGCCGCGGTCATCGCGCTCACCATCGACGAGGTGGGCATGGCGAAGACCGCCGAGGACAAGCTGCGCATCGCGACGCGGCTGGTGGAGTTCGCCTGCGACAAGCACGGCCTGCCGCAATCCGACCTGATGATCGACCCGCTGACCTTCACCATCGCGACGGGCAATGAGGACGATCGCAAGCTCGGCCTGTGGACGCTGGAAGGCATCCGGATGATCCGAGAGGAATTCCCGGACATCCAGATCATCCTCGGCCTGTCGAACATCTCCTTCGGCCTGAACCCGGCGGCGCGGCATGTGTTGAACAGCGTGTTCCTGGATCACGCCGTGAAGGCCGGCATGACCGGCGCCATCGTGCATGTGTCGAAGATCAAGCCGCTGCACCAGATCCCGCCCGAGGAGGTGAAGGTCGCGGAAGACCTCATCTTCGATCGCCGCACCGAAGGCTACGATCCGCTCCAGAAGATGCTGGAGATCTTCGCCGGCCGTAAGGCGGCGGATGCGGCGAAGAAGCAGAAGGCCGAGACGGTCGAGGGGCGCCTCAAGGACCGCATCGTCGATGGCGACCGCAAGGGGCTGGACGACGAACTGGCCGATGCGCTGGCAAAGGGCATCGCGCCGCTGTCCATCATCAACGACATCCTGCTGGACGGCATGAAGGTGGTGGGCGAGCTGTTCGGCGCGGGCAAGATGCAGCTCCCCTTCGTGCTGCAATCCGCCGAGACCATGAAGGCCGCCGTCGCCTATCTCGAACCCCACATGGAACGCGTGGCGGGGCAGGAGAAGGGGACGATCGTGCTCGCCACCGTGAAGGGCGACGTGCACGACATCGGCAAGAACCTGGTCGACATCATCCTGACCAACAACGGCTACAAGGTCGTCAATCTCGGCATCAAGGTGCCGCTCGCGGACATGGTCACCGCCGCGCAGGAACACCGCGCGCATGCCATCGGCATGTCCGGCCTGCTGGTGAAATCCACCGTGGTGATGCGCGAGAACCTCGAGGAGATGGCGCGCATCGGGCTCGACATCCCCGTGCTGCTCGGCGGCGCGGCGCTGACGCGCAACTATGTCGAGGATGATTGCACCCGCGCCTATGCCAAGGACGGCACAACGGGCCGCGTCGCCTATGCGCGCGATGCCTTCGACGGGCTGCATTTGATGGACAAGGTGGTCGGCAACGGCTTCGACGACTACCTTGCCGCCTTGCAGGCCAAGCGCGCCGGCAAGTCGCGCAACGAGCGCCGCACCCTCGGCACCGCCGATCCGCGCGGCTTCGCGCCGGTGGACGTCGCCTATGCCCAGTCGCGCCGCCGCCGGGTCAACACCGAGACCACCACGCCGACCCCGCCCTTCTGGGGCGCGCGCGTGATCGAGGCCGCGCCCAAGGCCGTCGTGCCCTTCATCAACGAGCGCAGCCTCTACCAGTTCCAATGGGGCTTCCGGAAGCAGGGCCGCTCGCTCGACGACTTCCTCGGCTGGGCGAAGCAGGAACTGCGCCCGGTGCTGCAACGCATGCTGCGCATCACCGGCGAGCAGGACATCCTCAAGCCGCAGGCGATCTACGGCTATTGGAAATGCGCGGGCCAGGGCAACGACCTGATCCTGTTCGAGGAGGACGGCACCACCGAGGCCGCCCGCTTCACCCTGCCGCGCCAACCCAAGGAAGACGGGGAATGCATCGCGGACTTCGTCACCGATATCGACGATGGCCGCGACGTGATCGGGCTGCAGGTCGTCACGGTCGGCCAGAAGGCGTCCGATGTGGCCCGAGAGTGGTTCGAGGAGAACCGCTACCAGGACTACCTCTACCTCCACGGCCTGTCGGTCGAGATGGCCGAGGCGATGGCCGAATACGTCCACAAGCGCATCCGCGCCGAATGGGGCTTCGCCGGGGAGGATGACCGCGACATGGACAGGATGTTGCAGCAAGGCTACCGCGGCGGCCGCTATTCCTTCGGCTACCCGGCCTGCCCGCGGCTCGAGGACCAGGCGCCGCTGCTGAAGCTGCTGAAGGCCGAGCGTGTCGGCGTGTCGATCAGTGACGAATGGCAGCTCCATCCGGAACAATCGACCAGCGCCATCGTGCTGCATCACCCGCGCGCGAAGTACTTCTCCGTCTAGCGCCGGGACGGTAAACCCGGCCCATGACGGAAGGCAGGCTGAACAAGGCCACCACGCTGGCGATCGGCAGCGTGGTGGTGTCCCTGGCGGTGCTCGCGCTGAAGGCGGTGGCCTGGTGGCTGACCGGCAGCGTGGCGCTGCTCGCCGATGCGCTCGAGAGTATCGTGAACGTGGCCTCGGCGCTCGCTGCGCTCGCGGCCATCGCCTATTCCGCCCTGCCCGCCGACAACAACCATCCCTACGGCCATGCGAAGGCGGAGTATTTCTCCGCCGTGCTGGAAGGCGCGCTGATCATCGTTGCGGCGCTGTTGATCCTCCATCAGGCCTGGGGCGCCTTTCTCGCCCCCCGCGCGCCGGAACAGGCGGGGATCGGCCTCGCCATCTCGGCGGTGGCGAGCGCGATCAATGCCGCCTGGGCGATGCATATCGGCCGTCGCGGACGGGTCTTGCGCTCCCCCGCGCTGGTGGCCGATGCGAAGCATCTGTGGTCGGACGTCATCACCTCGGCCGGCGTCATCGTGGGCGTGGGCCTCGTCGCGCTGACCGGGATGCTGTGGCTCGATCCGCTGCTCGCCGCGCTCACCGCGGGCAACATCCTCTTCTCCGGCTTCCGGCTGCTGCGTGAAAGCGTGGGCGGGCTGATGGATGAGGCCGTGCCCCAGACCACCATGGACCGCATCCGCACCATCGTCGCCGAACAGGCGGCGGGGGCGATCGAGGCTCACGACCTGCGGTCCCGCCACGCCGGCCGCTTCACTTTCCTCGAATTCCACCTGGTGGTGCCGGGCGACATGACGGTGCGCGAATCGCACGAGATCTGCGACCGGATCGAGGCCGCGCTGAAGGCGGAACTCGACACCGCCGTCATCACGATCCATGTCGAACCCGAAGGCAAAGCCAAGCAGAAAGGCGTGCCGGTGCTGTGAAGGCGCCCGAACGCAGCCCCGCCTCTCAGCCGCGCCGCGGTGCGGCCTGGTGGCTGGGCGTCGCGCTGCTCGGCTCCGCGCTGGTCCATGGCGCGTTGATGGCGGCGCTGATCCTGTGGCCCCTGCGCGATCCGGTCGAGGAGCCGGGCGAGGGGGGCACCGTCGCCCTCGTCTTCGCGGACACCGTTGCCCAAGCGGGCGGCGCCACGCCCGAATCCGGCGACCCGGCCGAACCCACCGAGGAGCCCGCGCCCCCCGCCCCGCCGGCGCCGCCGGCCCCGGCCGTGCCGCCTTCCGAGCCGCAAGTCGCGGCGCCGCCCCCGCCGCCGCCCACCCCGGCACCGGCGCCTCCACCCATCCCGCCCGCCCCGGCCGAGGCGCCGCGCGACTTCGCCGCCCTGCCGCCCGCCCCGACCGCCGAGTTGCCGGCCCCCGCCCAGCCCGCCGAGCCGATGCCGGTTCCCGAGGCGCCGCAGGAGGCCCCGCGCGAAATCCTGCCGGAGCCGCCGCCACCCCCGCCCCAGGCACAGCCCGCACCGGAACAGCCGCCGCCGCAGCCGCCGGCCCAACCCTCGCCGCCGCGCCAGGCCAGCCAGCCGCGCCAGCAGCAGGCCGCACGGCAGAGCCAGGCGCCGATCCGACTCGATGCCGGGGAGGGTGGGGCGACTCAGGAAGGTTCGCTCGGTTCCTTCGCCTTGGGCGCGGTCGCGCCGCCTTCCGTCGATCCGGGCATCCGCAACGCGCCGCCCAGCTACCCCGCCGATGCCCGCCGGCGCGGGGAGGAAGGCGTGGTGCGCCTGTCCCTGCGCATCGGCATCGACGGCCAAGTGACGGCGGCCGAGGTCGCCACCACCTCCGGCTATCCGGCGCTCGATCAGGCGGCGCTGGAGGCGGCGCGGCGCTGGCGCTTCCGCCCGGCGTCGCGCGGTGGCCTGCCGGTGGCCGCGACGCTGACCACCGCGGTGCATTTCCGGCTGCAGGACGGACGAGGGCGATAGGCATGGTGAAACTCGACGTCATCACGACGCGCGGGGGGGATGGCGGGGAGACCTCGCTTGGCGACGGCACGCGCCTGCGCAAGGACGCGTTGCGCATCGAGGCCTTCGGCACGGTGGACGAGGCCAATGCGGTGCTTGGCGTGTTGCGCCTGCACCTGTCGGGCGAGGCGGACGCGATGGTGGCGCGCATCCAGAACGAGCTGTTCGATGTCGGCGCCGATCTCTGCGTGCCGGGCGAAGCCGGCGCCCGGCTGCGGGTGTCGGACACGCAATCGGCGCGGCTCGAAGCCGAGATCGTGGCGATGAACGCGGCATTGCCGGCGCTGCGCTCCTTCGTGCTGCCGGCGGGCTGCGCGGGGGCGGCGCATGCGCATCTCGCCCGCACCGTGGTGCGGCGGGCGGAACGGCTGGCCGTCGGGCTGGCGGCCTCCGAGGAAGTGAACCCGGCGGTGATCCGGTATCTCAACCGGCTGTCGGATCACCTCTTCGTGCTGTCACGGCACCTGAACGCGGCAGCGGGCGGCGACGTGCTGTGGGTGCCGGGGGCGACGCGGTAGCCGCGGGTTCGAAAAGGGGGGTTCTCCTCTGGGGCTCACCCCGCCAAAGACCGAAGGGCCTTCCTTGAAGATCGAAGGAGGGCTCTGCCCTCCTCCGAGCCTCCTCCCGCCAGGATGCTGGGCATCCTGGACCGCAATCCTTTGGCGCCGGGCACTGCGGCCGTTCTTCCTCCCCGCTCGACACGCATCGGGCGCAAGAGCGCGGCTTGATGATCATGCCGACCGGCGCGCAGGGCACCAGGTTGAGGTTTCCAAAGGCCCTTCGGCCTTTGGTGGGGTGGGGCTCCGGGGAGGGGCAAAGCCCATCCCCGTCCAACCGTTGCCCTCTCGTCGCGCCTAGGGGGCAAGGCCCCTCTCTCGCGCGTTCAGTGCGACATCAGCACTGGCACGGTCATCTGCTTCAGGATCGTCCGGGTCACGCCGCCGAGGACGAATTCCCGCAGTCGGGAATGGCCGTAGGCCCCGATGACCAGCAGATCCGCCGACATGTCCGCCGCCTGGTTCAGGATCAGGTCGGCATCGGGCACATCCGGGGCGAGGCGGTGTTCGACAGTCACCGTGACCCCGTGGCGGGCGAGGTGCAGGGCGATGTCGGCGCCGGGTTCCTCCCCATGGCGATCGGTCGCGACCTTGGGGTTGGCGGCGAGCACGGTCGCGCTGGCGGCCTTGGCGATCAGGGGCAGGGCGTCGTTCACCGCGCGGGCCGATTCACGGCTGGCGTTCCACCCGATCAGCACGCGCTGCCCCACGGAGGAGAAGCTGCCGGCATAGGGGACGACCAGGACGGGCCGACCGCAGCCGAACAGCACGTCGCCCGGCAGCCCGACCGAGCCCGGCACGCTGGTTTCCGGATTCTCCTGGCCCAGGATCACGAGGTCGGCGTAGCGGGCGTTCAGCGCGATCAGCTCGCCCAGCATGCCCTCGGCCTGGCGCCACTCGCCGGGCAGGGCCTCGCGGCGGAGGCGTTCGCGGAAGCTGGCCTCGATGCGGGTGCCCTCGGCGAGGCTCGCGTTGCGCATGTCGTCGATCACGCCGGCGACCGCCGCGCCGCCGCTGGCGTCGCCCATGGCGATGAGCGGCAGGCCGATGTCCACGACATAGAGGGCGGTCAGGTGTGCCTCATGCCGCCGGGCGAGGTCGACGGCGAGGTCGAGCCGCGCGGCGCTTTGCGGCGTGCCGTCGAGGTGAACGAGGATATCCTTGAGCGACATGATTGCGCGTCCTTTGGCGCCGGGGCTGCGGCGCGAGTATCGCCGGGCGGAGCCCCGGCCTTGTTGACCCGGCGCAAGGCTGCGCCTCTTCGCGCCTGTGGAGAAGTCCCGACTTGCCAAGGGCCTTGGGTCGGAGAATCATGAACGAAACGGGAACATATTTCCGGCTGTGACAAAGACGCCGGGCTTGGCAAGGGGTCTTGTCGCCACCCAATGTGGTGGTCCCGTGACTGTGGCAAGACTACATCTTGTGTCCCCGAGGGGTGCGGCGGCAGGATGCATGCCTGTGGGGATGAGTTGGTTGGGGGGTTTGCCGTGTTCGACGCCGTGCAGCTTGAAGGTCATGGTCAGGTCACGATCGACCGGTCGCGCGACGCGCTGCTGACCGATTTCGGCAAGGCGACGCTCGACGACCGCTACCTGATGCCGGGCGAGTCCTACCAGGACCTGTTCGCCCGCGTGGCGAGCGCCTATGGCGACGACGCGGCGCATGCGCAGCGCATCTATGACTACATCTCGAAGCTGTGGTTCATGCCGGCGACGCCGGTGCTGTCCAATGGCGGCACGACGCGCGGCCTGCCGATTTCCTGCTTCCTGAACGAAGCCTCGGACAGCCTCGATGGCATCGTCGGGCTGTGGAACGAGAATGTCTGGCTCGCCGCGAAGGGCGGCGGCATCGGCTCCTATTGGGGCAACCTCCGCGGCATCGGCGAGAAGGTCGGCAAGAACGGCAAGACCTCCGGCATCATCCCCTTCATCCGGGTGATGGACAGCCTGACGCTCGCGATTTCCCAGGGCTCGCTGCGCCGCGGGTCGGCGGCGGTCTACCTGCCGGTCTCGCATCCCGAGATCGAGGAATTCGTCGACATGCGCCGCCCGACCGGCGGCGACCCGAACCGCAAGGCGCTGAACCTGCACCATGGCGTGCTGATCTCGGACGCCTTCATGCGCGCGGTCGAGAATGACGAGGAATGGGCGCTGCTCTCGCCCAAGGACCAGGCGGTGATGCGCAAGGTCTCGGCGCGCGCGTTGTGGATCCGCATCCTCACCGCCCGCATCGAGCAGG
Source organism: Roseomonas sp. (assembly GCA_041914265.1). Taxonomy (GTDB): domain Bacteria; phylum Pseudomonadota; class Alphaproteobacteria; order Acetobacterales; family Acetobacteraceae; genus Neoroseomonas. The sequence continues at coordinate 72,904 of JAYSDS010000004.1, forward strand.
GCGAGCCGTACATCATCTATTCCGACCATGTGAACCGCGCGCAGCCGGAGCACCACAAGCTGGCGGGACTCGAGGTGAAGACCTCGAATCTCTGCTCGGAGATCACGCTGCCCACGGGGATCGACCAGCATGGCGAACAGCGCACCGCGGTGTGCTGCCTGTCCTCGCTGAACTGCGAGACCTGGTTCGAGTGGAAGGACCATCCGCTGTTCATCACGGATGTGATGCGCTTCCTCGACAACGTGCTGCAGTCCTTCATCGACACCGCGCCGGATTCGATGGCGCGGGCGAAGTACAGCGCGATGCGCGAGCGTTCCGTCGGCCTCGGCGTGATGGGCTTCCATTCCTTCCTGCAGAAGATGAACGTGCCCTTCGAGTCCGTCGTCGCGAAGGTGTGGAACAAGAAGATGTTCAAGCACATCCGCGAGCAGGCGGATGCGGCGTCGCTTCTTCTGGCCGAGGAGCGCGGCCCGTGCCCGGACGCCGCGGAATACGGCATCATGGAGCGTTTCTCCCACAAGATGGCGATCGCGCCGACGGCGTCGATCTCGATCATCTGCGGCGGCGCGTCCCCGGGCATCGAGCCGATCGCGGCCAATGTCTACAACCACAAGACGCTGTCCGGGTCGTTCATCGTGCGCAACCCGTACCTGGCGACGGTGCTCGAGAAGCACGGGCGGAACAATGACGAGACCTGGACCTCGATCACCGTCACCAAGGGTTCGGTGCAGCATCTCGACTTCCTGAGCGAGCAGGAGAAGGCGGTGTTCAAGACCGCCTTCGAACTCGACCAGCGTTGGGTGATCGAGCATGCGGCCGACCGCACGCCCTTCATCTGCCAGGCTCAGTCGGTGAACCTGTTCCTGCCGGCGAACGTGCACAAGCGCGACCTGCACCAGATCCACATGAGTGCATGGAAGAAGGGGATGAAGTCGCTCTACTACTGCCGGTCGCTCTCGATCCAGCGCGCGGACACGATCAGCGAGAAGGTGGTCGGGCAGGGGGACATCCTGATGCTGGCGCCGAAGCCGAAGGATGAGGCGCCGCTGCCACTGGCCGCCGCGTCGAACAACTACGAGGAATGCCTCGCCTGCCAATGATGGGCTGACGGGAGGGGCGCCGCCCCTCCATTTCTCCAGCGCGTCCTCAGCCGAGCAGATGCGCGACCAGCGGTGCCACCAGCACGTTCAGCAGCCCCACCAGCACCATCACCAACCCGGCGATCGTGCCTTCCTCGCGGCCGATCTCGTGGGCTTTGGCTGTGCCCATGCCGTGCGCCGCCATGCCGAACAGCGCGCCGCGCGCCATGGCCGAGCGGATCGGCAGCCAGGACAGCATCCCGTCCCCGATCGCCGCGCCCAGCAACCCGGTGATGACGACGAAGATCGCGGTCAGGTCCGGCGTGCCGCCGATATCCTGCGACACCTCCATGGCGAAGGGCGTGCTGATCGATCGCGGCAGCAGGCTGAGTCGCAGCACGTCGTCCAGGCCGAGCAGGCTCGACAGCGCCCATCCGGTCAGGATCGCCGTCGAGCTGCCCGCGATCATGCCGGCGAGCAGCACGGGCCAATGGCGCCGGATCACCGCCCGCTGTTCCCAGATCGGCACGGCGAAGGCCACGGTGACCGGGCCCAGCATGGCGAGCAGCCAGCCAGCCCCGCGGATGTAGTCGCGGTAGCTGGCATGCAGGGCGACGACCAGCAGGATGATCAGGGCCGGGGCGAGCCCGAGCGGCATCAGCCACCAGCGCGGCCAGCGCCGGTGCAGCGCCCGCGCCAGGAGGTAGAAGCCAATGGTCGCCGCCGACCAGAGCAGCGCGGCGCCGGCCGAATCAAGCCGTATGGGCATGGCCCCGTGCCTGTCGCAGCGACCAGCGGTGGAAGAGTTCCACCGTCAGCGCCGTGCTGCCCATCACCGCCGCGGTGCCCGCCAGGATGACGGCGAGCACCTTCAGTCCGACCAGCCCGAACAATTCATGATGGTCCATCACCGCCGGTACGGCCGGGACGAAGAACAGCAGCATCTGGGCGAGGAACCAGTCCGACCCGCGCCGCAGGCTCGGTAGCCGCACCAGCCCCGAGGCCAGCAGGCCGATGGCCAGGGCGAGGCCTACGATGCCACCCGGCAGGGCGATCCCGGTCAGCCGCACCGCTGCCTCGCCCGCCAGCCAGAAGGCCATGATCACGGCGATCTGGGCCAGGCGGCTGCGATGCAGGCTACGGCGAAGCGGAACGGTGAGGGCCGCGAGGGGCATGGCTTGGTCTCCGGCCCCGAATCTATGCCGCAGCGCAGCATATCCAAAGCGACTTGTTGGACTGGATTTCAGTCCTCTATGGAATGCAGATGGAATTCCGCACCCTCCGCGCCTTCGTCGAGGTCGTCCGCCAGGGCGGCTTCTCCCCCGCCGCCAAGGTCGTCTTCACCACGCAATCGGCGGTCAGCAAGGCGGTGAAGCAGCTTGAGGAGGAGATCGGCGTGCCGCTGCTCGACCGCATCGGCCATCGCAGCACACTGACCGCGGCGGGGGAGGCGGTGTATCGCCGGGCGCTGCGGCTACTGGCCGAACGCGACGATCTGCTGGCCGAGATCGCCGAGATCCGCGGGCTGCAGCGCGGCGTGCTGCGGCTCGGCCTGCCGCCGATCGGCAGCTCTACCATCTTCGCGCCGATCTTCGCGGCCTATCGCCGCCGCTATCCGGGCATCGAGGTGCGCCTGGTGGAACATGGCAGCGACCGGCTGGAGGAAGTGCTGCGCGCGGGTGAGATCGACCTCGCCGCCTCGCTGCTGCCGGTGCCGGAGGAATTCGACTGGCAGGCGGTGCGGCGCGAGCCGCTGGTGGCGCTGCTGCCGCGTGGCCATGCGCTGGCGGGGCAGGGGCGCATCGGCCTGGCGGCGCTGCGGGCCGAACCCTTCATCCTGTTCGAAACCGGCTTCGCGCTGAACCGCATCATCCGCGATGCCTGCCGGGGCTGTGGCTTCGAACCGGCCATCGCCGCGCGCAGCAGCCAGATCGACTTCATCGTGGAACTGGCGGCGTCGGGTCTCGGGGTGGCCTTCCTGCCGCGGCTGATTGCCGAGGACCGGCGGCATCCGGGGGTCGCGCGGCTGCTGCTGGAGGAACCGGCGATCGACTGGGACATCGCCATGATCTGGCGGCGCGGGGCCTATCTCTCCCACGCAGCGAAGGCGTGGCTGGAGGTGGCCGCGAAAGGCGGGTGAGGGGGCCCCGGACGGGGCCCCCTCGGTCGCGATCAGGCCATCGCCTTCTGCAGGTTCTCGTCGATCTTCGCGAGGAAGGCCTGGGTGTTCAGCCAGGGCTGGTCCTTGCCGATCAGGATGGCGAGGTCCTTGGTCATGAAGCCGCTCTCGACCGTCTCGACGCAGACCTTCTCCAGCGCGTTCGCGAAGTCCACCACGTCCGGCGTGCCGTCGAACTTGCCACGATAGGCGAGGCCGCGGGTCCAGGCGAAGATCGAGGCGATCGGGTTGGTCGAGGTCTCGCGGCCCTTCTGGTGCTCGCGGTAGTGGCGGGTCACCGTGCCGTGCGCGGCTTCCGACTCCACCGTCTGCCCGTCCGGGGAGAGCAACACCGAGGTCATCAGGCCGAGCGAGCCGAAGCCCTGCGCCACGATGTCGGACTGCACGTCGCCGTCGTAGTTCTTGCAGGCCCAGATGTAGCCGCCTTCCCACTTCAGGGCGGAGGCCACCATGTCGTCGATCAGGCGGTCCTCATAGGTCAGGCCGCGCTTCTCGAACTCAGCCTTGAACTCCGCGTCGTAGATGGCGCGGAAGATGTCCTTGAAGGACCCGTCATAGGCCTTGAGGATCGTGTTCTTGTGGCTGAAGTAGACCGAGAAGTTGCGCGCCAGGCCGTAGTTGAAGGAGGCGCGGGCGAAGCCCTCGATCGACTTGTTGAGGTTGTGGATCATCATCGCCACGCCGCCGGTCGCGGGCATGGGGAATTCGCCGATCTCCTGCGGCTCGCCGCCCTCGGGGATGTAGGTCATCTTCACCGTGCCGGCGCCGGGGACCTTCATCTCGACCGAGCGGTAGATGTCGCCATAGGCGTGGCGGCCGACGACGATCGGCTTCGACCAGTGCGGCACCAGGCGCGGCACGTTCTGGCAGATGATCGGCTCACGGAAGATGGTGCCGTCGAGGATGTTGCGGATCGTGCCGTTGGGCGACTTCCACATCTTCTTGAGGCCGAATTCCTTCACGCGGGCCTCGTCCGGCGTGATGGTCGCGCACTTCACGGCCACGCCATACTTCTTGGTGGCGTTGGCGGAATCGACGGTGATCTGGTCGTCCGTCGCGTCGCGGCTCTCGATGCCGAGGTCGTAATACTTCAGGTCGATGTCGAGATAGGGGAGGATCAGCTTGTCCTTGATGAACCCCCAGATGATGCGGGTCATCTCGTCCCCGTCCATCTCGACGACGGGGTTCTTCACCTTGATCTTGGCCATGAGCTGTCCTCTGCGGGGCAAACGGATGCGGGTCGCGCCCCGGGAAGGGCGGCTGATGCGGGCGGAAATTGCACCGCCGCGACAAGGGCGGCAAGCCCGCACGGCCGCGAAAGGCCATGGCCCCACCCGGCCGGGGGGCCACGGCGGTCGTGGCGTGATGCCGGCACCGGCCTGCGCCCCCGGTCCCCGCCACCTGCGGAACATGTCGTCGCCAGGTGGGCGGCAGCAGGCCGGTGCCCATCCGGGGCCGCGCCGGACGGCGCCGCCCCGAAGTCGGGTTCAGCCGAGGCTGGTCATGTCCATGGGTGAGGGCATCCAGGCATAGCCCTCGCCTTCCTTCGACACCCGGCCGAGCCCCGGCCACGGGAAATGGTAGGAAAGCAGCTCGGTGCGGTCGCTGGCGAAGCGTTCCAGCGCGCGGGCGCGCGTCTGCGCCGACTGCTTCGGGTCCGTGTCGAATGAGAATTCGAGCAGCGGCCGCCGCAGCAGCAGCACCTGATGGTGCGCGAGGTCACCCGTGTAGACCATGGTGTTGTTGCCCTGGGTGATCGCATAGATGGTGTGCCCCACCGTATGCCCGGGCGCGGCGATGGCGGTCACGCCCGGCGTCACTTCCCGCCCGTCCTGCACCATCACCATGCGGTCGCGATAGGCGTTGAGGTTCTTGGTCGCCCCGCGGATGAAGGGGCCCATGAAGGCGGGGCCGCGGATGTTGCCCTCATCCGTCCAGTACTTCAGGTCGGTCTCGGTCACGGCGACCTGGGCATTGGGGAAGTTGCGGTTGCCGTTGGCGTCCACCAGCGCCCAGCAATGGTCGCAATGGGCATGCGACAGGATGACCAGGTCGATCTGCGACGGCTCGATCCCGGCCGCGCGCATGTTGCGGATCAGCCGGCCGGTCGTCGGGCCGAACATCTGGCTGTCGGCGCCCATGCTGTCGCCCATGCCGGTGTCGAACAGGATGAGCTGCCGCCCCGTGTTCAGGATCAGCGCATTCTGTTCGAGCGACGCATTGACGGGATCGAGGAAATTCGCGGTCATCAGGGCGTTGATCTCGCCGGGACGGGCGCCGAGGAACGCGTCCTCGGCCTTGCCCAGCGGCAGCGCGCCGTCGGAGACAACCGTTGCCTCGTAGTCGCCGAACTTGAAGCGGTACCAGGCGGGCGCGCCGCGGCCGATCATCGGCGCGGCGGCCTCGGCGCGGAACAGCGGCATGGCCGCAGCGGCCAGCCCGGCGCCCAGCAGGGCGCGGCGGTTGATGGTCATGGATCGTTTCTCCCTCGCGGCTCGCCGTGATGCCGGTGGGCGATGCCGCGGCGGGAGGCTATCGTCAGGTCGCGCGGGAATGCCAGCGCGGCGTTAGCCGGGCACGGTCATGCTCGCGTGATGAGGGTAAGGAGCTTCGCATGTTGCTGCGCATCGCTGGGATCGGCTTCGCGGGCCTCGCCTTGGTGACCGCGACGGCAGCGCTGACCGGGGCCGCCCTGGTGGGGGCGGCGGCCGGGGCCTGCGTCGTCCGCCGGCGCGCGAAGGCGCGGACCGCCTGGCCCGAGGAAGAGAGCCACAAGCCGCCGCCGCCCGCCGCGGAGGCCTGACGCCGCACGCCGGACGGGAGCAGATCCGGCGCCCATCCCACCCGGCGGCACGATCCTCGACAGGTGGCGGGGACGGCGCGCCCCGGCACGGGCGATCTCGCCGCGCCGGATGCAGGGGCCGACTCCGCCCGTCGCCCTGGGCGTGGTCAGCCCTGCGTGATACCGCGCAGCACCGGGGCAACGGGCTGCCCCCGGATCGTCGGAGGATGGCATGCGGGTCCTGATCGCGGGTGGTGGCGTCGGTGGGCTGACCCTGGCCCTGTCGCTGCACGAACGGGGCATTCCCTGCACCGTCTTCGAGGCAGCGGAGCGGATCCGCCCCTTGGGCGTGGGCATCAACACCCTGCCGCATGCGATCCGGGAACTCGCCGCGCTGGGGCTGCTGCCGGCACTCGACGCGGTGGCGGTGCGCACGCGGGAATTGCGCTACCTCAACCGCTTCGGCCAGGAGATCTGGGTCGAGCCGCGCGGCACCTGGGCGGGGCATGACGTCCCGCAATTCTCCATCCATCGCGGCCATCTGCATGAGGTGCTGTGGAAGGCCGCGCAGGAAAGGCTGGGGCAGGGGGCGCTCGTCACCGGCGCGCGGCTGGCCGGCGTCGCGCAGGATGAGGCGGGCGTGACGGCGCATCTCGCGGATGGCCGCAGCGCGCGCGGCGATGTGCTGATCGGCGCGGACGGCATCCATTCCGTGCTGCGCGCCACGCTGCACCCCGATGACGGCGGCATCCGCTGGAACGGCATCCAGATGTGGCGCGGCGCGATCGACTGGCCCGAATTCGAGGGCGGCGACACGATGATCGTCGCCGGCGACATGACGGAGAAGCTCGTCCTCTATCCCATCGCGCCGGGGGCCACGCCGGGGACGCGCCTGACGAACTGGGTGGTCTGCGCGCAGATCGGCGACCCCACGCGGCCGCCGCCGCGGCGCGAGGACTGGTCGCGGGCCGGCCGGCTGGAGGAAGTGCTGCCCCATGTCGCGCGCTTCCGCATTCCCATCCTGGATGTTGAGGCGCTGGTGCGCGCGACGCCGGAGTTCTGGGAATACCCGATGTGCGATCGCGACCCGCTGCCCTTCTGGACGCGGGGGCGCGTGACGCTGCTCGGCGATGCCGCGCATCCGATGTATCCGGTGGGCTCCAATGGCGCGTCGCAGGCGGTGCTGGATGCGCGGAGCCTCGCCGCCCTGTTGGCCGGGGGCGATCCCGTCGCCGCGCTGGCGGGCTATGAAGCCGAACGCCTGCCGAAGACCGCGGAGATCGTCCGCAGCAACCGCAAGGGCGGGCCGGAGCGCGTGGTCGATGTCGTCTCCGAACGCGCGCCGGATGGTTTCACGCGCATCGAGGATGTGATCGCGGTGGAGGAACTCGCGGCCATCGCCGGCGGCTATGCGCGCATGGCGGGGTTCGCCACGCCGCGATGACGCCACGCTTCGGCCGCGCCCGCACCATCGGCGGGCGCGACCAGACCATCCTGCCGATCCATCGAGGAGAGCAGGATGACGATACGGAGCGGAACCTGGAACGACATGCCGCGGCAGCGCCGCGTGGGCGCGCTGGCAGACCTCGTCACCGCCATCGCCACGGCGCTGGACCGGCGACGGCAGCGGGGGCGCCTCGCGGCGCTGGAACCACGCCTGCTGCGCGACATCGGCGTGACGGCCGACGAGGCGTGGCACGAGGCGCGGAAGCCGCTGTGGCGGCGCTGATGCCGGCGGCCCTCTTTCCCTGCGGTCGCGCCGCGCGCAGCATGCGCCGCCCGAAGGAGGAAACGGCATGGCAGGACGCATGGATGTGCGGCGCACGCATGAAAGTCGTGTCGCGCATGTGGCGGTGGATCACGACGCCAAGCTCAACACGCTGAACCCCGACCTGATGCGCGACTTCGCCGCGACCTTCGCCATGCTCGGCGAGGACGAGACGCTGCGCGCGGTGGTGCTGACCGGGACCGGGCCGCGCGCCTTCATCGGTGGCGCGGATATCGGCGTGATGGCGGCGGTGCAGGACCCCGCCGAGGGCGCGGCCTTCATCAGCCTGGTCCATGGCTGCTGCCGTGCCGTGCGTGACTGCCCGGTACCGGTGATCGCGCGGGTGAATGGCTGGTGCCTCGGCGCGGGGCTCGAGATCGCGGCGGCCTGCGACCTGCGTATCGCCGCCGATGTCGCGAAGTTCGGCATGCCGGAGGTGCGGGTGGGCATCCCGTCGGTGGTCGAGGCGGCGCTGCTGCCGGGCCTGATCGGCTGGGGCCGCACGCGGCGGCTGCTGCTGCTGGCCGAGACCATCGACGCGGCCGAGGCGCTGGACTGGGGCCTGGTGGAAAAGGTCGTCGCGCCCGAGGCGCTGGACGGCGCGGTGGAGGCCTGGATCGAACTGCTGCTGGAAGCCGGGGCGGAGGCCATCCGGTCGCAGAAGGCGCTGATCCGGCGGTGGGAGGATCTGCGCCAGACCGACGCGATCGCCGCCGGGATCGGGGCCTTCGCAGCGTCCTGGCACACGGGGGAGCCGGCGCGGATGCTGGGCGGCTTCATGGCGCGGAAGACGGCGAAGGGGTGATGGGGGAGGGCCGCGCCAGGGACCGGGAGGCCTTCTGGAATGGCCCGCTATCTCCGCTGTCGCAGTGGGGGGGGGGGGGGGCCCCCCCCCCACCCCCCCCCCCCCCCCCCGGGGGGGGGCGGCGCGGCGGCGGGCGGGGGGGGGGGGGGGG
>JAYSDS010000005.1:0-76811 GCA_041914265.1 Roseomonas sp.
CGAGGTTTCCAAAGGCCTTTCGGCCTTTGGCGGGGTGAGGTTTGGAGAGGGGCAGCGCCCCTCTCCATCGCCACCAGCACACGTCGCGCGTATGGAACGCAGCCCCTCCCGGCTCTCCGGATCGGCGCCGTCAGCCCGGCCGCCACGCCCGGTGGTAGGGGTGGTTCTGCCGGATCGCCTGTGCCCGGTAGAGCTGTTCTGCGAGCATGCCGCGCACGAGGAAGTGCGGCCAGGTCATCGGCCCCAGTGCGATCCGCCGTTCCGCCCGTGTCGTGACCGCAGGGTCCAGTCCTTCCGCCCCGCCAATCAGGAAGCAGGGCGTGCGCCCGGAGTCCTCGATGCGGGCGAGCAGCGCGGCGAAGCCTTCGCTGTCCGGAGCTTCCCCGCCCAGGTCGAGCGCGATGGCCGCGGCCTGCTCGGGCAGCGCGGCCAACAGCGCCGCGCCTTCACGCCGCCGGACCTCGGCCGCCGAGCCGCGCGCCTCCGGGATTTCCGTGACCTCGGGCGGCGGGCGCAGCCGGGCGGCGTAATGCGCATAGAGCGCCGCCTCCGGCCCCGCCTTCATGCGCCCGACCGCGAGGATCCTAACCGGGCGCGGCGTCGCTCGCCCCCGGGCTTTCCGGGCCCCACATGCGCTCGATGCGGTACAATTCCCGCGCATCCGGCCGGAACAGGTGGATCACCAAGTCGCCCGCATCGATCAGCACCCAATCGGGCGAGGCCTGGATGGAATCGCGGCGCAGATTCAGCCCGGCCTTGGCCAGGGCCTCGTCCAGATGCGTCGCCATGGCCTGGAGCTGCCGTTCCACCTGGCCGGTCGCGATGATCAGGCGGTCGGCGTAGTCGGCCCGGCCAGTGACGTCGAGCAGGACGATGTTCTCGGCCTTGTCGTCCTCGAGCGACTTCATCGCCGCCTCGACGATCAGTGTCAGGCGATCGGGCGAGAGCTTCTCCCGCTTGCGGTTACGGGCGGGGCGGGGTGCGGCGGGGGCTTTCGCGACGGCCTTGGCCTTGGGCGCGGCCTTCGGGGCGGCGGCCTTCGCCTTGGTGGCCGTGGGCTTCTTCGCCGCCGCCGGCTTCACCTTCGCGATGGCGGCCTTGGCGGTTGCCGCCGTGGTCCTGGTCTTCGCCGTCGCGACCTTCGTCGCGGTCGCCTTCGCGGCAGGTGCCTTGGCGGCGGGCTTGGCCTTCGGTTCCGCCTTGGCTTTCGGCGCAGCGGCCTTCTTCGGCGCAGCAGGCTTTGCCTTCGGTGCGGCCTTGGCCTTGGTCGGCGTCGTCTCGGTGGTCTTCGGCGTGCGGGCTATGGCCCCCTCCTCTCGCCCGTGTGGTTGCCGGCCCGCGCGCGGATCGCGGTGGCGGATGCGGCGTGCTCCCGCGCCGGAACCAAGCACCAAGCGGCGTGGGGCGCAAAGGATTCCGTCAGCGCCGCGCCCGGGGCGCGCCGATGGCGTGCCAGCAGATGCGCCGCGCGGCCGGTCAGCGCGCGCCGCGTCCAGCCGGGTCGGGGCAATACGGCAATCGCCACCTTCCGCGCAATGGCACGCCAGCGCTTCCAGCGCGGCAACTGCACCAGGTTGTCCGCGCCGATCACGAAGGCGAAGCGTGCGCCGCGGAAGCGGCGCCGCAGCATCGCCAGCGTGTCGGCGGTGTAGCGCGTGCCCAGCGCCTGTTCGATATCGGTCGCGATGATGCGCCGCCCATCGGCGATGCGCCGCGCGGAGGCAAGGCGCTCGGCAAGCGGCGCCATGCCCTGCACCGGCTTCAGCGGATTGCCCGGCGAGACCAGCAGCCAGACCTCATCGAGCCGCAGCGCCCGCAGCGCCTGGCGCGCGACATGGCGGTGCCCGTCATGGGCCGGGTTGAAGGAACCACCCAGGAGCCCGATGCGCCGCCGTCGCGCATCACCGTATCGTCCAGGTGTCACCGCGTTCGGACGCTCACACTGACCGGCTGCGCCACCAGCCCTTCATACCGCACGGTGTAGGTGCGGCCGGCCTCCAGCGGCAGCGTCGGGGAATAGCCCGCGACCGAAAGATACTGCCCGGCTTCGAGACGTTTGCCGGCGCGGGCGAGATCCTCGACCAGGAAGGCCACGACATCCAATGGATGGCCGAGCGCGGCCGTCCCCGGCGCCGTGGCGCGCACCTGGTCGCGGTCATCCACCATTGTCACGGTCATCGATCCCAGACGATCCACGAGATCCTGAGTCGCCTCCACCGGAATGGGCGTGCCGAGCACGCCGAGCCGCGCACCGACATTGATGGCGAGCAGGTTCGGCCCGTCGAAGCCACCCGAGAGGACCAGGTCCGGCAGCTCGATGTAGGGGATCATCTGGTCGATGTGCCGAAGGATGGCGAGCCGGTCGCGCCCGGCCTGGTTGATGCCGTCATCGCGCACACGGAACAGGAAGTCGCTCTCGATCACCGGCACGGCACCGAAGCGCGCCGGTATCTCGGCGCCGCTGCGCAGGCTGATGCTGCTTTCCATCAGCACGCCGCGCACCGGGTGGTTCACGCCGAAGCGCTGCTGCACCGGGGCGCTGGTCAGCCCCACCTTGTAGCCCACGGGCCGGCCCCAGGATTGCTGCAGCAGCGCGACGAGCCGGTCCTGCGCGCAGAAGCCGTCGGCGAGCGAGGTCATGCCGGTGAAGGCCGGTGAGGCACGGTTGTCGAGCAACGCCTCGGCCATGCGCTGCACGACGGCTTCGTCCGGGCAGGCGGCGTGGGCAGTGAAGGGCAGGGTGATCAGGCTGGCGAGCAGCAGCATCCGGCGCATGGTGTCGTTCCTCCGCAGCGTGCCGATGCTAGCGGCGCGGCGGTGCAGACGGGAAGGTGCCTCAGCGGAAGTTCGCCACCACCGCGCCCATGCCGGGGATGGACAGGCGCCAGGTCTCGCCCGCACGGGGGCTGATGGCGCTGGGTTCGGCGAGCAGGGCGACGAGCTCGCCCTCCCGCAGCGGGCGCCCCGCGAGGCGACGATCTCGGGCGAGGTCGGCCACCAGATCCGCCGGCGGCGCGGCGAGGCCAAGCCGCGGCAACGCCGCGATGGTGCTGCCATCGGCCTGCAGCAATGCATCCGGCGCGGCGGCGGGCAGGGGCGCCTCGGGCCCCACCACGCCGAGGCGCAGGCCGAGATTGCCCGCGATGCGCGCGAGCGCATCCGTCCCGCCAGCCAAGGCCGCGAGGTCGAGCAGCGCAAGGTAGGGGCTCGCCGCGACCGGTTCCCCATCACGGCCGATGCGCAGCAAGAGGCCTGGCGCGATGGCCGGCCGCGCCGCATAGGCGATGTCGATCGTCGCGCCGGAGCGCTCGCGCAGATTGGCGAAGAACAGCACGCCTTCCAGCGGGGGCAGGTCGTCGGCGGCGAGCGCGATTCCCGACACGTCGCCCCAGGGCTGCGCGAGGATGGCGGCGAGCTTCTGCTGCGCGCAGAACGCCTCGGTATCCGTCGTGACCTCGAAGGGGGCGGGGATGCGCCGGTCCAGCAGCGCCATCGCGAAGCGTGCGACGGTCGGCAGGTCCGGGCAATCGGCGCGCGCCGGCGCGGCGGCGAGCAACGCCACCAGCGCCAGCGCGCGCCGCATCACGGCCTGACCTGCCCGGTGCCGATTACCTGGTAGCGATAGGTGCAGAGCTGTTCTAGCCCGACCGGCCCGCGCGCATGCATGCGGCCGGTCGCGATGCCGATCTCGGCACCGAAGCCAAATTCGAAGCCGTCGCAGAACTGCGTCGAGGTGTTCCACATGCCGACGGCGGAATCGAGCCCGTCCAGGAAGGCGCCCGCCGTCGCGTCATCCTGCGTGACGATTGCCTCGGTGTGTTCGGAACCGTAGCGGCGGATGTGGTCGAGTGCATCCGCCACGCCATCGACCACCTTCACCGACAGGATGGCGTCGAGCCATTCGGTGCTGAAATCCTGCTCCGTCGCCGGCTTCAGATCCGCGATGATCGCGCGCGCGCGGTCATCGGCGCGGAAGTCGCAGCCGAGGGCGCGCAGGTCCGCGATCAGCAACGGCAGCAGCGACGGCGCGATGGCGGCGTCGATCAGCAGGGTCTCGGTCGAACCGCAGATGCCGGTGCGGCGCATCTTCGCATTGGCCAGGATGCTACGCGCCATCGCCGGGTCGGCCGCTTCGTGGACATAGGTGTGGCAGAGGCCTTCGGCATGGGCGAGGACCGGCACGCGCGCTTCTTCCATCACGCGCGTCACAAGCCCCTTGCCACCGCGCGGCACGATGAGGTCGATGAGACCGGAAGCGCGCAGCATCGCGCCGACGAAGGCGCGGTCGGCGGTCGGCGCGACCTGGATCGCGGCTTCGGGCAGGTCGGCGGCGCGCAGGCCTTCCACCAGGCAAGCGTGGATCGCGGCGGCGGAGCGCGTGCTCTCCGACCCGCCACGCAGGATCACGGCATTGCCCGACTTCAGGCAGAGTGCGGCGGCATCGGCCGTGACGTTGGGGCGGCTTTCGAAGATCATGCCGATCACGCCGAGCGGCTGCGCGACACGCCGGATGACGAGACCATTCGGGCGCGTCCATTCCGCCAGCACACGGCCGACGGGGTCGGGAAGCTCAGCGACTTCCTCCAGGCCCCTGGCCATCGCCTCGATGCGCGCGGGGGTGAGCGTCAACCTGTCGCGGAAGGCGCTGGACAGGCCGGGCGCGCCATCCACATCGGCGGCATTGGCCGCGAGGATGTCATCCTGGCGCGCGCGCAGGGCAGCCGCGGCGGCACGCAGCGCCGCATCCTTCGCCGGTCGCGGCGCACGCGCGACGATCCCAGCGGCCTCGCGCGCGGCGCGGGCGGCGGTGTCGAGCAGGCGGATGGCGTCCTCGGCAAGGGCATTCACGGTTCGGGTCTCCAGGCGCCATCGAAGCAGCCGGCGCAGGGGCAGATTAGCCCATCCGGGCCTGGGCGCGAACAGGCGCGTGCGAGGCGGTCTTCGGCGCATGGATGCCCGGATGGTGCCGCGGAGCGCCCCGCCGGCCGGCGCCTTACTCGATCCTGATGCCGCTTTCCCGGATGATCGGCTCCCATTTCGCGCGCTCCGCGGCCCAGGCCTGTGCCAGTTCCGCAGGCGTGCTGGGCTTCGGTTCCAGCCCGTTGCGGTTCAGGGCCGCGGTCACTTCCTGATCGTCCAGCGCGGTGCGCATGGCTGCCGCGATGCGCGCGACGACCGGGTCCGGCGTGCCGCGCGGCGCGACCACCGCATACCAGCCCGGCACGTCGAAGCCGGGCACGCCGCTTTCGGCGACGGTCGGCACCTCCGGCAGCAGGCGCGAGCGTGCGATGGTCGGCACGGCGAGCGCACGCAACTTGCCCGATTGCACATGCGGCAGCACGGAGGGTGCTGTCGCGAATGAGAAGTCGATGCGCCCCGACAGCAGATCCGTCGCGATCAGTGCACCACCGCGATAGTGCACGGGCATGGTCTCGATGCCAGCCATGCGGTCGAACAGCACGCCCGCGAGATGCGGCCCGCCCGCGATGCCGCTGGTGCCATAGGAGAGTCGCCCTGGTGCCGCCTTCGCCGCGGCGATGAGCTCGGCGGTGCTCCGCCACGGGCGGTCCGCCGGCACGACGAGAATGTTGAACAGGTCGACCGCGATGGAGACCGGCGTCAGGTCGCGTTGCGGATCGAAGGACAGGCGCATCGCCATCGGACTGACCACGAGCGCGCCGATGGTCGCGAGCAGCAGCGTGTAGCCATCGGCGGGCGCGCGCACCGCCGCTTCGCTCGCGATGTTGGATCCGGCGCCGGGACGGTTCTCGACCACGACGGGCTGGCCAAGGATCTCACCCATGCGCGGGGCGAAGGCACGGGCCGAAATATCCACCGCGCCGCCCGGCGTATAGCCAACCAGCAGGCGCAATGGCCGGCTTGGAAAGCCCTCCTGCGCCAGAGACGGTGCCGCGAGAGGAATAGTGGTGGCGGCAAGAAGCCCGCGACGAGAGATGCGGTCGATCATGGATGTCCGGCCCTTAGATGATTGTCGTTGATCGCAGTCTCGCATGGTGTCGGGTGGCGACAAGTCATCATTCGCGAAGCGCATGGCGGCGATCATCGGGACGCGTTGGGAAGTTGGCGTTACCTGACCATCTCTGGCGGCGAAGCGGTGGTCAGGAAGCTTCCTCCACCGCGACACTCGATAAGGAAATACCAACATGAACCGCATCGTCATTCGCATCGCCGCCGCCGCCACGCTGGGCCTCGCCGCGACGCAGGGTGCGCTCGCTGCCGACGCCGGCCTTGGCTACGCCTATGTGGGCGGCACCGGCGAGAATGAGTCCGTGGCCTATGCCGGCGCGACGCCGCGGGGCCTGCCGCTGGAAGCCGCGAGGATCGTGGGCAGCGGCGGCAACATCTCGGTCGAGGTGCCGCGCTCCGTGATCCCTGGCCCCGTGCAGTACAACGCCGTGGTCGAGGGCTCGGGCGACAATCAGTCCGTGCGCTACGTGCCCGTCACGCCGCGCGGCTGATCACGGCTCACAGCAGGACGAGGTCATCCCGGTGGATGATCTCGTCCCGGCCACGCCAGCCGAGGAGCGCTACCAGCTCCTCGCTGCGATGGCCGGCGATAAGGCGCGCGGACTCGGCATCATAGGCCGAGAGCCCGCGCGCCACTTCGCGTCCCGCCTCATCGCGCACGCTGATCGGATCGCCGCGCGAGAAGTCGCCGGCGACCGTGCGGACCCCGGCGGGGAGCAGCGATGAACCGCGTGCCAGCGCGCGCGCCGCCCCTGCATCCACGGTGAGCACGCCGAGCGGCGCGAGGCTGCCCGCGATCCAGCGCTTGCGTGCGGTGCGCCCTTCCGGCGCGGGCAGGAACCAGGTGCAGCGCGCGCCATCCACCAAGGCCTGCAGCGGATTGTCGCGCTGGCCGAGTGCGATCGCCATCGCGCAGCCCGCGCCCGTCGCGATGCGCGCGGCGATCAGCTTGGTGCGCATCCCACCCGAGGAATAGCCGGGCGGGGGATCCCCGCCCATGGCCATGATCTCATCGGTGATGCGATCGACCGTCGGCAGATGGGCGGCCGCGGGATCCTTGCGCGGATCGGCGGTGTAGAGCCCATCGATGTCCGACAGCAGCACCAGCGCATCGGCGCCGATCATCTCCGCCACGCGCGCGGCGAGACGATCATTGTCGCCGAAGCGGATCTCCGCGGTCGCGACGGTGTCGTTCTCATTGATCACCGGCACGCAGCCGAGATGCAGCAGCGTCGTGATCGTCGCGCGCGCGTTCAGGTAGCGGCGGCGATCCTCGGAATCCTCGAGCGTCAGCAGAAGCTGCGCGGCGTTCATGTCATGCGCGGACAGCGCGTCCTGCCAGGCGCCGGCCAGGCGGATCTGGCCGACCGCTGCGGCGGCCTGCTTCTCCTCGAGCCGAAGGGCGCGGCGCGTCAGGCCGAGCGCGCGGCGCGCGAGCGAAATGGCGCCGGAGGAGACCAGCACCACCTCCACCCCCCGCGCCCGCAGCGCCGCGACATCCGAGGCGACCGAGGCGAGCCATGCGGCGCGCGGCGTCGCGGTCTTCTCATCCACCACGAGGGCGGAGCCGATCTTGACGACGATCCGTTTGGCGGAGGCGAGGGAAGGGGCAGTCGGGTCGGACATGGCGCGCGGCTGTAGCATGGGGGACGGCAGGTCTGAAGCGCGGGACGCGCGACACAGACCCGTCGCTTGCCATGGCCCATGCCCTGGCCGCATGGTCCGGATCCACAGGGGCCGGGGGGGGCGGTGGCGCGCCCCCCCCGCCCCCCGCGGTGTGGGGTTTAGGTGAGCGCGCCCCCTTGCGCGTTCACGCGCGCAAGCCGGCCCAGTCTGTGTCTGTTAGCGTGAACCGGACCCCAGGCGCCGTCGCCCCAGGGGCCTCACGCCCTTGGAGGGAGACCACGCATGGCCGATCTGATCATCATCGCCTACCCGGACGTCGCGACGGCGGAAGCCTCGCGCGCGAAGCTGATCGAGCTGCAGAAGGAGTATCTGGTCGAGCTCGGCGACGCCGTGGTGGCCGAGCGTCTGGCGGACGGGTCGGTGAAGCTGCATCAGCTCATCAACACCACCGCGGCGGGCGCCGCCGGTGGCGCGCTGTGGGGGACGCTGATCGGGCTGCTGTTCCTCAACCCGCTGCTCGGCGCGGCGGCCGGCGCGGCTGGCGGGGCGATCAGCGGCTACCTGACCGATGTGGGCCTCGACGACAAGTTCCTGAAGGATGCCGCGAGCTCGCTCACGCCGGGCCAGGCGGCGCTCTGCGTGCTCGTGCGCAAGGTGACGGCGGACAAGGTGCTGCCGGCCATGGCGCATTTCGGCGGCACCGTGCTGCGCACCAACCTGACCAGCGAGCAGGAAGCCAAGCTGCGCGAGGCCCTGAAGGCCGGCTGATCGGGGCGGTCGGACAGGTGGTCGCGACACCGCCTGTCCGGCAGCGCGCCAGGCCCTTCAGTCGGCCCTGGCGGTCGCGAGGGCTTCGGATTCGGATTCGCGGCGGGCGTGGATCGTATCGGCCAAGGCCCTCAGCGCCTGCGGCACGCCGGCTCCTGTCGCGCCGCTGATCACCAGGACCGGCTTGCCGCAGGCCCGTTCCAGCGCCTTCACGCGGGAGGCGCGTGCCTGCGGCGTCATCGCATCCAGCTTGTTCAGCGCCACGATCTCCGGCTTTTCGGCCAGGCCATGGCCATAGCCCGCAAGCTCGGCGCGAATCGTGCGGTAGGCGCCGGCCGGATCGGGCTGGGTGCCATCGATCAGGTGCAGCAGCACCGCGCAGCGTTCGACATGACCGAGGAAGCGATCGCCGAGTCCTGCGCCTTCATGCGCGCCTTCGATCAGGCCGGGAATATCGGCGATGACGAATTCCTCGGTCGCGTTCAGGCGCACGACGCCGAGCTGCGGATGCAGGGTGGTGAAGGGATAGTCCGCGATCTTGGGCTTTGCCGCCGAGACGGCGGCGAGGAAGGTGGACTTGCCCGCATTCGGCAGGCCGACCAGGCCGGCATCGGCGATGAGCTTCAGCCGCAGCCAGATCCAGCGCTCCTCGCCGGGCCAGCCCTTGTCGGCGCGGCGCGGGGCACGGTTGGTGCTGGTCTTGTAGTTGGCATTGCCAAAGCCGCCATCGCCACCCTTGGCGATGACCATGCGCTTGCCCGGCGCATCGAGGTCGGCGAGCAGCGTTTCCTTGTCCTCGCCGAGGATCTGGGTGCCGACCGGGACCTTCAGCGTGACATCGTCCGACCCGGCGCCGGTGCGGTCGTTGCCGGCGCCATTGCCGCCCTTGCGGGCCTTGAAGTGCTGCGCATAGCGGTAGTCGATGAGCGTGTTGAGGCCTTCGACGGCCTCGGCGATCACGTCGCCGCCCTTGCCGCCATTGCCACCGTCGGGGCCGCCGAATTCGATGTATTTCTCGCGCCGGAAGGCGACGACGCCGTCGCCACCGTCACCGGCCTTCACCCAGACCTTGGCTTCATCGAGGAATTTCATCGTTCGGGGGACCTGAAACGCAAACGGGGGCCCTGCGGCCCCCGCTGACTGACGGCGCGCTGCGCAGCCTTATTCGGCGGCCAGGGCCTCGGGCTCGACCGTCACATGCACGCGGCCTTCGGCCTTGCGCACGAACTTCACGCGACCCGTCACGGCAGCGTGCAGGGAGTGCTGGCGGCCGGCATAGACATTGGTACCCGGGATCATCTTCGTGCCGCGCTGGGTCACGATGACGGAGCCCGCGTTCACGGTCTGGCCGCCGAACAGCTTCACGCCGAGGCGCTTGCCTTCGGAGTCGCGGCCGTTGCGGGAGGAACCGCCTGCCTTCTTGTGAGCCATGGGATTGTGCTCCTTACGCCGCGGTGATGGCGGCGATCTTCAGCACGGTCTGGTGCTGGCGATGGCCGTTCTTGCGCCGGCTGTTCTGGCGACGGCGCTTCTTGAAGATGAGGACCGTGTCGGCACGGGTCTGCTCGACCACGGTTGCGGTCACGGACGCGCCCGGCACCGTCGGCGCGCCGACGGTCAGGCCGGCCTCGCCGCCCAGGAGGAGGACGTCGTGGAAGGTCACGGTCGAGCCGGGCTCGGCCTCGAGCTTCTCGACGGTGAGCACGGCGTCGGGGGTGACGCGGTACTGCTTGCCGCCGGTGCGGATCACTGCATAGGTCATGGGTCGCCCCGGGACTCTCTCGAACTGTGTGTGGTTTGTGGGTGTCGGCCCAAAACCGATCATCGGCAGCACCCGAGGCGCTGCCGTGGGACCGGGCCTATAGCGCCAGGGCAGGGCGCGCGTCAACCGTCGAGGAGGGGGCGTTGCGCAGCGCGGAAGAGACGACTATACGGCGGGACCCCTCGACCAGGGAACCTTCAGCCGGCTTCGGCCGGCATCGTGCGGAGAGGTGCCGGAGCGGTCGAACGGGTCGGTCTCGAAAACCGAAGTACGGGCAACTGTACCGTGGGTTCGAATCCCACCCTCTCCGCCAGTCATTCTCCGACCTCCCGATAGCAAAGCGCCACCTGCCGCCCGAAACGCCAGTTTATTGGCGCCTTTTCGTCATGGCTCTGGACTGTAGAGAGGGCAAACAGCGCCGCGTCGGTTCTCCGGAGACGCCGATTTCTCCGGACCTCTGGACTGCGGCCAAACGGTACGGCGGGAAAGCCCCAGGCATTCCAAGCACTTTGGGGTTGGCCTCGCGGGCGGTGTTGTAATCCCGTTTCCCTCGTTGCCGTACTGCGCGCGCCGAATCATGGTACGGAACGCTTGCTCGTAACGGGTGCCGCCTGTTCCATAGCGGCATCTCATGCCGGTCACTCTCCCTCCTTCTGCCAATTTCGGCTTCCTCGCTCGTTACGATGCGGGGCTGGTGGTGGTTGCGACCCGCGCGGAGCAGTACTTCCCCGACGACCCCGTCACCTCCCTGATGAAGCTCCGCCAGTTCGGGGAGATGCTCGCGCAGCAGATCGCCGCGCGGACCGGCGTGTTCACGACCATAGAGGAGTCGCAGGCCGAGCTCCTGGCCCGCCTGCGCCGGGAGGGCACGGTCCCGCGGGACGTGCTGGACGTGTTCCACGACCTGCGGCGCCGTGGCAACGATGCCACGCATGGCCATCAGGGCGACCATGCCGAGGCCATGGCCGCGCTCCGGCTCGCCCGCCAGCTGGCCATCTTCTTCCACCGCACCTTCGGCAATCCGAATTTCAAGCCCGGCCCGTTCCAGCCGCCGCGCCCGCCCGCCGATGCCACGGCAGGGCTGCGGGCCGAGATCGAACGCCTGCGGGCCGAGCGTGACACCAGCCTCTCCGCCGCCGAGCGTGCCCGCGAGGCCGCCGAGGCAGCAGAGGCGCGCGCCCAGGCCGAGGCGGCTGACCGCGCCGTGTGGGAAGCGCTGGCCGCCGAGGAGCAGGCCGCCCGATCGG
Source organism: Roseomonas sp. (assembly GCA_041914265.1). GTDB lineage: Bacteria > Pseudomonadota > Alphaproteobacteria > Acetobacterales > Acetobacteraceae > Neoroseomonas. The sequence goes on from JAYSDS010000005.1 coordinate 11,392, forward strand.
TGCTCGCCGCAGAGCTCGCCGCGCTGCAGCAGGCCGCTGCGACCGCCCCGCCCGCGGCACAGCAGACGATCAGCCTCCTCGCGTTCCAGGCCGCCGAGGCCCTCGACCTCGACGAGGCCAGCACCCGCGACCGCATCGATGCGCAGCTCCGCGCCCGCGGCTGGGAGGCCGACACTCGCACCCTGCGCTACGCCGCCGGCGCCCGCCCGGCCAAGGGCCGGAACATGGCCATTGCCGAATGGCCCACGGCCAGTGGTCCGGCCGACTACGCCCTGTTCTGCGGCCTGACCTGCGTTGGCGTGGTCGAGGCGAAGCGGCGCAACCGGAACGTCGCCGCCGCTCTCGGCCAAGCGGGCCGCTACGCCCAGGGCTTCCTCCCCGAGGCCGGCCTCGAGCTGCCCGCCGGCGGCCCCTGGCCAGCCGACAGCCAGGGCCAGGAGCCGGCCTACCGGCTGCCCTTCCTCTTCTCCGCCAATGGGCGCGGCTATCTCAAGCAGATCGAGACCCAGTCCGGCATCTGGTTCCGCGATGCCCGCGTGCCGACCAACCATGGCCGCGCCCTGTCAGACTGGTACACCCCGGACGGACTGCTCGCCCTGCTCGGCCAGGACCAGGCCAAGGCGCAGGCGGACCTCGCCCAGAAGCCCTTCGACTTTGGCTTCGAGCTGCGGCCCTACCAGCGCCGCGCGATCGAAGCGGTGGAGCGCAACCTCGCCGAGGACGGCCGCCGCACCCTCCTGCTCGCCATGGCGACCGGCACCGGCAAGACCAAGCTGGCCATCGCCATGCTCTACCGGCTGCTCGCCACGCGGCGCTTTCGGCGAGTGTGCTTCGTGGTGGACCGCACCTCGCTTGGCGACCAGGCCGGCGGCGAGTTCTGCACCACCCGCGTCGTCGGCGCCAACACCTTCGCGGACATCTTCGGGCTGAAGGGGCTGAACGAGGTCGCGCCTGACGAGGCGACGAAGGTGCACATCTGCACCATCCAGTCCCTCGTGAAGCGCATCCTCTACGCCGAGACGCCGGAGGACGTGCCAGCGGTCGATCTCTACGACCTCATCGTCGTGGACGAATGCCACCGCGGTTACACGCTCGACCGCGAACTCGGCGACGCCGAACTCGGCTTCCGGAGCGAGGCCGACTACGTCTCGAAGTATCGCCGCGTGCTGGAGCACTTCGACGCGGTCAAGATCGGCCTCACCGCCACCCCTGCGCTGCACACCACTGAGATCTTCGGCCGCCCCGTCTTCACCTACGGCCTGCGCGAGGCGGTGGTAGATGGCTACCTGACCGACCAGGAGCCGCCGATCCGCATCGAGACCGCGCTTTCCCAGGCCGGCATCCACTTCCGGCAGGGCGAGGAACTGCCGCTGCTCGACCCGCTGACCCAGGCGATCGACCTCACCACGGCCCCCGACGATCTCGACTTCGAGGTGGAGAGCTTCAATCGCCGGGTCATTACGCAGGAGTTCAATCGCGTCGTCGCGGAAGAACTGGCCCAGCACATCGACCCCAGCCTGCCCGGCAAGACGTTGGTCTTTGCGGCCACCGACGCCCATGCCGACATCGTGGTGAAGGCGCTGAAGGACGCCTTCGCCGCCGTCTACGGCGAGATCGAGGACGGCGCTGTCCAGAAGATCACCGGCAGCATCGACAAGCCCGGCCAGATGATCCGGCGCTTCCGCAACGACGCGCTGCCCAAGGTGGCGGTGACGGTGGACCTGCTGACCACCGGCGTGGACGTGCCCTCCATCGTCAACCTGGTCTTCCTGCGCCGGGTGAACAGTCGGATCCTCTACGACCAGATGATCGGCCGCGCGACGCGCCGCTGCGACGCGATCGGCAAGGAGACCTTCCGAGTCTTCGATGCCGTCCGCCAATACGACGCCATCCAGGCCTTCACCGAGATGAGGCCCGTGGTGGTCAACCCGAAGCTGTCCTTCGAGCAGTTGCTGAAGGAACTCGCCGAGGCGACCGACCCGGCCTTCCGCGCCGCCGTCCGCGACCAGTTGCTTGTCCGGCTGCGCCGGCGCTTCGGCAAGCTTAGCCAGCAGGCGGCGGAAGCATGGGAGAACGCCGCCGGCGAGAGCCCCGCCGACACCCTGGCGCGCGCGCAAGGCGCCACGCCCGAGGACCTGGCGGAGTGGGTCAAGGCCCGCCCCGCCCTCGGCCCCATCCTGGACTGGAACCCGGAATGCGGGCGCCCGTTGCCGCTCGCCGTGTCCTACCACCCCGACAGCCATCACAGCACGACGGCCGGCTACGGCGCCGCGGGCCGGCCTGAGGACTATCTCTCGGCCTTCGCCACCTTCCTTCGCGAGAACGGCAACACGCTCGCCGCCCTGCAGACCGTGCTGACCCGCCCGCGCGAGCTCACCCGCGCCGCGCTAAAGGAACTGGCGATGGCGCTACAGGTCGCGCACTTCACGGAGGCCGCCCTGCGCGCCGCCTATCGCGATGCCACCAACCAGGACATCGCGGCTGGACTGATCGGCTTCGTGCGGCAGGCTGCGTTTGGCGACGCGCTGGAGCCTTGGGCGGTGCGGGTGGATCGCGCCATGGCCCGGCTACGCGCCCGCCAGGCCTGGACCGCGCCGCAGCGGCAGTGGCTCGATCGCCTCGCCGGCCTGGTGAAGGAGATGGGCGTCGCCGATCCGACCCTTCTCGATGAGGGACTGTTCGCGCAGAACGGCGGAATGAAGCGACTCAACACGGTTTTCGGCGGGCAGCTCGCCTCCCTGCTCGCCGACATCAACGAAGAGGTCTGGAAGGCGGCCTGATGCAGATCACCAAAGATCAGGTCGAATGGGCCGTAATCCTGCGCCTGCGGGACATGCTCCGAGCAAGCCCGCAGGCCGAACATGACGTGACGCAGGCTTTTGCGCTGTTCTCGTCCATTGTTTGCTGGATTGCACAACGGATGCGTACGAAGGGGTCGGGCCCTAACGATCTGGCCGCTCGCCGCTTCTATGAACGGATGAAGACCGAGGGGTTTGGCCAGTTTGGTCACGGGGAACCCCGGAATACGCAATCTGTGGCCGACGCCATCGTCCTTATTCGAAATGCTGTCGCTCACGCAGACGGCAGTTCTGTTGAACCTCTTTGCCGAACTCCGGCGGGGAGCCAGCCAAAGCTCGTCGGCTATGCTGTTCAATCCGCCAAGGACAACAAGATCGTCGCCACCTTAGCCCTAACCCCTGACATGATGATTCGCTTTGGGATGTGGATTGCGGACGAGTTCATCGCCGATATGACGCGCGATGACACACAGAAACCTCGACCAATCTGGGCCGAGGAAGTCAATCGCGGAGCGAAGGAAGCGCGTCGTTGAGCGGTACCACCACCAACCTGGTCCAGCGCCTCTGGGGCCTGTGCAACATCCTGCGCGATGACGGCATCACCTATCAGGAGTACGTCACCGAGCTAACCTACCTGCTCTTCCTTAAGATGCTCGCGGAGACGGGGCGCGAGGAGCTGATCCCGGCCGATTGCCGCTGGTCAGGCCTGACCGCGCGCGAGGGCGATGCGCTGCTGACGCATTACCGCGCCACGCTGCTGAAGCTCGGCACCTCCGGCCACCCCGGCATCCGCACCATCTTCGACAACGCCCAGACCAGCCTGCGCAAGCCGGCCAACCTGCGCGAGCTGGTCGGCGCGCTAGACCGCCTCGACTGGTACTCGGCGAAGGAGGAAGGGCTCGGCGATCTCTACGAAGGGCTGCTGGAGAAGAACGCCAACGAGAAGAAGTCCGGCGCCGGGCAGTACTTCACCCCGCGGGCGCTGATCGACTGCATGGTGCGCCTGCTGAAGCCGCAGCCCGGCGAGGTGGTGCAGGACCCCGCCGCCGGCACCGGCGGCTTCCTGGTGGCGGCTGACCGCTACGTGAAGGCCGCGACCGACGACCTGTTCCGCCTGCCCAAGACCCAACAGGACTTCCAGAGACGCGAGGCGTTCCGCGGTCTTGAGCTGGTGCCCGGCACGCACCGGCTGCTGATGATGAACCTCCTGCTGCACGGCATCGAGCCGGACGGCGTGAAGGGCGGCGACGCGCTCGGGCCCGACGGCGAGGGGCTGGGCCTGGCGGATCTGATCCTGTCCAACCCGCCCTTCGGCACGAAGAAGGGCGGCGGGCGGCCGGTGCGCGGCGATTTCACCATCACCGCCGAAACCTCCAACAAGCAGCTCGCCTTCGTCGAGCACATCGTCCGCGCGCTGAAGCCGGGGGGCCGCGCCGGCATCGTGCTGCCGGACAACGTGTTGTTCGCCGATGGCGTAGGGCGGGAGCTGCGGCGCTGGATGATGGAGGTGGCCGACCTGCACACCATCCTCCGCTTGCCGACCGGCATCTTCTACGCCCAGGGCGTGAAGACCAACGTGGTGTTCCTGCGCCGCGGCAAGGCGGCGAAGGGCGGCACCCAGGCGGTCTGGGTCTACGACATGCGCGCGGGCCAGCCACCCTACGGCAAGACGCGCCCGCTGCGCGCCGAGGACTTCGCGGCCTTCGAGGCGGCCTTTGGCGACGACCCGAACGGCGGCGCGGCGCGCGAGGACCAGGGCCCGGAGGGCCGCTTCCGGCGCTTCACGCGGGGGGAGATCGCCGCGCGAAGCGACAACCTCGACATCTCCTGGCTGCGCGGGGACGACACGGCCGCCGAGGACGCGCTGGAGGAGCCCGAGGACATCCTGGAGGCGATCCGCACCCATCTGGCGCGGGCAATGGTCGAGGTGGAGGCGCTGGCCGGTGAGCTGAATGGCAACGGCGAGCGGGCGGAGGCGGCGGAGTGAGTCTGCCTGCCGGATGGGTTCGGGTACGGCTGGGCGATATCGCAGCCGAAATCCGCAACGGCCTCGCTGCCAAGCCTGCGGATACGCCGCCAGGACTTCCGATCCTGCGCATTTCGGCTGTCAGACCGCGGCGCGTCAGTCTCGGTGACGTACGCTTTCATCGTGGGTCGACTGACGAGGCACAGCCTTATCATCTGCGCGACGGCGATCTTCTCGTCGTCCGCTACAATGGGAATCCGGAGCTCACCGCGTCTTGCGGGATGGTCCGCGGCCTCGATGCTGCGTGCGTCTACCCGGACAAGCTCATGCGCGTTCGACTGCATGAGGAGAGTGCCCTGCCGGGATTTGTCGAGCTGGCCATGCAGACGTCAGAGGTGCGAGAGCAACTCGCTCGGTTCATCAAGACGGCCGCCGGCCAACACGGGATCTCAGGCAAGGATCTGCGCGTCGTTGAGCTTGCACTACCCCCCCTGGCCGAGCAGCGCCAAATCGTGGCACGGATCGAGGCGCTGTTCGCCCGCACCCGCCAGGCCCGCACCGACCTGCTGCGCATCGCGCCGCTCTCGGAGCGTTATCATCTCGCGCTCCTTCGGTCGGCGCTGCGCGGCGAGCTGACGGCCGAGTGGCGCAGCCGTGCTGGAGCATTGGAGCCGGCCGCTCGCCTCGTCTCCCGTACCCCGGCACCGACGCAGCCGCGGGGTGGACGCGAGGCTACGGACGAAGTCATCCCGGGTGTTGCCTCTCTCTCGGTGAACCATCCACAGACGGAGCCGCCACCTGGCTGGGCCTGGGTGCCGCTGCTGCGCCTCGCACGCCAGGAAAGCGGTCACACCCCCAGCCGCGGCGTCGCGACCTACTGGAACGGCGACATCCCCTGGATCGGCATCCGCGATGCTGGCGCACATCATGGCGGCGTCATCACTGACACGGCGCAGCACGTGACGCAGGCCGGTCTGGACAACTCCTCCGCCAGGCTGTTGCCGGCGCAGACCGTATGCCTCTCTCGAACCGCCTCGGTAGGCTATGTCATCGTAATGGGACGGCCCATGGCAACCAGCCAGGACTTCGTCACCTGGACCTGCTCGTCTGCCTTGCTGCCGGACTTCCTCAAGTATGCGCTGCTTGCCGAAGGCGACGACATCCGACGCTTCGGCAAAGGGTCAACCCACACGACGATCTACTTCCCGGAGATTCGCGCTCTCCACATTTGCCTGCCACCTCTAGCTGAGCAGCGTGAGATCGTCCGCGCTCTCGACGAAGCACTGCCATCGACAGGAAGCGCCGCTCACGACGCGGCCCGCGCCCTGGCTCTCCTTGACCGTCTTGAACGCAGTATCCTCAACCGCGCCTTTCGCGGTGACCTGGTCCGCCCTGACGACGAAGTCGAAGCAAGCAAGTGGCAGGAGAGCGCAGCCCGCCAAGCGCCAGACCAGAAGCTCGGTTTGCACGCGTGACCGAAGCTGCGCCTTTAGATCGCCCGGTCGTCGTCGACGCGGCGCAACTAAACCGGATCGAAGCGGTACATCGCGGGTTCCTGTACCAGCACCTCTATGCCGTTCGCACTTTACTGTTGGTCCCCGGGACCGATGTCTCCGCCGTTGTCGTGGAAAGCGACGAGGACGTCGAGATCGTGCGGCCAGATGGTCGGACGTACGTCCAACTGAAGTCACGACAGTCTAGCCTCGGGTTCAGCGACATCGCCGACGCACTCGCTCGCTTCGATGGTTATCGCGCACTCCACATTAGCGGGGAACGGAGCGGTGTTCCGATCTTCATTATTGCGACCAACGCTGCTCTCACGCCGTCACTTGCGGACAGGATCAAGGCAGCAGACTGGCCGAGCGACGTGCGCGTCGATCACCCAGATGCGCCGCCTTCACCGGACCCAGTAACGCCGCCCCCACCAGCAAACCTGCAGGCGGCGTTCCTGGCGTGCAGCAAGCTAGGGAGTCGACTACCCTTTGCGGTGCTGTCGCCGGAGACCCTTATTTGGAAACTGGCCGGCGCCGTCATGCTGGCAGCAGCAGGAGGTGCTCCGCGCTCTGACCATGCTTTCCGCACCGAAGAACTGACCACACTGTTTGAGCAGTTGGTGGTGCAGCTTCAGGATCTCCCTTCGCCACCGGCGACGTATCGCTCGCAGGTCGACGAGCCGCCTCTCATCACGGGGAACGCTGTCCGGCTAATCACCGGCTACTCTGGTGCTGGTAAGACTGCATGGGTTTCGCAGGCCGCGATTCATGTCGGAGGTGCGGTGACGTATTTCGATCTCCATGACACGCCTGGGCCTGCTTTGGCATCAAACCTCGCCAGGGAACTCGCGGCTAAGCATTTTGGTGGAGGTAAAGGCGGTCTGGGTACGGTCCTCCTACCTGGCGCCTCCGGGATCGAGATCCTGCAGAGCCTCAGCAGGCGCGTTGACGCCGCGGATGACCGTCTCACCATCATTCTGGACAACGCCCACAGCCCGCCGCCCGAGGACGTTAAGGCGGTGATCCTGGCAGCGCCAAGCTTTCGGTTTGTCTTGCTGGCGCAGCCTGGCCGTAACGCCGAGCATCTTACGGCTCTTCTGCAGATCCAGGCTGAGTCGCTTCAAGGATGGTCCCCGGACACTATCGCCGCGGAGGCTGCCGAACGCGGCTGCCGAGCCGATGCGGCCGCGTGCCAGGCACTGCTCGCACTGACCGGTGGGCTGCCTCTCTACATCCGCAACGCCATCTCCATTGCTGCAGCGGAGCACGGAGGAAGCGTCGCAGATCTATGTGATCGGCTGTTGCGCCTGACTCATTCGGTTGAGACGGCGCAAGAACTCATTCTGGCCCGGATCGTCGAGGCGCTAACTGAAGATGCACGCCGCGGTTTGGCTGTACTCAGTCTGTCTGACGTGCCATTGGCTCGTGGGCAAGTTGTGGAGCTACTGCGACTGAGTCTGCTGCCCGAGAATGGCGCAGCAGAACGCGCCATTCGCGTGCTGCGGACCGCTGGTATCATCGACGTGTTCGGTGGCGAAAGGCTGAAGGCCCACGACGCGATTAGGCTCGTCGGTCGCGCCCAGTTGGCCGTTCTTGGGGCAGATGCAGAAAGGCTTGCACGACAAGGTTTACGCGACGTTGTCCGCGACTCTATGACATCGGATTGGGAGCCAGCCAAAGTCGCTCTCTACGTACGAATGCTGGCCGAGCTCGGCGACATAAAGACGCTTGTGCAGTTTGCAGGAGAAGAGCTGTTTCACGAGCTCGGTCTATGGCCGATCATCAAGCCGTACCTCGAAGCTGCCGCCGCTTCGGATCAGACCGATCCGGAGGCCCGGTTCTGGGCGCTGGACGGCATCGTGTTCAACGACATGCGTGTCGACGCCGGAGCGGATGCCAGCGAATGCATCCGGCTGATGAAGCGCCTCGTTGCCGAGCATGGCCTTGGCTCAACAGAGCGCCTGTCCGTCGGAATGAAGGAGATGAACGTCCTAGCTCGTGAGAGGAGGGCAGAAGAGGCGCTGGCCGTGATGCTGCGGGTGGCTAGTGAGTTGTCCTCCCATCCCTCTCACCAGCGGATCTTTCGATACAATGCCGCCGTCGCCCTATTTCAGCTCGGTGACCACGCCACTGCTGCGGCTGAGGCGCTTAAGGTGGCCATGGAGTACTATGATCTGCTTGGCCTGACACCGGCCATGGTCATGGGGCGGAATGCGCCTGAGCTCCGGCCGCTTCTAAGGCCCAGCGACAGCCTGACAGACGATCTCAAGCATCTCGCCGACTGCCTCGACCTTTACGCGAAGGCGACCGAGGCCGATGGCCGTAGTCCAATGTTCGCCCGCGTACACGCGATGAAGTTCTACGACCTCGCTCATGCGCCAGAATCCCTGCTCCGAGTGGGCCAGGATCTTGCAGATGAGTTCGTTGCGCGGAACGACTTCGTCGGCGCGCGACAGGTCATCGAAACGAACCTTCTGCCGCTGCTGGGCCAGTGGAAGCTGGCCGAATACATCATCCCCGTGCGGTCCCAGTATGCCGTCATTCTGGCCTACTGCGGCGACTTCCAGGCGGCAGAGGACGAGATGGCGAGGCTATCGCCATACCAGCCAGGCTTAAGCCCGAAGGGTCAGATTGAACTACAACGGCAGAGCCTCCTGATCGCTCAACTGCGGAAGCACGGTCCGCCGCCACAGTGGCAGATGCCAGAAGGCGCCCCGAAGACATTGGAGGAACTGCGCGCAAAGGTTCGGCCGCGCAAAATCGGCCGCAACGAGCTCTGTCCATGCGGCTCTGGAAAGAAATACAAGCGATGTCATGGATGAGGTTCGAGAAGCGTATCAGCTTCTGCTTTAGTCACCATACGGAGCACGGTTTAGACTGGCTGGCCTTCTCTCGCGGGCCTTGAGATTTTTGCGTTGCTCGTCCCACACGGTCGACTGCGGCCGAATGATCGCTTCGAGCGTCATTGTGTCCCCCTGGCGCCCGTCCAGGATCGCTTCCACCAGGTCCGGCGCGAGCAGGGTCAGCCGCAGCACGCGCGAGACGTAGGAGGAGTTGATCTTCTCCGCGGTGGCCAGGTCATCTACGGATGCGAACTGCCCCGTCTCCAGCATTCGTCGCCACCGGAATGCTCGCGCAACAGCCTTGACCATTGCCCGTTGCGGCTCGGCGCCTTTCGGCCACGCGGAGGCGTCCGGCGCGAGGAGCAGCTTCTTGCCGCCACGCTGCCGGATCGTCAGTGGGATGCGGATGGTGAGCGTGCTCGCGGTGTCACTCATGCCGCGATGTCCTCCGGCTTACGCGATCTCACCTCGCGCAGAAGGCTCGACAGCCCGTCCAGCTTGAAGCGGACATCGGCGCCTGCTGCGGTGATGGTGACGCGCTCCACCAGGAGCCGGAGGATGCGCGCCCGCTCGACGGGGAAGAGCTCGTCCCACAGGGGCGCGAAATCCTGCATGGCTGCGCGCACCTCGCCTTCCGTCAGGTCGGGCGCGTTGGCCGTGGCGCTCTGCCAGGCACCATGGAGCACTTCCGGCTGGCGAAGGATCTGTCGGAGATGCTCGATGACGGCGCCCTCAATCTCCGCGGCTGGAAGGCGTGTGACGTCCGGTCGTGATGCGGCGTCCGCCTTCAGCACGGTCTGGCTCACGTAGTAGCAGTAGCGCCGACCATCGGACTTTTGGGTGTGGCTCGGTGACATAGCACGACCAGTGCTGTCGAAGATCAGCCCGCGCAGCATGGCGGGAGTGGTGTTCCGCGCTCGGTTGGTCCGGACACGCGGGCTGACCTGCAGGACGGCGTGCACCGCGTCCCACTGCGCCTGGCTCACGATCGCATCGTGCTCGCCGGGATAGGCCGTGCCCTTGTGCACAGCCTCGCCGAGATACACGCGGTTGCTGAGGATCCGGTAGACGTCGCTCGTCGTCAGCGGGCGGCCTCGCTTCGTGGTGGCGCCCTCGGCGAGCAGCACCTGCACCAGTCGTGTGCAGGACTCCATCTCCACGAAGCCCTGGAAGATCCGCCGCACCAACGCGGCTTCGACGTCGTTCACCACCAGCTTGCGCTCGCGCACGTCGTAGCCGAGCGGCACATAGCCGCCCATCCACATGCCACGCTTGCGCGAGGCCGCCACCTTGTCGCGGATCCGCTCGCCAATGACCTCACGCTCGAACTGGGCAAAGCTGAGCAGGATGTTCAGCGTCAGCCGCCCCATGCTGGTAGTCGTATTGAAGCTCTGCGTAACCGAAACAAAGGTGACCTGGTTCGCGTCAAACACCTCGACCAGCTTGGTGAAGTCGACCAGCGAGCGCGAGAGGCGATCAATCTTGTAGACCACCACCACGTCGACCAGCCCCTCCTGGATGTCGGCGACCAGGCGCTTCAGGGCGGGACGTTCGAGGGTGCCGCCGGAGATGCCGCCGTCGTCGTAGCGGTCCCGCACCAGCACCCAGCCCTCCGCGCGCTGGCTGGCGATAAACGCCTCACACGCTTCGCGCTGCGCGTCTAGGGAGTTGAACTCCATGTCGAGCCCTTCCTCGCTCGACTTCCGGGTGTAGACCGCGCAGCGGAGCTTCCGCACGGTCGCCGGCATCGCGCCGGCCGGCTTCGCGTCGCGCTTCATGTGGCGGCCCGGCTCGGGCGCAGCCCGAAGAACACGCGCCCGTTCCAGCGGGTGCCGGTGATGGCGCGGGCGATGGCGGAGAGCGACTGGTAGGGCTGGCCTTGGTACTCGTACCCGGCGCGGGTCACGGTCACGACGTGCTCGACGCCCTGGTACTCGCGGATCAGCTGTGTGCCGGCGATCGGCTTGTCGTCACCGCGCATGCGGCGGACGGCGACCTTGCCACCGTCGAGTTGCTCGCCGAGCGCCTCGAGCCGCGCCAGCGTCTCCGGCTTAAGGCCGCCATAGGCGAGCTCCTGGATCCGGTAGGCGAGGCGGCTTTCCAGGAAGCGCCGGTTGTAGGGAGGCGGCTCCGTGCCGAAGAGCTCCCGCCACTGCTGCTTCAGCGCGGGCGTGGCGGTGGTCTTCAGGGCGGCGAGCCGGCCCAGCACATCGGCAGGCGGGATGGCCGGGGCGGTGAATGCCGGCGGGGTGCCGGGCTTGGCCTTCGTGGTGCGCGTCATGCGTCTCTCCGGGTGGTCCGGTTCGCATGCAGGCGCTGGGTGGCCGGGAAGTGTAGCAACCGCTCTCCCCGGTCCGCGGCGTCGCGCGCGGCTTCCTCGGCAGCGCGGCTGCGCAGCCGCAGCAGGCCGCGGGCGAGGAGATCGCAGACCTCGAGAAGGTGGGGCGGGAGCGACGGTTTGAGTTGGACGCGCATAGCGACCGCGGCGTACCGCAACCGGCTTGAAGATTGATAGGCCGATCAATGGCTTATCGAACTCCAGCGAAAACAAAAGCAGCGGGACGAAGCTGCAGCCGGCCTGGTGGCTCTCATGGGGCGAGGCAACCGCCAGGGGTCACTACTCGCCTTTTCGTTATTCTACTCTGGATTGCATTCTGACAAACCGTTCATGATCCTTCTGCAGCCGCATTGAGCTGCGATTCGCGGTCCACGGAGACGACCACGGTGCGTCAGCAGGCACATTCGCCCAGCGCAGCCCAATCACCGGCGGATCGGTGCTGCGCGACGCCCTGATCCATGGGTCATCAACGCCTCGGGAAGCTGCCCGCACATCGGATTCTTCCGGAGATCGTCAGGTATCTCCTCGATGGCGGAACGCCGACAGCCGACTTGGTCGACCAGGTTACGGAGGTCGGCCGAGACGCCCTGCAGCGCGCTGTGAAGGATCCTGTCTTCATCGAGGCTTTGTGGCTTCTCGTTCGGATGCCGCAGGCCGCCGCCTCCAGTTCGCTGCCCGACGGATTGGCAGCACTCGGCCTCCAGGGCGGCCAGCCAGCATCACTCACGGATCTGCTGGTGGCGTTCGATACCGCCCTCGAACGCGTGCAGCGCCGATCGGCCGGCGGGGCGACGGACCTGGGGGAAATCGCTCGGCAGTCCGCGAAGAGCGCGCTCGCCGAAACGCTCCAGCCACGCCTCCCGGTGCTCTGGCCGCCCACGGCCGAAGACCTGCGTCACTCCTTGGCGTCGCTGCGGAACCCCGAGGCGTTCGCAGACCTTGCGCAGCGGTTTCACTCCCGCTTCGTCGATCGTGTCATCCACTACTTCATCGACCGGAACCTCCACCGCATGATTGGGCCGGAGCGGGTCACGAAGTCACTGAACGATGTCGAGTCATTCAACGGCGCAGTCCGCCGGCATTGTGATGAGGCATCGCTGATCATGCGCACCTACGCTCGCGACTGGCTCGGCAAAAATCAGTACCGCGATGGGAAGACGTTGAATCGCGATGACATCCGCCGCTTCACCGGCCACTCCGTGGAGAAGCTGCGTATCGAACTGGCCCAGCGAAAGGGGGCACCGTGAGGAAGTTCAGAATTGAATGCGGCGTTGCTACGGCCTCTGCGCCCGATACGATCGCGATGGACGTCCATGGCGAGGGCAAGAACGTCAATCTTCGCATCGACTGCATCACGCGCCGCATGCTCGCGAATGTGCCGGATCTGCTGCTGGACCTCCTGGAGATCGCCGCCTACGTCTATTGCGCGGACCAGAGGCTGAGCAGGGGTACTGCGCAGCTCACGAATTTCGGTGAAAACTGGCGTCGCGACCTCCACTTCGCGATACCGGTGCGCGACCCGGCGCTGTGGCAGCAACACGACGTGCAGCGCATGCTCGAAGACACGCTCGGCTTTCTGTCCGACGACAGCTACACCTTCGAATTCCGCAAGGCCACGCGTCCATTCCTCTCACGTGACGTCTACTTCCAGGACCTCATCGACGCATCGTCCGATTACGATGCTGTGGCGATGTTCTCCGGCGGCGTCGACTCATTCGCGGGTGCGGTGCAGGACATCGTACTCCGAGGGCGGTCCGTGTGCCTGGTCGGACATTCGTCGGCGACGAAGGTGAAGAGCATCCAGCAGCAGCTCGTCGACGAACTGAAGGCGCGAGGGCTTGAGCGTCGCGTCACCTACATACCGGTGTGGGTGACGAACGAGAACGTCAGGCCCAACGACCATACGCAGCGAACTCGCTCCTTCCTCTTCGCCTGCTTGGGCATGGCGATCGCCCACATGTCTGGGAAGGACCGCTTTACCTTCTACGAGAACGGCGTAGTCAGCATCAATCCACCAGTGGCCGGAGATATTGTCGGAGGTCGAGCCACCCGAACCACCCATCCACGCGTCCTACGCGGCCTCGAAGAGCTGTTCTCGACGCTCCTCGAACGCCCCATCCAGATCGAGAATCCGCTGCAATGGATGACGAAGCGCGAGGTGACGATGCTCGTGCAAGAGGCGGGGACGGCGGATCTCCTCGCTAGCACAAATAGCTGCACGAGACCCCGGACATGGACGGCGGCGCACAAGCATTGCGGTGCGTGCTCGCAGTGCATCGATCGCCGCTTCGGCATCCTTGCCGCGGGCCTTGGTGATCAGGAACCAGCGACGAACTACAAGATTGATCTGCTGACCGCGGACCGAAGCACGAACGACGATCTCCGCATGGCGGTGAGCTACGTCTCGTTCTTCAAGAAGGTCGTCGCCACGCCGAAGGAGCGCTTCGTCGTCGACTTCCCAGAGATCGTCTCTGCCATCAGCTCGTTTACCGACATCTCCGCGGGCGAAGCGGCGAGCCGAATCTATGATCTCTTCCAACGGCAGGCCAAGGCGGTCGAGTCCGTCATCGCGGCAGGCCTGAAGGAGCACGCGGCGGCCTTGTTTCGGAACGAGCTGCCCGCGGGATCCCTTCTGTCCATTTGCTTCGCCCGTAATAGCGTCGAGATCCTGCCGAGCAGCGACTATGACTCGCAGGCGAAGGCGTTCGTCGATCGGCTCTCCGCCCCTGTTTTCGAGTTCGCGATCGACGAGACGGGACGGAACATCGTGTTCCGAAGTGCTGCTACTCTGACCGAAGCCAACTTTCGCATCGTCGAACAGCTGTTGCCAGACTTTCGGAGCGCAAAGAAGGAGGGGCGTGAGGTGCCGTTCACACCGCCCCGTGCGCTCGCGAAGCGCATCAAGATCTCTGAACCGTCCCTGCGCACGCAGATCAGACGGCTTCGTGAGGCGCTTGAGCCGCTGGTCGTCGATCTCGGTCTGCCCCTCGACAATGACAGTTTCATCGAGAACCGACCGCATGCCGGCTATCGGCTGAACCCGGCACTGCGGGAGCTTTCGCTTACCGACATTCGCGCGTCGACCATTCCGGGAGGTCCCCCGGTCGCGCCCGATGTCACGACTGGATCGCCCTGACGTCACAACTCGCGGGCGCCGGGCCAGGTTTTCCGCCGCTTCCGGGCGCCGGGATGTCACAGGAAAGATCGGCGCTGTCTATATCAAAGCCGCCGTAAGTCGCTGAAATTCCTCGCAGATCAAGACCGCCGCGGCGTCCCCGTGTCGGCCTCTGCGAAGGATCACGGAGCGACATATGGCGACCAGGCACCTGACGCAGTCCGAGGTTGCGCGCCGCTGGTGCCTGAGCCCCCGCACCCTTGAGCGCTGGCGGTGGCTGGGCCAGGGCCCCGTCTACCTTAAGCTCGGCGGCCGGGTCGCGTACCGCGTCGAGGACATCGAGGCCTACGAGACGGCGCAGGCTCGTGACGCCGGCGCCGCGCACCGTACCGACACGACCAAGCCGGCCAAGGCGACCGCGTGATGGCCGCGCTGGTCCGCTACGAGCAGGCCCGCACGGCGCTGGCGGAATGCGCCCGCATCGATGAGGCCTCAGAGATCCGCGACAAGGCCGCGGCGCTCGCAGCCTATGCCCGTCAGCGCGACGACCGCGATCTCGAGGTCTGGGTGCGCGAGATCCACCTGCGCGCCTGCGTCCGCATCGGTGAACTGAGCCGGGAGCTGGAACGCGCTGAGCCTGGCGGCGTGGGCGGCGGCTCGAAGTTCCCAGCGGTGGGAATGTCGAAGGCCCAGGCGCTGGCCGACGCCGGCATCTCGACCAGCACGGCCCACCGCTACGAGGAGCTCGCTGGCGGGCGCGAGGAACAGGCCCAGGCCGCGGGGCGTGCCGCGATGGAGGCCCACTTCACGCGCTCCCGGGCCGAAGGCGCGCCGCCGACGATGGCCGGGCTGCGCGGCGCCGTGCGTGACGCCGTCCAGGCCACCCTCGGTCCGCCGCCCCCCCGGCCGAAGCGCCCGGCCCCGCCGGCCGACCAGCCAAAGGTCGCGCCCATTGGCGCCGACTGGGCCGATTTCACGGCTGCCGTCCTCACCGTGGCGACCCTGCCCGTCGACTTCGCCTCGCTCGCGTGCCGGGCCCCGCGCGTCCTGCTCGACGACCTGCGCGGCGAGGCCCGCGAGGCGCTGCGGCGGTTGCCGCTCTGGATCAACGCACTGGAGGCCGAACATGACCACACCGCGTGACCGGATGCGGACCCTGATCCGCGAAGCCCGTCTCAGCGTCCGCCACCGCGGCAGCGTGCCGGCGATCGTCGGAGAGGTCGTGCGGAATGCCGCGGACGAGATCCGCAAGGACGACCAGCTCTTCGGCGTGGTCCTGGCGACGGCGCTGAACAAGCTGATCCGCGACGAGCTCAAGCGCAGCGCCGAGAGCTCCGACCATGCCGAGGGCCTGCGGGCGGAGCAGATGGAGATGTTCCCGCCGGACGCCCGCGCGACGGTGGAGCAGATCGGCCGTGGCGAGGTATTCGTGCCGAGCCGCAATGCCTTCGTGCCGCTGCTGCCGAGCCACCTCCAGCCGCAGGAGATCGACGAGGCCGGGAAGTACCTCATCGACCATGGCGGCGACTGCATCCGCCGCGGCGGCCTGCTGCGCCGGCTGAGCCGGATCATGCAGACCCACCGGAAGGCGGCGTGAGGCCGGCCATGGGCAAGTCCTCCCGCGACAAGGGCCTGCGCCGCGAGCGGGCCATCGTCGACATCCACATGAAGTGCGGGCTTCGCGCCGAGCGCGTGCCGCTCTCCGGCGCCGTCCGGTACCGCGGCAACGGCGCCGACGTCGACCTCTACGTCCGCGGCGCCGAGCCGCTGAAGGCCGAGGTCAAGGCGCGCGGCGAGGGCGACGGCTTCAAGACGCTAGAGCGCTGGCTCGGCGGCAACGACGCGCTGTTTCTCTGGCGCGACCGCGCGACGCCGATGGTGGTGCTGCCCCTGCATATCTGGATCGAGATCGCGCGGCGCAGCGTGCGCTGCACCGAGCCGGATGCAGACCGTGAGCGCGCCCGCCGCGCGCGCCAGGCCGAGGATGGTCCGCTCCCGCCGCCCGACGCCATCGCCGAGGTGACGCCGTGACCCCGCGCACCGCCCACCGGCTGCGCGCAATCGGCGACGCCCTGCGGACCCTGGCCGGCGGCCTGCTGCTGGCCGGCGGCTTCATCGCGCTCTGCTGGGTCGCCGAGCTGGTGACCATTCGATGAGCGCCTTCCCCATGCCGATGCCCGCGCCTGCCCGGCCGCCGGCGTCGCCCACAGAGCCGGGCGCCATCACCACCGACAGGACCAGCATGACCAACCGAACCACTCTGGCGCAGCTGCGCGAGATGGACGCCGCGCAGGCCGCCCGCCTGCCCGTCGATCATCTGGCGCTGCTGCTGGAAGAGGCCGGGGCGCTGAAGGCCGACGCCAAGCACCTTGCCGACCTGCTGCACGACGCGCTGCACGCCCGTTACGGCGAAGCGGCTGCCGCGGCCCGTCGGGCCGAGGGCAAGGACACGGGCCGCGTCCGCGTCGCTGACGAGGGCTTCGCGGTCATCGCCGACCTGCCGAAGAAGGCGGCGTGGGATCAGCCGAAGCTGGCGGAGGCGGTCGCCACCATCCGCGGCTGGGGCGAGGACCCCGCCGACTACGTCACCACCGAGATCCGCGTGCCGGAGAGCCGCTTCACGGCGTGGCCGCCGCGCATCCGCGCGGTGTTCGAGCCGGCGCGCACCGTCGCCACCGGCCGCCCCTCCTACACCCTCGAACCGAAGGACGCCGCATGATGGCGCACGAACTCCGTATCCAGGTCGCGATCCCTCTCGAAGGCGACGCGATCTCCCGCGCGAAGGACGTCGCCGCCTTCGAGCCGACTCTCGAGGCCTTCACCGAGGCGGTCGCGCGCGCCGGCGGCGACATCAAGGTCGACGTCATCAAGACGAAGCCGCGCGCGCCGAAGGAGCCGCACTGATGGCGATCTCCCTCGCATCGCTCCGGCGCGGCGGTGAGACGCGCCCGCCGCGGATCCTCGTCTACGGCGTGGCCGGTGTCGGCAAGACCCAGCTTGCCGCCAACGCGCCGAACCCGGTGTTCCTGCAGACCGAGGACGGGCTCGGCCGGATCGACGCCGCGACCTTCGGGCTGCTGCGCAACTTCGACGCGGTGATGGAGGCGCTGGGCAGCCTCTACACGGAGGAGCACGACCACCAGACCGTGGTGCTCGACAGCCTCGATTGGCTGGAGCCGCTCGTCTGGCAGCACACGGCGCAGGCGCACGACCAGCCGGACATCGAGTCCTTCGGCTACGGCAAGGGCTACCTCGCCGCGCTCGACACCTGGCGCAGCTTCCTCGACGGCGTGAACGCGCTGCGCGACGAGCGCGGCATGGGCGTGATCCTGATCGCGCATGCCGAGATCCGGCGCTTCGACAGCCCCGAGACCGAACCCTATGACCGCTACCAGCCGAAGCTGCACCGCGGCGCTTCCGCGCTGGTGCAGGAGCATGTCGATGCCGTGCTCTTCGCGAACTACCGGGTCAGCACGCTGAAGTCGGATGTCGGCTTCAACAAGAAGGTGGTGCGCGGCGTGAGCGGCGGCGACCGCCTGCTGCACACCGCCGAGCGCCCGGCCTTCCTGGCGAAGAACCGCTTCGGGCTGCCGGCGACGCTGCCGCTGTCCTGGCCCGAGCTCGCCGCCGGCATCCCCTTCTACGCGACGCCGCCCGGCGCCGTCGCCGTCCCCGCCTCCACCACCGCAGTCCGGAGCTGACCTATGGCCTCCCTGAACGGAACCTTCGATGCGACCGAGGTCGCCCCCGCCGTCCCGCTCGAGGTGCTGCCGCCCGGCAAATACCTCGCGCATCTGATCGAGAGCGAGATGCTGCCGACCAAGGCCGGTGATGGGCAGTACCTGAAACTGGTGTTCGAGGTCCTGGAGGGCCCCGCCGCCCGCCGGAAGATCTTCGACCAGCTGAACTTGGTGAACCGTAACGAGCAGACGGTCGAGATCGCGCAGCGCACGCTGTCGGCCATCTGCCACGCCGTCGGCGAGGTCCACGTCAGCGACAGCGAGCAGCTGCACTTCAAGCCGCTGATCGTGACGCTGAAGGTCGAGCCGGCCGGTCCCGACAAGTACGGCGTGCACCGCGAGGCGCGGAACAAGGTGGCCGGCTACTCCGCCGCGTCGACGGGCGCCTCCAGCAGCGCCACCCCGCGGCCCGCGGCCGCTGCGCCGCGCGCGACGCCGGCAGCGCCCCCGCCGGGCACCCGCCCCGGTGCCGCCGCCACGCCGCCCTGGCGCCGCAACGGCTGACGACACAGCCGGCGGACATACCCGCCGGCCCTTCCTTCCTCCCTGCGGGACCAGCCATGGCCGTCCTTCCACCGCCGTCGAGCCCCACCGTCACCGCCATCTACACCGCCTACGAGGCGGCCGCAGATGCCGGCTACCGCGCGCATCTCGGCGCCTCGCTGATCGGCGCCGAATGCGAGCGGGCGATCTGGTACACCTTCCGCTGGGCCACGCGCGCCCGGCACACCGGCCGGCTTCTCCGGCTCTTCGAGACGGGCCACCTGGCGGAGGCGCGGTTCGTCGCCGATCTCCGGCGCATCGGCGTCACCGTGCTGGATGTGGATCCGGCGACCGGCCGCCAGTGGAACCTCCGCGACGCCGGCGGCCACTTCGGCGGCAGCATGGACGCAGTGGCCAAGGGCTTCCCCGAGGCGCCGGCGACCTGGCACGTCTGCGAGTTTAAGACTCACAGCGCCAAGTCCTTCGCCAAGCTGAAGGCCGAGGGCGTCGCCGCCTCCAAGCCGCTGCATTGGTCGCAGATGCAGGCCTACATGCAGCTCGCCGGCCTCGATCGGGCCTTCTACCTGGCGGTCTGCAAGGACACGGACGAGCTCTACCAGGAGCGCATCCGGCACGACGCAGAGGCCGGGCTGCGTATCCTGGCGAAGGCCGCGCGCATCATCGGTGCCGCGCGGCCGCCGGCGCGCATCAGCCAGGATCCTGCCTGGTGGCAATGCCGGGTCTGCGACCATCACGCCGTCTGCCATGACGGCGCCGTGCCGGACCGGCACTGCCGCTCCTGCCTGCACGCCTCGCCGGTCCAGGGCGGTGATTGGCATTGCGCCCGGCACAACGCCCCGCTGGACCGGCGAGACCAGGAGACAGGCTGCGCCGCGCACCTCTATCTGCCGGACTTCGTCGCCGCAGAGCAGATTGATGCCGGCGAGGATTGGGTCAGCTACCGGCTGCCCGACAACACCGTCTGGCGCGACGGGGTGGCGGCATGACCCTGTCGCTCCGCCCCTATCAGCGCGCCGCCATCGAGGCGCTCTACGACTATTTCGCCGCCAGCGTGGGCAACCCGCTGATCGTGATGCCGACCGGCACCGGGAAGTCCGTCGTCATCGCCGGCTTCACGCGCGAGGCCATCGCCGCCTATGGCGACACCCGCGTGCTGATCCTCACCCACGTGAAGGAGCTCATCCAGCAGAACTTCATGGCGCTGCTCCGGGCTTGGCCCGAGGCGCCGGCCGGCATCTACTCCGCCGGCCTGTCCCGCCGCGACATCCACGCGCAGATCCTGTTCGCCGGCATCCAGTCGATCCACCGCCACGCACGCCAAGTGCAGCGCTGCGACCTCGTGCTGATCGACGAGGCGCATCTGCTTGGCCGCGGCGACAGCGGCATGTACCGCTCCTTCCTGGCGCAGCTGAACGAGATCAACGCCGGGCTGCTGAAGGTCGTGGGCTTCACGGCGACGCCCTATCGGCTCGACAGCGGCATGCTGCACGAGGGCAAGGATCGGCTGTTCACCGACATCGCCTTCCAGGTGCCGGTGCTGGACATGATCCAGCAGGGCTACCTCTGCCCGGTCGTCCCGAAGCAGACCACGACCCAGCTCGACGTCGGCGGCGTCGGCACCCGCGGCGGGGAGTTCATCGCCAAGGACCTCGAGGCGGCGGTGGACCGGGACGAGGTCACGCGCGCCGCGGTGGCCGAGATCGTCCAGCACGGCGATGGCCGCGGCTCCTGGCTGGTGTTCTGCTCCGGCGTCGCCCATGCGCGGCACGTCCGCGACGCCATCCGCGAGCATGGCATCAGCTGCGAGACCGTCACGGGCGACACGCCCGGCCCCGAGCGCGACGGCATCTTGGCCGCCTTCAAGGCGGGGCGGCTGCGCTGCGTCACCAACGCCAATGTCCTGACCACCGGCTTCGATGCGCCGGGGGTGGACCTGATCGCGCTGCTGCGCCCGACGAAGAGCGTCGGCCTCTACGTCCAGATGGTCGGCCGCGGCACGCGCCTGGCCGAGGGCAAGGACGACTGCCTGGTGCTCGACTTCGCGGGCAACACGGCGCGGCACGGCCCGATCGACACGGTCGACGGCCGGAAGAAGGAGAAGTCGGACGAGCCTGGCGAGGCGCCGATCAAGGTCTGCCCGGAATGCCAGACCATCAACCACGCCAGCGTGCGGCGCTGCATCGAGTGCGATCACGAGTTCCCGCCGCCGGTGGTGAAGGTCGCGCCGCAGGCGGCGTCGAACGCGCTGCTCTCGACGCAGGTCCAGGCCACTTGGTCCGACGTCACAGGGATCAGCTACGCGCGCCACGAGAAGCCAGGCAAGCTGGCGTCGCTGCGCGTCACCTATGAGTGCGGCCTGGCGCGGCACAGCGAATGGGTCTGCTTCGAGCACACCGGCTTTCCGCGGGACAAGGCGGTGGGCTGGTGGCGGCGCCGCGCCGGCAATCTGCCACCGCCGGCGACGGTGGACGAGGCTCTGCAGCAGGTGGGCCAGCTCCGCCGTCCCATCGCAATCCAGGTCCGGCCGGCGGGCCAGTACGCCGAGATCGCCGCCGCGAGGTTCGTGTGAGATGCGCCGCCTGTCGCCTTCGCACCACCCGCGGCTTCGGTTGGTTCGACCCGCGCGTCCGGACCTCCGAGCCGCTGCCGGCCTGCTCCATGCGTTGCACGAGCGCGCTATGCCGGAGGTGGGGCGTGGTTGATCCCGACGAACACGAGATCGCCGCCATCGCGGCCGCCAGCCCCATGGCCGGGGAGTACCTGGAGAACATCGGGAAGACCGATCTCGCGGTGCTGACCGAGGCCGAGTGGCTGACGCTGCTGGAGGTGATCATCACTGCCTACCAGGACGAGCTCGCGCGCCGATTGGATCAGGGAAGACATCCGGCGCCGCCCCTCGCGGTGGGTGGCCGGTCATGACCCCGCCCTCCTTCATGGCCGACTACGGCGAGCGCCTGGTCGACAACGGCTACTCCGTCATCCCGATCATGCCGGGCAGCAAGGTGCCGGGGCAGTTCCGCGGCGGGGAATGGTCGCCCTATCCCGACTGGACCCGGCATTGCGACCGGCCGACGAAGCCCTTCGAGGTGGACATCTGGCGGCGCTGGCCCGGCTGCGGCGTCGGCATCGCCACCGGCGCCGTGGTGGGCATCGACATCGACATCCTGGACGCCGCGCTCGCCATTCAGCTCGCCGACCTCGCCGCGTCCATGCTGGGCGACACGCCCTGCCTGCGCATCGGCCGCGCCCCGAAGCGGCTGCTGGTCTATCGCGCGGCCAAGCCCTTCGCCGGCCGCAAGCGCCATCCCCTCGAGCTGCTGGCGCGCGGCCAGCAATTCGTCGCTTATGCCGTCCATCCCGACACCGGCCGGCCCTATGAATGGCCGGAGGATAGCCTGGTGGAGCTGCCGCTCTCGCGCCTCCCGGTGGTGGACGAGGCAGGCTGTGCGGCGTTCCTGGATGCTGCCTGGCGGTTCGTGCCCGACGAGGTTCGGGTCAACTCGATCCTGGCGGACGCGCCGACCAGCGCCTGGCGCGGCCCCAGCGACCCGAAGGGCACGCGGGACGCCATCGCCGCGGCGCTGGCTTGGCTGCCGAACGACGACCTGCCGGGCAACGAATGGATCACCGTCGGCGCGGCGATCAAGGCCGCGCTCGGCGAGGAGGGCCGCGACCTCTGGCTCGACTGGTCAAAATCGAGCGGAAAATCGGGCAAATCGGGCAAATCGGACACGCCCGAGCGGCGCTGGGCCTCCCTGCGGCCGCACAGCGTCGGTGCCGGGAAGATCTACTGGCTCGCCGAGCAGCGCGGCTGGGTGCCGGATCCCGTCTTGACCCTGAACGGCACGGCGGCGGAGCAGGCGAGTCAGCCGCATCCGGCCGCGGGCCTGCTTGCGAAGGTCGCGGTCGCGCCGCTGCCGACCGCACCCCGACCGAAGCCCTATCGCGTCCCCCCCGAGCTGCTGCAGGTGGATGGCGCACTGAAGCTGTTCGTGGACTACGCCACCGCCAGCGCCGTCAGCCCGCAGCCCTTCCTCTCGCTCGGTGCCGCCATCTGCCTGGTGGGCGCCATCGCCGGGCGCCGCTACCGCACGCCGACCGACCTGCGGAGCAACGTCTACGCCATCGGCATCGCCGACAGCGGCGGCGGGAAGGATCACGCCCGGCGATGCGCGAAACGCGCGATCTACGCTGCAGGCCTCGACCGCTACCTCGGCGGCGAGGATTTCGCCTCCTCGGCGGGCCTGCTCACATCGCTGCAGCGGCATCCCGCGCGCCTGTTCCAGGTCGACGAATTCGGCCAATTCCTGAAGCTGGTCCTGAGCCAGCGCGCGCCCGCCCACAAGGCGGCCATCTGGTCGGAGCTGACCAAGCTCTACACCTCGGCGGCGGAGCCCTACATCGGCGCGGAGTACGCCGACCAGAAGGCGCGGCCGCGCGTCACCATCGAGCAGCCCTGCGCCTGCATCTGGGGCGTCACCGTGCCCGGCCCTTTCTGGTCGGCGCTGGAGGGTGGCGCGCTGGCGGACGGCTCAATCGCGCGCTTCCTGGTCTTCCTGACGGACGACGATTACCCCGAGCGCAACGAGGCCCCGGCGCCGATGGATCAGCCGGCGGCGCTGGTGTCGGCACTGCAGGCGATCGCACGCGGCGTGCCCGGCCACAGCCACGGCGGGAACATCGCCGATGCCATGGAGTCCTCGGCGCCGATCCACGCCTACACGGTGCCGCTCGGCCCTGGCGCCGAGGCCGCGATGGCGCGCGTGCGTCGCGAAGCCACCGACCTACTGCGCTCGCACCGCGGGACCTACGCCACCGCCCTGTTCGGCCGGTACGCCGAAAACACCGCAAAGCTGGCGATGATCGCCGCAGTCAGCCGCGACCCGGCCAGGCCCGTCACGGAGGCGGAGGACGTCACCTGGGCATCGGCCCTGGTCGAGCACTGCATCGGCACGCTGCTGCGCGAGGCTGATCGGCGCGTCGCGGACAATGACACCGAGGCGAAACACAAGCGCGTCCTGGAGATCATCCGCGCCGCCGGCGAGATCAGCCGGAACGCGCTGGTCCGCAAGACGCAGTTCCTGTCGAAGCGCGAGCGCGAGGAGATCTTCGACGCGCTGGTCGAGGGTGAACTGGTCACGCGCACCATGAAGCCGACCGGCACCAAGCCGCTGATGCTGTTCACCGCGCGCGGCACACCTGAAGTGGCTGCCGGCAAGGAGGCCGCTCCTTGACGCATCCGATCCATCACACGGCGCGACACCTCCGAAACCCAGCTGATGGGCCGGTTCCACGCGCATACGTCAAAACGTCAATCCGTCACGCGGGCGCACACGGATACTCGCGGGTCGCGCGTGTGCGGAGAGAGAGACCCCTTGATGGATTGATATATTGATGATTCTCCAAGATCCCCCTGGTCACGTGCGTGCGCGCACGGAACGCGACCTCCAGCCTCTGCAGGCAGCGCAACGCCTTCCGGGTGGCCCGCTGCCACCGAGGTCCGGCCTCGATCGCGGCACACGCAGCGCGACGACCACACCAGAGATGGAAGCCCTGCGCCGCCGGGTCTGGCAGCAGCAGGGCGTCGTCTCCCTGTGCATCGAGGACATCACCGACCCCTGGCTGCGCCAGGCGATCCAGAACGAAGCCGTGCGGCGCTGGGGCCCGCGGCAGCAGGAGACCACCCATGGCCGGTAAGCGGAAGACGAAGACCACGAAGCAGAAGGAATCGATGGGCCCCTCGAAGTGGCGGCTTCAGCACGGCGGCTTTTCGGACCCGGTCCGCGACGCCGATCCCGAGACGGGCAGCCCCGTGCAGCATCGTCGCGCCGTGGACACGCTGGGCATGATGCTGGCGAACGGCACCATCACCCAGCAGATGCACGACGCTGGTGGCTACTTCCGCGCGCGGTTCCGACGCGCGATGCTGGACGGCATGGCGCGCTCGCCGCTGATCCGGCTGCCTGGGAAGACCGCGGACGCCCTGTCGGAGCGGAACATCGATGCGCGCCGCAAGGTCGCCGAGGCACTCGACGCGCTGGGTGGCCACGACAGCGCAGCAGGCTCCTGCGCCTGGTATGTCGTCGGCCTGGAGATGTCCGTGCGCGAATGGGCGATGCGCCAGGGATGGGGCGGACGCCCCGTCGCGCCACCTCAGGCGCAGGGCATGCTGGTCGCGACGCTCAGCGTGCTGGCGGGCCACTTCGGGCTCGTGCCGCTGTCAAAGGTCGGCGGTAGACCGAGCGTCGCACGGGCGGACAGTATAGGAACGTGAAGTCTGAATTCTGCCGGCGAGATCTCATTCGGCATCTAAGGCGGCGTCCTCGGCCGAAGCTGCTGGCCGCGGTTCATCGTCGGCCCGGTGATACAGAATGATCGCCATCACCTCGCACAGCATGTGCGCGTGGGATTGCTCCATTTGATCTATGTGCATTTGGCCCCGCACGAGGGCGGCTTGGATGCGGCCCGCGGCTGCGAGAATCAACTCCTGCTGGTCGACGTCACCGTATCCGCCCTGCTCAAGAATGAAGCCATACTCGGCTCCAACCCAGCGGTTTCCTTGCTTTCGAATGTTCCAATTGAGTTTCGCCGCACCGTACTGAGCGAGGCCATCTTCGCTGTCATGGTATCGGGGCGGTGGCCGAGTATGGGCCAGATCGTCGATGAGAAGGTTCAGCTTCTCTGCAAAGCTGTCTGGCTCGTGCTTATAGCGTCCCGTCTCGCGATCCCAGCTGATCTCCCAATTTGGATGGATGTGGCTCAGGCGCCGGAGGACGCGACGGTCCAACGTGTCACTCCACGCGAAGAACGCCCATACAACCTCGGGCGGGAAAGCGGTTTGGGGCACGGGATAGCCTTGTTTGAGGGAAGCCTCTCGCATGCTAGGCGGGCGCCGTTCCACCTGTCGACCCCGCGCAACGATCTGCCGTTGTTGCTGGCGAGGGCGGCCCGTCTTCGGCTTCCATCGCCGTGCTCGTCCATGTTGGCAGACGACCTGCGCCACTCGTCAGCCGCGGTAGCACCCTGAGCCGACCCGCCACAGCAAAGTTTGGCGTGGCGAAGACGAGCGTGGCGCAGCGAAAGAATGTCGCGTTGCGAAGCGAAATCCACACGGCCTATCATAAGGACACCTCGAAAAGCCGCGACCGCGCCGCGGCTCACCAGCCACATCGTCGCTCAATCGAGACAGTGGCTCGCGAGCCGCAGGGTCCTTCCTGGGCCCGGCGTATGCGGGGGGCGGAAGCGCGCAACATCGCTAGCGCCAGGCCGAAATTGTGGTTTGCAGTTTGCAGCCTTTCCGCGCGGCTTCAGATCGTTAGCTGCAAACCAAGGCCGGGCCGCTGCCCTGCAAACCACCTGCAAACCGGATGGCATCATGACGCTTCCCTGGATGGCAGCGAAGATCCTGCTGCGCCCGGTGGCGGAGCTGCACCCGCATGCCGGCAACGCCCGCGTGCATAGCGCCGAGCAGCTGGAGCAGATCAAGGCCAGCATGCTGGCCTTCGGCTTCACCAACCCGCTGCTGGTGGACGATGCGGGCGTGCTGATCGCCGGCCATGGTCGCCTCGAGGCGGCGTCCGCCCTCGGCATGGCCAAGGTGCCGACGATCGTGCTGCGGCACCTGTCCGCCGCGCAGAAGGAGGCGCTGCGGCTCGCTGACAACCGCATCGCGGAGAACGCGACCTGGGACCAGGCGCTGCTGCGCGATGCGCTGGCCGCAGTGCAGGTGGCGCAGGACATCGACCTCGGCGCGCTCGGCTTCTCGACGGATGAGCTCGCAGACATCCTCGCGGCGGCTGGAGATGCCGTGTCCGACGGCGACGCGCCCGAGGCTCTGTCCGCGGATCCCGCCGAGCGGGACGGTGCGGCCGGCGCGGCAGGCACCGAGGATGCGCCGGCGGAGGATCCCGCCGACGCTGATCCGGAGCCGCCGCGCCAGGCCGTCACCCGCCCCGGCGATCTCTGGCTGCTCGGCGACCACCGCCTGCTCTGCGGCGACAGCACCGACGCCGCCACCGTCGCGCGCGTGATGGGCGAAGACCGCGCCGCACTGCTGTTCACGTCGCCGCCCTACGGCAACCAGCGCGACTACACCACCGGCGGCGTCTCGGATTGGGATGCGCTGATGCAGGGCGTGTTCCAGCACCTCGACGCGGCCATGCAGCCGGACGGACAGGTGCTGGTGAACCTCGGGCTGATCCACCGCGACAGCGAGTGGCAGCCCTATTGGTCGGGGTGGCTCGACTGGATGCGCGCCCGCGGCTGGCGCCGGTTCGGCCTCTACGCCTGGGATCAGGGACCCGGCCTGCCCGGCGACTGGAACGGCCGCCTCGCGCCGGCCTTCGAGCTGGTCTTCCACTTCAATCGCCAGGCCCGCCAGGCGAACAAGATCGTGCCCTGCAAATGGGCCGGCACGCCGAACAAGGGCAGCGGGCTGCGCGCGGCCAATGGCACGATCTCCGAGTACCAGCACGCCGGCCTGCCGGTGCAGGACTTCCGCATCCCCGACAACGTGCTGCGCCTCACCCGCCACAAGGGCCGCGGCATCGAGACGGAGCACCCCGCGGTGTTCCCCGTGGTCCTGCCGGAGTTCCTGATGCGGACCTACACCGACGAAGGCGAGGTCGTGTTCGAGCCCTTCGGAGGCAGCGGCACCACCATCCTCGCTGGCCAGCGCACCGGCCGCCGCGTGCGCGCGGTCGAGCTCGCGCCGGCCTATGTCGACCTGGCCGTGGCACGCTGGCGGATGCTGCATCCCGACCTGCCGGTGATGCTGGCGGACGATGGCCGCGACTACGACGCCGTTGCGGCAGCCCGGATGGAGGTCACCGCCAATGCAGCCTGATCTCGTGGTGAGCAGCCTGCCGGTGGCGGGGCTGATCCCCTACGCCGAAAACGCCCGCACGCATTCGCCGGCGCAGGTGACACAGATCGCGGCCTCCATCGCTGAGTTTGGCTTCGTGAACCCGGTGCTGGTCGACGCCGAGGGCGTGCTCATTGCCGGCCATGGCCGCGTCATGGCCGCGAAGCAGCTGGGCCTCGCCTCCGTGCCCGTGCTGCGGCTTGGCCACCTTGCCCCGGCGCAGGCGCGTGCCCTGCGGCTGGCGGACAACCAGATCGCGCTGAACTCCGGCTGGGACGAGGCGCTGCTGGCCGCCGAGATCGCGCGCATCCGCGACGAGGCGGTGGTAGACCTCGACGTGCTTGGCTTCTCCGGCATGGAGCTGGACCGGCTGCTGGCGGCTGCCGATGCCG
This sequence comes from Roseomonas sp., assembly GCA_041914265.1. Taxonomy (GTDB): domain Bacteria; phylum Pseudomonadota; class Alphaproteobacteria; order Acetobacterales; family Acetobacteraceae; genus Neoroseomonas. The sequence continues at coordinate 39,444 of JAYSDS010000005.1, forward strand.
GTCTCGGCGATGATGCCGATGACGCACCGCCGCCGCCCATGGTGCCGGTCACCCGCGCCGGCGACCTCTGGCGCTGCGGCGAGCACCGTTTGCTGTGTGGTGACGCCACCAGGATCGAGGACGTCCAGCGTGCGCTCGGCGCCGGCCACCTGGCCGACATGGGCTTCGTCGATCCGCCCTACAACGTGGCCTACGAGGGCGGTACCGCGGCCAAAATGACCATCGCCAACGATGCGCTCGGCAGTGGCTTTCCCGAGTTCCTCCGCCCTGCACTGGCCAACCTGCTCTCGGTCACGAAGGGCGCCTGCTACGTCTGCATGTCCTCCTCGGAATGGCCGACGCTGCATCGCGTCTGGCAGGAGGCGGGCGGCAAATGGTCCAGCACCATCATCTGGGCGAAGAACACCTTCGCGCTCGGCCGCGCCGACTACCACCAGCAGTTCGAAGCGATGCTCTATGGCTGGAAGGCTGGCGCGCAGCACTACTGGTGCGGCGCGCGCGACCAGGGGAATGTCTGGCACTTCGACAAGCCGGCTCGGAACGACCTGCATCCGACCATGAAGCCGATCGCGCTGGTCGAGCGTGCCATCCGCAACAGCAGCAAGCCGCGCGACACCGTGCTGGACTGCTTCGGCGGGTCGGGCACGACGATGATCGCGGCGGAGCGCACGGGGCGGCGCGCGGTGCTGCTGGAGATCGACCCCGCCTATGCCGACGTCATCGTGCGGCGCTGGCAGGAGACCACCGGCGAGGCCGCGGTGCTGGAGGGCGATGATCGCATTTTCGCCGTTGTCGCCGCGGCCCGCGGCATCGTCGATCATGATGTGATCCAGACCGCCGAAACATAGCAATTGCGCGCTGCTGCATCTTGCTTGGCTCGTGGGAGCGACAGCGCGAATGGTCCGTCACACGCAGGGGAGGCCCTGCACCACGACGGAGACGACCATGACCGACCGCGCCGCCCGCAACCAGGAACGCAGCCTGGCCGCCTTCCTCGCGAAGAAGGCGGAGTTCGACGCCCTTCTCGCGGAACTCCAGCAGGCCAGCGCGGACCGCTTCGGCGCGGATCCCGAGGTGGTGCTTTGGGGTGAGGCGGCCTGGCTTTCCGACGCCACTGCGAAGCTGAAGGACATCGCGGACCAGCATTTCCGCCGCGGCGAATACGACCTCTGACGCGGGCCACTTCCGCACCGCCCCGACCGGGATCTGCCCGGCGGGGCTCCCGGCAGTAGGGGCCGATGACCGGCGCCCGGAACCGGAGCCACCACGATGACCAAGCTTTCCGACACCCAGCGCGTGATCCTCAGCGCCGCCGCGCAGCACGAGATGGGGCTGGCTCGCGCGCCGAAGACCCTGCCCGCCGCGGCCCGCAACGCGGTGTTCCGTAGCCTGATCAAGAACAGCCTGCTGACCGAGATCAACGCCCCGCGGGACCATGTCGGGCTGGGCTGGCGGCAGGACGAGGACGGCACCTGGATCTTGGCGCGCATCACCGACGAGGGGCTGCGCGCCATCGGCATCGACCCGAATGAGGGCGACGCGGGGGGCGGCGAGCCCGACTGCTCGGGCATCGAGGGCAGTGTGCCCGACACGGCGCCCACGGTGGCGCCGGCCGTGGAGCCCGCCACACAGGACGCCCCGACGCCCGAAGCCGCCCAGGCCGCGCCCCTGGCGGAGGAGATCGCCCTGCTCGATCAGGCCCTCGCGACACGCGCCACCACACCGCGCACCAGCCTGCGCGACGCCGCCGCAGCGATCCTCGCTGCCTGGGACGACGAAGCGAACCGCGAGGGCGACATGATCGGCGCCCTGGACGCGCCGATGGAAGCCCTGCGCACCCTGCTCGCCGGCAAGCCCGCCCGCACGCCGCGCGAACCCGGCGGCCCGCGCAAGGCGCGCGAGGGGACGAAGCAGGAGCAGGTGCTGGCCATGCTGCGCCGGCCGGAGGGCGCGACGGTGGCGCAGATCGCCGAGGCCACGGGCTGGGCGCAGCACACGGTCCGCGGCTTCTTCGCGGGCCTGAAGAAGCGCCAGGGGATCGAGGTGCAGGTGCTGGAGCGCGTCCGCCAGGTCGGCCCGAACAAGGAGGGCGCCCGCGGCTCCTACACGGTCTACCACCTGCCGGCCTGACCACGGAGCCGGACACGTCGAGGGCCCGCCGCCGGACGGTAGCGGGCCCTTGCTCGTGATGACCATCACGCGCGGCGGGAGGTCGCCGCCATGCCGGAACTCACTGCCTCCACGCGCGAGGCCGCCCGCCGCCTCGGCGTCAGCGACACCGCCATCCACAAAGCCGAACGGGCCGGCCGCATCGCCCGCGAGCTGGACGGCCAGTGGGACATCGACAAGACCCGACGCCGCCTGACCGAGACCGCCGACCCCGCCCGCTCGCCCCTGGCCAGCGGCGCCGGCGCCGAGGGCACCCCCTTCGCCCGACTGAAGGTCGCGCAGCTGGCCCTGAAAGTGGAGGCGCAGCGCCTTTCGCTGGATGAGACCAAGCGTCGGCTGGTCGACGTCACCGAGGCCAATGCCGCCCTCGACGAGATCGGCAGCACCATGCGCGACGCGCTGCTGAACTGGCCGGCCCGCGTGTCGGGCCTGATCGCAGCCGAGATCAGCGTCGACCCGCATCTCCTGCAGACCATCCTGCAAAGCCACATCAACGACCTGCTGACGGAGGCGGCCGATCGCTTCGATCCCGCAGGCCTCGGAGGGGACCGGCCTCCGTAGCCGTGAGCATGTGCGCCGTCGCGTCGGCGCCATGCTCCGCCCGCCGCCACAGCTCACCGTGTCGGAATGGGCCGAGCGGCATCGCATGCTCGGCAGCCGCGCCTCCGCGGAACCGGGCCCCTGGCGCACCAGCCGCACGCCCTATCTGAAGGACGTGATGGACGCGCTGTCGGCGGTGCATCCCGCCCGGCGCGTCGTGTTCATGAAGGGCGCGCAGGTCGGCGCGACCGAGAGCGGTAACAACTGGCTCGGCTACATCATGCACCACGTGCCGGCGCCGGCGCTGGCGGTGCAGCCGACCGTGGAACTGGCCAAGCGCTTCTCGCGCCAGCGCATCGACCCGCTGCTGGAGGAAACACCCGCCCTGCGAGAGCGGGTTGCGCCGGCCCGGGCCCGCGACAGCGGCAACACCATGCTGTCGAAGGAATTCCCCGGCGGCATCCTGGTGCTGACGGGCGCCAACAGCGCGGTCGGGCTGCGCTCCATGACGGCGCGCTTCCTGTTCCTGGATGAGGTGGACGCCTATCCTGGCGACGTCGCCGGCGAGGGCGATCCCATTGCTCTGGCCGAGGCGCGCGCCCGCACCTTCGGCTGGCGCCGCAAGGCTTTCCTGGTCAGCACGCCGACCATCGCCGGCCGCAGCCGCATCGAGCGGGAGTATCTTGCCTCCGACCAGCGGCGATTCTTCGTGCCGTGCCCCGAATGCGGGGAGATGCAGTGGCTGCGCTTCGAGCGTCTGATCTGGGAGAAGGGTGCGCCGGAGACGGTGCGGTACCACTGCTCGGCGTGCGACCACGCGATGCAGGAGCACGACAAGACCGCCATGCTCGGCGGTGGCGAGTGGCGCCCCACCGCAGAATCCGCCGATCCGCACACCATCGGCTTCCACATCTCGGCGCTCTACTCCCCGGTGGGTTGGCTCTCCTGGGCGCAGATCGCCCGCGATTGGGAGGCCGCCCAGGGCAAGCCGGAGGACATCAAGACCTTCAAGAACACGGTGCTGGGCGAGACCTGGCAGGAACAGGGCGAAGCGCCGGATTGGGAGCGCCTGGTCGAGCGGCGCGAGGATTTCCGCATGGGCGTGGTGCCCACCGGCGCGCTGGTGCTCACCGCCGGCGTGGACGTGCAGGACGATCGCCTGGAATGCGACGTCTGGGGCTGGGCGGAGGGCTTTTCCTCCTGGCTGGTGGATCACCTCGTCATCCCCGGCAGCCCGCGGGATCGCGAGCCCTGGGACGAACTCGCGAAACTCCTGGCGCGGGACTGGCCGCGCCACGGCGGTGGCGCGATACGCATCGCCCGGCTCTGCATCGACACCGGCGGCCGCGACACCGCCGCCGTCTATGGCCATCTGCGTCGCCTGCGCGATCCGCGCATCGCACCGACCAAGGGCGTCGATGGGTGGAACCGGGCGCAGCCGGTGCAGGGTCCGACGCCGGTGGACGCGCTGGTCGATGGCCGCAAGCTGCGGCGCGGCCTGAAGCTGTGGACCGTCTCCGTCTCGACCTGGAAGGCCGACCTGTACCGCCGGCTCTGGCTCGGTCGCGGCGACGCGGAGGAGGTGCCGCCCGGCTGGGTGCATCTGCCGCGGGGCATCGAGGCTGAGTGGGTCAAGCAGCTGGTCGCCGAGCAACTGCGGACGACGAAGGACCGCCGCGGCTTTGCCCGGCAGGAATGGGCGAAGCTCAGGGAACGAAACGAAGCGCTGGATTGCGCCGTGCTCGCCCGCGCCGCCCTGTGGCTGCTCGGTGCCGACCGTTACGGCGAGCGCTTCTGGCAGCAGCTGCGGGACCAGATCGCCGATGCCCCGCTGCGGCCGAGCGAACTTCCCGCCGCCGGGAATGTCGCCCACCCACCGGCGTCACCGCAGGCCGAACTGGCGGCGCCCGCAACACCACCCAGCGCCCATCGCCCGCGTGGTTGGCTCGCCCCGCGCCAGGGCTGGCTGCGCTGACACTGGAGATTCTGATGACCGCGATCGTGCCCGTGCGCACCAGCATCGCCGCCGGCCAGGCGCTGAGCGGGCCCGTCGCCAGCGTTGGCTACGGTGTCTGCCTGCTGCTGCTGCCCGTCGCCTGGACCGACGCCCCGCTCACCCTGCAGGGCTCGCTCGACGAGGGCGAGCCATCGGGCTGGGCGGACCTTCACGACCACCTCGGCAATGAGGTGGTGCTGATGGTCGCCGCAGGCCGCGCGCTCACGCTGCCGCCCACGCTGCTGCTCGGCTGGCGCTGGCTGCGGCTGCGCTCGGGCCTCGCCGCCGCGCCGGTTAATCAGGCGGCGGAGCGCCTGCTCACCCTCGGTATCCGGCCACTCGCATGACCGCGCTGTTCCAGCACTCCCTGCCGCCAGCGCCAGCGATGCTGCCCTACGTGTCGGGGCGGTTCTACGCCTCGCAGCATGCGCGCGCGGTCGGCGGCGCCGTCGCGATGACGGCGAGCCGGCTGTACTGCGTCCCCTACGTGCTGGCCCGGCCCGGGCTGTTCTCGGCTATGGCGGTCAGTGTGACGACGGGCGCCGCCGGCCTCCTGCGCATGGCCTTGGTTGCCGACGACGGAACGGGGCATCCCGGGCGCCTCATCGAAGAGCCGCAAGCGGACGCCGACACGACTGCGGCCGGCAATGCGCTCTGCCCCTTCGCGCAGCCGCGCTGGATCCCGGCCGGCATCTGGTGGCTGCTGTTCTGCCTTTCCGGCACGCCCTCCGTGCGTGGCACCAGCACCCAGGCGTTCAGCGGCGGCAACACGTTGCTGCTTGGCTCGGCATCTGCCGATGGCGGGGCCGGCGGTGGCACCACCGGCAGCGAGAACGGATTCTTCGCAGCGCTGACGCACCAGGCAGGCGTGCCGATTATGCCGAACCCGCCCACCGGGCTGTCCTACCTCGTCAACGCGGCGGCGCCGCTGCCGACCCTCCGGGCGGCGTGATGGATCCTGCTGTCCTCGCCTGGGCGTTGGCGCAGCCCGCGGGCAGCCGCGCGGCAGTGCTGGCGGCCGCCTACACCGGCGGCACCACGCGCGTGACCTTCGACGGGCGCACCGTCGAGTACCGCAGCCTCGACGAACTCGGCCGAGCGCTCGCGGCGCTGTACGGGGCGGAGAACAGCATGGCGCGGCGGCCTTCAATGACACTTGCGAGCTTCACGCGCGGAGGTGGTGCGTGATCGACCGCATGACCCGCCGCCTCCTCGATGCATGGCAGGCGCTGCGCGGCTATGCCGCGGCGCAGGAGCATCGCGCCTCCGCCTGGGCGCCGTCCGGCGCCAGCGCCAATGCCGAAGTCGGCATGGCCGCGGCCACGGTCGCGCGCCGGGCGCGCGATGCCGTCCGCAACGATCCCTATGCCAGCCGCATCGTCGACCTGTGGACCGGGAATGCCGTCGGCGCCGGCATCACCACCCGCTGGCCCGACGATGCGCATGGCCGCGCCTGGCAGCGCTGGGCGGAGAGCACCGCCTGCGACGCCGAGGGGCGGCTCGATCTTTACGGCCTGCAGGCGCTGGTGATGCGGGCGGTCGTAGAAAGCGGCGAGTGCTTCGTGCGCTTCCTGATGGTGCCGCCATCGCCCGCCAATCCGATCGGCCTGCGCTTGCAGGTGCTGGAGGGGGACCACCTCGACACCGCCCGCAATGGCTTGGTCGACGGCGCGCCGACCATCCAGGGCATCGCCCTCGGCGAGGCTGGCGCGCCGATCGGCTACTGGCTCCATCGGGTGCATCCTGGCGCCGCATGGATCCTGCCGGGTGCGACCTGGCTCAGCAGCGAGCGCATCCCCGCCGGTGATGTGCTGCACATCTATCGTAAGCGCCGGCCCGGCCAACTGCGCGACGTGTCCTGGCTCGCCCCGGTGCTGCTGCGGCTCCGCGATCTCGGCGACTATGAGGCCGCGCTGCTGATGAAGGCCAAGATCGAAGCCTGCCTCGCCGCCGTGGTCACCGAGGAGGGCGACGAGGCCCTCACGGGAGCCGCCGCAGGATTGCTCCGCGACGCCCAGGGCCGCGCCGTCGAGAGCTTCGAGCCAGGGATGATCCTGTATCGCCGCGGCATGGGCTCGGTGGAGGTGGTGAACCCCTCGGGCGGCGGCTCACATGCCGCCTTCGCCCGCCGCGCCCTCGAGGCCGCCGCGGTCGGCGCCGGGCTGACCTACGACCAGGTCTCCGGCGACCTGACCCAGGCGAACTACTCCAGTTTGCGCGCCGGCAAGATCGAGTTCCGCCGGCTCTGCGAGCAGGTCCAGTACGGCATGCTGATCCCGATGCTGGTGCGCCCGATCGCGGAGCGCTTCCACGCGCAGGGCGCGATGTTGGGGCTGTGGGCGGTGGACATGCCGGACGGCGTCAGCCACGTCCCGCCCGCGCACGAGATGATCGACCCGCTGAAGGACACCACGGCGCTGATTGCCCAGGTGCGGGCCGGCTTCGTGCCGCAGCCCGAGGCCGCCGGCGCCTTCGGCTATGACTTCCGCGCGGCGGTGGAGATGATCCGCGAGGCCAACGCCCTGCTCGACGAGGCCGGTATCTCGCTCGACACCGATCCGCGCCGGGTCGCGAAGTCCGGCGCCGCGCAGGACGCCGCGCAGATGGCCGCGGTGGAGATCGCGGCGACCGGTGCAGCAGCGCCGCCCCGAGACACAGCACCCCAAGGCTGAGCATGACCGAACCGATCGAACCGGGCGGGGGCGACCCCGCGCCGGAGCCTGCTGTTGCGCCCGATCGACTTCCTGCTGCTGGGCAGTCGATTGTGGCGCAGCGCGCCATCACCGCCCCTGCCACCGTCGACCGCGCTGCGCGCACCGTCGAGGTGGTGTGGTCGACCGGTGCGCGCGCCCGCAACTTTGTCCCCGCCCTCGGCCTGATCACCGAGGAGCTGGAGATGTCGCCGAACGCGGTGCGCATGGAGGCGCTGCGCTCCGGCCGCGCCCCGGTGCTCGACACCCACCGCCGCGGTGCCGCGCGCGACGTGCTCGGCCGCGTCACCGCCGCCCGCCTCGAGCGCGGCCGCGGCTACGCCACGCTGCAGTTCTCCGCCGCCGCTGACGTCGAGCCGATCTGGCAGCGCATCGCCGACGGCACGCTGCGGGCCGTGAGTGTCGGCTATCGCGTGCACCGCTACGAGCCGCGGCCGGATTCCGCGACCGGCGAGACCGTCCACCGCGCGGTGGATTGGGAGCCCTTCGAGATCTCCGTCGTGCCGGTCCCGGTGGATCGCGATGCGGCGGTGCGGGGTGAGGCGCCGCAGGGCACGCCCGCCGTCGCGATCGAACCTGCCCTGCCTGACGAGGATCCACCCATGCCCGAGACGACGCCGGAGACCCCGGCCGCGCCGGCCGCCCGGGACGTTCCCGCGCCGTCCGCGCCGCCCACCCCGCCCCAGGAGACCATCGTGACCACCACGCCCAGCCCCGCGCCCAGCGCGCCCGCACCGGAACCCACCCGCGCCGCACCGGACCTCGATGCGGTCCGCGCCGAGGCGCAGCGCGCCGAGCGCGAGCGCATCGCCGGTATCGACGTCGCTGTCGAGGCCGCTCGGGCCCTGCTGCCGGCGGAACGCATCAGCCCGGTTCGTGCCGAGGCCATTGCCCAGGGCTGGACCGGCGACCAGGCCCGCCGCGCCCTGTTCGATGCCCTGGTGGTGCAGGGGCCGCGTCCCTCCATCCCCGCCCGCCCCGAGACCGGCCCCGGCCACGACGACCCGGCGCAGATCCTCGACGCCATGGCCGAGGCGCTCGCCGCCCGCGCCATGCCCGGCTACCAGCCCCAGGGGGAGAATGGTCGCTTGGGCCGTCACGCCGAATTCATGGGCTGGCGGCCCTCCGACATGATCGGCGAGCTGCTGCGCGCCCGCGGCGAGCGGAGCGTGCCGCGCAACCCCACCCTGCTCGCCGAGCGTGCCTTCCACTCCAGCTCGGACTTCCCGCTGCTGCTGGCGGCCGCGGCCAACAAGATGCTGCTCGCCGCCTACCAGCCGGCGCAGCCAACCTACCGGCAGATCTTCCTCCGCCGCGACTTCCGCGACTTCAAGCCGCACCGGCACCTGCGCATCGGTGACTTCCCGACCCTGCTGCCGCTCGCCGAGAACGGCGAGATCCAGGTCGGGACCATGTCCGAGAGCCAGGAGATCGTGCTCCTGCAGACTTTCGCACGGCGCATCCGCGTCACGCGGCCGATGCTGGTCAACGACGACCTCGGCGCCTTCACCGACTTCGCCGCCGCCATCGGCCGCCGCGTCGCCGAGTTCGAGAACGCCACCGCCTACCAGCTGGTGAACAGCGCCAATGGCGACGGCCCGACGCTGACCACCGGCAGCGCGCCGGTGTTCGCCACCGGCGCCGCGCGGGCCAACAAGGCTGGGACGGGCACCGTGCTCGACACCACGACGATCGGCGCCGGCCGCACCGCCATCATGAAGCAGCGCACGCTGGACGGGCTGCCGATCTCGATGGGCCAGACCATGCGGCTGCTGGTCGGACCGAACCTCGAGCTCGCCGCCCGCCAGGCGACCGTGGTGGTGCAGGCGAGCGAGATCGGCAAGGCGAACGTCTTTGCCGGCTTCGTGCAGCCGGTGATCGAGCCGCTGATCGGGGCGAACCGCTGGTACCTGTTCTCCGACCCGGTCGCGGCGCCGGTCTATGTCTATGGCTACCTCAACGGCGCCGAGGGCCCGCAGGTCACCACCGGTCCGGTGCAGGGCGCGGACGGCGTCGAGGTCAGTGTGATCTTCGACTTCGGCGTCGGCGCCATCGACTGGCGCGGCGCCTGGTTCAACCCCGGCACCTGATCCCGCCGCTTCCCTCCTTCCGATCCGTATCGCGTCAGGGCGCCGCCGGAGAGCCGGTCGGCGCCCTGCGCGCCTTCAGGAGACCTTCTACCCATGCGCAACTGCATCCGTCCCGACGCGCGCTCCATCCCGATGGTGGTGCCGTACTCGGGGGGCATCCTCTCCGGCCAGGGCATGCTGGTCGGCGCCTTCTTCGGGGTCGCGGCGTCCGACGCCGCCCAGAACGCCAGCGTCGACTGCGAAACCCGCGGCGAGTTCGAACTGACCAAGGAGCCCGCACTCGCCATCAGCCAGGGCGCCCGCGTGTTCTGGGACAACACCAACCGCCGCATCACCACCACCGCCACCGGAAACTTCCAGGTCGGCCTCTGCACCGTGGCGGCACTCGCCGCCGATGCCACGGTCCGCGTGATGCTGGCCCGTGTGCCGGCGAGCGGCGCATGAGCCGCATCGATCCCAAGGCCACGCGGGGCTATCGCAACCGCAATCCGGGCAATATCGAGCATGTCCCCGCGAACAGATGGCAGGGGCTCGCCGATCCGCCCTCGGACGGGCGCTTCTGCCGGTTCGTGAGCCACGAGCATGGCATCCGCGCGCTGGCGGCCCTGCTCACCACCTACCAGGATCGCCACGGCCTGCGGACGGTGCGCGGCATCATCGACCGCTGGGCACCGCCCGGGGAGAACGACACCGGCGCCTATGTCGCGGTGGTGGCGCGGCGCATGGGTGTGGGCGCGGAGGAGCCGGTCGACCTGCACCGGCACGACCAGCTCCGCCCGATGGTCGAGGCGATCATCGCCCATGAATGCGCCGGGCTCGCCTATTCGGCCGCGGTGATCGATCGCGCCCTGACCCTGGCTGGTGTGCCGCCGCCCGCGCCGGCGACGCTGCGACAGGTCGCCACCACCACCGGCACCGGCCGCGGTGCCGTGGCAGTCGGTGCGGCCGGCGTGGCGACCGTCGCGGCGCAGGCGGCGCCGGCGATCCAGGCGCTCGGGAGCCTGGCGCCGATGGTCGCCATCGCAGTGATCCTCGCTGCCATCCTCGGCGTCCTGCTCTGGCGCCTGCGGCAGCCCGCATGACCGCGCTGCTCGCCAGCCTCCGGTCCCGCATCGGCGGGTGGGTCGCGGCCGCCCTCGCGGGTGCGGGGGCGGTTCTGGCGCTGTTGGCCATGGGCCGGCGGCAGGGCCGCGCGGAGGTCGAACGGCAGGTGGCCCAGGACAGCTTTGAGGCCAGGGAGAGAGCCGATGCGGCATCTGCCGAGTATCGTGCTGATGGCGCTACTGGCCGCCTGCGCTCCGGTCGCTTCTGAGCCGGTGTGCTTCGCGCTGGTGCCGTATGTCGGCCAGACCCAGCGACACGCGGCGGAGGCGCTGGCGGCACTGCCGGATGGATCGGTGCTGGTGCGCATGATCGACGACTACGGCGATCTGCGCGCGCGGATCCGCGGGGCCTGCGCGCGATGAACGCCTTCGCCGATGCGATGGCCGCGCTGGTCGCCGATCCGAACCTCGGGGTCGAGGCCGTCTACCGGCAGGGCGGCACCGGCCCTGCAATTGCGGTCCGGGTCCTGCGGTCGTCGCCCGATCGCGTAGGGGACGCCTTCGGCACCGAGATCCTCTCGGCCACCGACATCCTCTCCGTCACCATCGCCACGCTGCCCGACCTCGCCGCCGGCGACAGCTTCGCCCTCGGCCCCGACCTGCTCACCGTCACCCACGCCGAGCGCGATGCCTCCGGCACCGCCTGGCGCGTGCTCTGCCAGCGATAGGAATCCGCCATGCCGCAGAACGCCCTCACTCTGCTGGAGATCCTGCGCGACCTGCTGCTCGGCGCCGCGGCCGGCCTCGCCGGCGGCTTCGTACGCTGGAACAACCCGGAGCGCCGGCGCTTCGGCTGGTGCCTCGCCTGGGAGGTCCCCTCCGCCGCCCTGGTCGGCAGCGCCGGCTACGCCCTCGGCGGCTTCCTCGAGTTCAACGAGTACGGCCGCTTCCTCTTCGCCTTCGTGTTCGGCTACCTCGGCCAGGCGGCGTTGCATGACTTGGCGGTCGCCATCATCCGGCACCGCACCGGCCTGCCGCCCGGCGGCGGCACGCCGTGAGGCTCGGCGCCCGCATCGTCGGCGACCTGCGGCAGATGCTCGCGGCCGAGGTCCGTGCCGGCGAGCGCGCGGCAATGACGGCGATCCGCGCCGAGACCGAGCAGGTCAAGCAGGAGCTGCGGCGGCAGGTCACCAGCAGCTTCGGCGGCAACGCGCGCGGCATCGCCAATGCCTGGCGCTCGCAGGTGTTTCCGCGCAGCGGCCAGTCGCTGCGGCCTGCCGGGCTGGTCTGGACCAAGGTGCCGAACGTGATCGACGCCTTCGAGCGCGGCGCGCTGATCCGCGCCAAGGGTGGGCGGAAGTTCCTGGCGATTCCGACCGGCTTCAACGCGGCGCGGGGGCGCCGCGGTCGCGGCGAGAAGGGCATGCGGGTCACGCCGGCACAGATGGTTGCCTCCGGCCAGGGCTTCCTGCGGCCGTTCCAGTCGGGACGGGGCTTCGTGTGGTGCCTGCCGCTGCGCCAAGGGGAGCAGACAGGACGGCGTCGCCGGACCCGTCTGGTCGCCGGCGGCCTCGCCGAGATCGGCACCGGCAACCGCAAGGGCCGCGAGGCCTGGGCGCGCGGCATGCTCGCGCGCGGCATGGTGCCGATGTTCCTGCTGCTGCCGCAGGTGAAGCTGGCCAAGCGGCTGGACGTGAAGGGTGCCGCCGAACGCGGGTTGCGCCGGCTGCCCGGACGCTTCGTCGCAGCGTGGGAGCGCGAGAGCGGGAGGGCGGCGCCATGAGCGTGCGGGAGGCCGCCATCGCGGCACTGCAAAGTCGGCTCGGCACAGCCTTGGCCGGCAGGAACCCGGCACCTCTGGTCCTGCTTGGCGAGACCGTGCCGCAGCGTTTGCCAGCGGGCGGGCTGGTGGTCATCCGCGACGGCGAGACGGTCGAGGAGACGGCGATCCTCTCGCCGCTGGCCTGGGCCATCGAGCACCGCGCCGAGATCGAGGTCACCGTCGCTGGCTCGACGTCGGCGGCACGCACCGCGCTGCTCGACGCTCTGCTGGTGGACATCGCCGCCGCCATCACCGCCGACCGCACCCTCGGCGGCGCAGTGGAATGGGCGCAGCCCGGTGCGCCCGACTTCGAGGATGTCGAGATCGAGGGGGCGGCGGCCGCCCGCGCTGCCTCGGTCCCCGTCGCGCTGTTCTTCACCGTCGGCGGCTCGCCGCTGGCCTGACGCTTCTCCCTCCCGCTGATCCCGGAGATCTCCGATGCCCCGTGCCATCGGCGCCAATTGCCGTCTGCTCATGATCCCCGAGGCGACCTACGGCACCGCGCCCGCGGGCGACTGGCTGCGTATGCCGTTCCTCTCCTGCTATCTCGGCGCCGAGCAGCCGCTGCTCGATGCCGACGTCATCGGCGTCGGCAGCAGCCGCGATCCGGCCGCACCTTTCCTCGACACCGTCACCGTGCAGGGGCAGGCGGTGGTGCCGGTGGACCTCAACAACATCGGCCACTGGCTGCGCCTGCTGCTCGGCCCGCCCACCACCACCGGCACCAGCCCGAATTTTATCCACAGCTTCGGATCCGGTGCTGCCGCGCTGCCGTCAAACGCGATCGAGATCGGCTACCCCGACGTGCCGAACTACGATCTCTGCACCGGCGTGCGCGCCGACACGCTGGAGGTCGACTTCTCGCCGACCGGCCCGGCGACCGCGACCTTCGGGCTGATGGGGCAGGGCTCGACGCGCGGCGCCTCGAGCTCGGGCGGCACGCCGACCAGCGCCGCCTACACCGCCTTCAACAAGGCGCAGGGCGCGATCAGCCGGAACGGGGCCGCGCTTGCCCAGGTGACCGGGGCGCGGCTCACCTACGCCAATGGCATGGAGATGGTGCGCACCATCCGCGCCGACCGGAAGGTCGAGGGCGTGGATCCCGGCATCGCGCGCGCCACCGGGCAGATCACCGCGCGCTTCGCGGACACCACGCTGCTGACCCAGGCGCAGACCAACGCGCCGGCCGAGTTCGCCTTCAGCTACACGATCGACGCCAACCGCAGCCTGAACTTCACGCTGCACGAGGTCTACCTCGCGCTCGCGAAGACCCCGGTCGAAGGGCCGGGCGGCATCGAGGCGAGTTTCGAGTTCCGCGCCGCCTTCAACGCGACAGCGACGCGCATGATGACGGCGGTGCTGAAGAACCAGCAGGCGGAGACGGAGTATGCGTGATTACTCACCACAATCCCAATGTGGGAGTTTGACGGACGCCACCGGTCCTAGTTCGCGAATGCCACGTCCGCCTTGTGCTCAATCTCCCGAGAGCGGCCTCTCCCGAATCACCCAACCATTGCCGTTGGGTGCTGAACGCCTCGGTCCCGACAGCTAGCATTGATCATTGTCGGCATCGGCGCCAGCGATCAGGTCGTCAGAACGCCATCGACGCAGGTCACGCACGCCCCGCCGACACTCACCTTCCCGTCCGGTCCCACTTGCACCGCAATGCGCCCGTTTCGACCGACGCATTGACCTTGCGCCGCCGTGTAGCTGGCGCCGCTCGCGGGGATCAGCCCACGCTCGCGATGGAATACCGCGACGCTGCCGTTGCCGCTGCCGCAAACCGGGTCTTCGTCCACGCCGCAGGAACGGGCGAAGGACCGGACCTCAATGTCAGCCTCACCTGTCTCGTGGGCTCCGAAGACGGTCACCCCGTTCGCGCCGAGGCGTCGCTCGAACTCACCGGAGCGTGCGAAGTCTGGCTTGAGGGATAGCACCCTCGCAGCGTCGGCCAGCTTCGCGACGATCCAAATCGCGCCCACATTGATGATGGAGGGCACGGCATCGGCTTCGACCGGCTGCCCGAGGATGGCTTCCAGTTCCGCAATCTCGCTGGCCTGCAACGGCGTCACCTTCGCTTCGGGAAGGCTCAGATGAATCCGGCGATCCTTCCTCTCGCCTTCTACCCGCAACGGCACCAGGCCGACCTGGCATTCCTGGACCAGGCTGCCATTGCGAGGTGTCACGCGGCCTGCTTCTAGCAGGGCATGCGCACTGCCGAGCGTCGGGTGGCCAGCGAAGGGAAGCTCGCCGCTCAGGGTGAAGATGCGCAGCCGATAGTCCGCGTCCTTCGTAGTAGGTGGAAGGACGAAGGTCGTCTCCGAGAGGTTGGTCCATTTGGCAATGGCCAACATCTCTTCCGTGTTCAAGCCCTCGGCATCGAGAACGACCGCGACGGGATTTCCAAGAAACGGCCGAGAGGAGAAGGCATCCACGACCTTGTAGCTTCGCTGCGTCATGCGCTGGATCTCACTCACCTAGGGTCACGGGATGTTGGAATCTTCGGTTGCCAGGCGGCAGGCCAGCCCAAAGAAGGTGATGGCGGCAAGCCTGTTGGCCACTTTCAGGAAGAGCGTGTTGGTTGCGACGGTCGCCCTGAAGCGGCCCACGATCACGACGAGCAAGCTGACCCACACGATGGCCATGACTGCCAGTGTGACGCCGAGGACAAGGCTTTGCAGCGCAACCGTTCCGCGTTCCGGGTGCACGAACTGCGGAAACAGGGCGATGAAGAACGGAATCATCTTTGGGTTCACGAGATTATTGGTGAGCCCCTGACAGAAGAAGCGCACCGCGCCGCCGCGCTTGCTGAGGAGCCGTGCGTCGAGGTCCAGGGTGGCCGGTGCTCGCCACGCCATCACAGCCAAATAGACGAGGTAAGCTGCGCCAGCATATTTCAGGACGACGAAGGCATAAGGGAACAGCAGGATGATGCTGGATACGCCGAGGCCCGCCAGCAGCGCATGCACAACGTTGCCCGCCTGCGTACCAAGCAGCGTCATGAGACCCGCGCTCGAACCAGTGGCGACGGTGCGCGAGAGAATCAGCACCGTGTCAGGCCCAGGGGAGAGCACCAGCACAAGGGCCGTCGCCAGGAACAGGTAGTAGGTTTGCGAGTCTATCATGGGTTGTCGTTCACGGTGTCCATGTCGCCGTTACGCGGGCACCAGCTGGGCTTTCCGGCGCACAGTGAGGATTGCCAGGGCGGCCACCAAGCAGACGAGGCCTGCGGTGAAGAAGGCAGGAAGATAGCTCAACAGAATGTCCCGCGATGCGCCGGCTCCAAAGGCGGCGATGGCGGACCCGATCTGATGCGAAAAGAAGATCCAGCCGAACAGCACCGGCCCCTTCTCCCGACCGAACTCATCATTCGCCATCTTCACCGTTGGCGGAACCGTTGCAATCCAGTCGAGCCCGTAGAAGATCGCGAAGATCGTCAGGCCGTAGATAGAGAAGTCGGTGAACGGCAGCGCGAGCAGGCTGAGGCCGCGCAGCCCGTAGTACCAGAACAGGAGCCATCGGTTGTCGTAGCGATCGGACAGCCAGCCCGAGACAATGGTCCCGACGAAGTTGAAGCCTCCCATCAGGGCGAGGATGGTCGATGACGTCATCGCGGCCACGCCGAAATCGCCGCAGAGCGGCACGAAATGGTTCTGCACAAGGCCGGCCGTGGACAGTCCGCATACGAAGAAGGTGCCTGCCAGAATCAGGAATGTGCGATTGGTGAGGACCTCCGACAGCGCGGAGAAGCTGACGGCCAGGGCATTCGGCTGCGCATGGCGAGACTGGGGAGGCACGAGCTTCGCCTCGCCATATGGCGGCAATCCAACATCGGATGGGTTGTTGCGAACGAGTAGGATCACGAGAACGAAGCAGACCAGGCAGACGATCGCGCCCGGCAGCATGGCGTAGCGCCAGCCCGCCATATCGGAGAGCCACGCCGCTAGCGGGAGGAAAAGCAACTGTCCCGTTGCGCTGCTTGCGCTCAGGATGCCGACGACGAGCCCGCGGCGTGCCGAGAACCATCGCGTTGCGATGACCGCCCCTAGGACGTTGGCGGTTACCCCCGTCGCTAGGCCCACGAGCAGGCCCCAGATGACCCAGAGTTGCCAAAGGGCGGTCATCTGAGACGTCACTGCCAGACAGAGCACGATTGCCGCCAGGGCAGACGCGACGACGGTTCGCACGCCGTAACGCATGAGGATGGCGGCGGTGAATGGCGCGACCGCGCCATACACCAGGAACCTTAGGCCCAATGCACCAGAGATGGCACCGAGGTCCCACCCGAACTCGCTCTTGAGCGGGAGGATCAGGACGGCGGTCATGCCCATGACGGCCGATGTGGCGAGCATGGTCAGGAAGATCACCCCGATCACCACCCACCCATAATGGATGCCGCGTCGAGCAAAGGCACGTGGCAGCCATTCCGATGCGTGCATGAGGCGGTCCTTGCTCAGGCGTGGCGGCTCGGGCGAGCGGCCGGTTTGACTTTACCGACCTGTTTACCTAACGCTTCGGATCGAGCGGTCAAGGAAAAAGTAAACAGGTCTGTGCAATGACGCTGCGCGCTGAGGCAAAATCGTTGATGCAGGAGCGGATTCTGCGGGCTGCTGATCGCCTGTTCTACGCGCACGGCATTCAGGCAATCGGCGTCGATACGATCGCGGCCGATGTCGGGATCAGCAAGCGCACCCTGTACAACCACTTTCCCTCGAAGGCGGATCTCATCCGGGCTTACCTTGAGCGATGGAAGCAGCCTTCGGCGTTGACGGAGTTGCCGCCGGTGGAGCGCATCCTGGCCGAATTTGATCGGCTGGAACGGAACTTCTCCCAGCCGACCTATCGCGGCTGTCCGTTCATCAATGCGGTTGCCGAAGCCGCGGAGCCTGTCGATGCGGTGACAAAGCTTGCCATCGACTACAAGAAGGCCCGTCGGCGCTGGTTCAGGGCTTCTCTCGGAGAACTCGGTGTTCCTGACCCCGAGAGCCTGGCCACTCAGATGATGCTGCTCGTGGACGGTGCCGTCGCGACGATGCTGGTTCAGGGAGACGCCCGCGTTGCCAAGGCTGCAAAAGACGCGGCGGCAGTCTTGTTAGCAGCAGCGGGTGTTCCAGGGATTCCCTCGCCCTCGTCGAAGAAATCCGTCCGCCACTGATGCGCTGGTGGTCGCTTTCTCGACCTGCCTTCCCAAATGGGTCGTTCCGAAATCGGCCGATTCCGACTCACCTGAGGAGAGAGAAGGCGGCCTAGTCGTCCGAGACGTCCATGCGTCGGCCGCTCGCTCTTTGCCGTCATCGTCTGGACTTTGATCGCTTCTACGCCAGCAGGCAGACGCAAATTCTTCATAAGGATACTGAATCTGATGCTCACCCTCGACCTCCCGGCCGAGCCGTACTGGCTCGACCTGCCGCGCGGCATCCGCGTCGAGATCCGGCCGGTGACGACCGCCGTCATGGCCGCCGCGCAGGCCGCGGCCGCGCGCCGTCTCGCGGCGATCCGCCTCGCCGACCCGGACCTCGACCCGGACATGTCGCGCGGCCTTTCCTTCGCCTTCCTGGTCAAGGCGCTCGCGCGGCACGCCGTCACCGCCTGGGATGGTATCGGCGACGCCGCCGGCAAGCCGCTGCCGCTCTCGCCCGAGGCGGTCGAGCGCCTGATGGACCTCGACGACATCGCCGCCGCCTTCTGGGACCGCGCCACCGCCCCGGTCGCCGCGGTGGCTGCCGAGGGAAACGGCTGAGGGCCCGCGCCGCCTGGCACTTCGGCTGCGGGCCCGACTACTGCCGCGGCTGCGCCGCCCTCGGCCGCGACTGCGCCAGTTCCTGCCCCTACGCCGCGCACGCCCCCGCCAGCATCGAGGGCCATGCCTGCTGGTCCGCCAGCACCGCCTGCGCTGAGGCGACCATGTCCGGCCTGACGCTCGACACCGCCGGCGCGCTTGCCGCGGCGCGCGACCTCGGTGCATCCGGTTGGGCCGCCGCCGAACTGCTGCTCGCCATCCGCACCGGCATGGCCGAGGGCAGCGCCGCCCGCCGCGAGGGGGAGACGACCTGACATGGCCGACGCCACCCGCCGCGTCTCGGTGCGCCTCTCGCTGGACGATGCCGCCCGGGTCAAG
This sequence comes from Roseomonas sp., assembly GCA_041914265.1. Classification (GTDB taxonomy): domain Bacteria; phylum Pseudomonadota; class Alphaproteobacteria; order Acetobacterales; family Acetobacteraceae; genus Neoroseomonas. Next base: position 57,933 of record JAYSDS010000005.1, read on the forward strand.
GCCGGGCTGCGCGAGGTTGGCGAGACCGGCCAACGCTCCCTCGACCAGATCAAGGGCGGCGCCGAGCGCGCCTCCCGCTCGCTCGAACTGCTCGACGTCGCCGTGCGGGGGATCCAGCTCGCCGGCGTGGCCGTCGCGGCGCGTGCCCTGGTCCAGGCGGGCGACGCGCTCACCCAGAGCCTCTCGCGCCTGCAGAACGCCACCGGCTCGGTCGAGCGCGCTGGCCAAGTCTACGAGGCGCTCTACCGCAACGCGCTCTCCACCGGCGTCGCGGTCTCGGAGAGCGTCGACGCCTTCCAGCGCTTCTCGATTGCCGCGCGCGAGATCGGCGCCACCTCCGACCAGGTGGTGCGCCTCGTCGGCGGCCTGCAGCGCGTCGCCATCGTCTCCGGCGCCTCGACGCAGGAGATCTCCTCCGCCACGTTGCAGCTCGCCCAGGCCCTGGCCTCCGGCGTGCTGCAGGGCGACGAGCTCCGCGCCATCCTCGAGGCCATGCCGCTGCTGGCCGAGGGGCTGGCCAAGGAACTCGGCGTCTCCATCGGCGAACTGCGCAAGCTCGGCTCCGAGGGCAAGCTCACCGCCGAACGGGTCTTCCCCGCCCTGCTGCGCGCCACCGAGCGGCTCGGTGCCGAGCTCGACCGCGCGCCGCTCTCGCTCGGCCGCGCCTTTGGCCAGCTGTCCGTGGCGACCGAGAACTTCCTCGGCCAGCTCGATCGCGCCATCGGCCTGTCCAACGCGCTGGCCCGGGCACTGTCGGCCGCCGCCCGTGCGGTGGACGGTGTCCGCCAGGGCGCCGGCATGCTCAGCGAGGAGGAACGCTTCGCCGGCATGCGCCGGCAGGCCGAGGCGCTGTCGGCGCAGATCGCCCGGCTCGAAAGCCAGAATGACGGCCGGCCCAGCCTCTCAGCCCAGACCCGCCGCGGCAGCATCCGCCCCGGCCTGGTCGGCGCTGCCGAGCAGCAGGCCGGGGTCGATCGCGCCGCTCGGCTGGAGGAGCTGCGCCGGCAATACACGGAGCTCCAGGCCGAAATCACCCGCGGCGAGCAGGCCGCCGGCGAGCGCCAGCGCAGCGAGCAGGAGGCTGCCGCTACTGCCGCGGCCGAGGCCCGCCGTCGCCGCGCGACGCAGGACGTCCAGGAGCTCACCCGCGACCTCGACGACCGCTTCCGGATCAACCGGGAGTACGAGGAGCGCGTCCGCCGCCTGCGCGAGGCGGAGGCGGCGGGTGGCGTCACTGCCGCCGAGCGCACCCGCCTCGAGACCCTGGCGCTCCAGGAGCGCGACGAGGCGCTGCGCCGCCTCGAGCCGCGCGTCGCCGCCGTCCGCCGTGCCAGCACCGAGGGCGCGCGGGAGGCGCGCGAGGCCGAGCGGGAGCTCAACGAGCTGCTGCGCGAGCGCGAGCGGCTCATCCAGAGCAACGAGACCGCCTATGAGCGCTACCAGCGCCGCCTCGCCACTCTGTCCAGCCTGGTGGAGCGGGCGGAACGGGCTGGCCGGGCGGTGCCCGACGAGACCATCCAGCGCGAGGCGGTCGCGGCGATGGAGGAACTGGAACGGGCCGAGCGCCGGGTCGAGGAGGGCGCCTCCCGCACCTCCGACATGGTGCGCGAGCTCGGCCTGACCTTCTCCAGCGCCTTCGAGGACGCGATCGTCAAGGGCGAGAAGTTCTCCTCGGTGCTGGAGGGGCTGCTGCAGGACATCACGCGCATCCTCGCGCGCAAGGTCATCACCGAGCCGCTCGGCAACGCCGTCTCGGCCGGCCTTTCCGGCATCTCCTTCGACAGCCTGTTCACCGATGTCGGCTCCTGGCTGGGTGGGCTGTTCCGCGCCGAGGGCGGGCCGGTCGCCGCTGGCCAACCCTATGTCGTTGGAGAGCGGGGCCCCGAATGGTTCGTCCCCCGCCAGGCCGGGACGGTGCTGCCGAACGGCGTCGCCCCGGGCGGTGGCGGCCCGACCATCCACACCAGCATCACCATCGACGCCCGCGGCGCCGATGCCGGCGTCGAGGCCCGGCTGCGGCTGCTCGCCGGGCAGATCGCGCGGCAGGCCTCGGCGATGACGTTGGATGCCATCCGCAGGGGTGGGGCGGCCTACGACACGGTGCGCGGGTAGCGGGGAGGGCGAACCATGACCGAATATCCTTGGCCCGCCTCGCTCCGCCCGTCGCGGCTGGGCTTCTACCTGCAGCACAACACGCTGCGCTTCGTCTCGCCGGTGAACCGTGCCACCCAGGTGCTGCGCCGCGACGGCGCGCGCTGGATCGCCGAGGCCAGCTTCGACCCCCTCAACCGCATCCAGGCCGGCGTGCTGGAGGGGCTGCTCGCGGCGCTCGCCGGCTCGGCCAACACGGTCCGCATCTGGGACTGGCGGCGCGAGTACCGCACCGGCGATCCGCGCAGCCAGGGGGAGGTGCCCGCGGGGCCGTACTCCTTCTCGGACGCGACCATCTTCACCGACGGCACGGGGCTGGTGGTCGGCAGCGGCACGCCTTCGCTGGCGGCCGGCGCGGCGCGCGGCGCGCTGTCGCTGCAAACCCAGGGCTGGTGGCCGAATGCGGTGGCGGTCGGAGCGGGGGACCATATCGGCCTCGCCGGCCGGCTCTACATGGCGACCGAGACGGTCAGCGCCTCCGGCGCCGGCACGGCCACCATCCCGATCGCCCCACCGCTGCGCGCCGCGGCGCCGCTTGCCGAGCCACTGGTGCTGACCACGCCGACCGTCGCCATGCGCCTCGCTTCTGACGACGAGGGGGCGAACCCCACGCGGCCGGGGCGCTTCACCGCCATCACCATCCGCCTGGAGGAGGCTCTCCCATGACCGAGGGCATCGCCGCCACGCCGCGCCTCTCGCCCCAAGCCGCCGCGGCAGCGACCGCGCCGGTCGCCACGCCGGTGGTGCTGGTCGAGCTCGACTTCGCCTCCGGCCCCATCCGCGCCTGGACCGGGCTCGGGCCGCTCCATTGGGCCGGGACAGTCTACGAGGGCATGGGCACCATCGGCGCGGTCTCCGACATCGAGGAGACCGCCGAGCTGCGCGCCGTGCGCATCACGCTGGCGCTGTCGCCGGTGCCGCAGGAGGTGGTGGACATCGCGCTGGCCGAACAGTCATTCCGCCTCCGCCCGGCGCGACTGTGGGGCGCGCTGCTCGATGCCGAGGGCGCCTTCGTCGCCGACCCGTTCCCGCTCTGGGCCGGGCTGATGGACACCATGCAGGTGGTAGACGGCGCCGAGCCCCGCATCTCACTCGCCTGCGAGAGTCGCCTCGTCGATCTCGAACGCGCCGAGGTGCGTCGCTACACCGATGCGGACCAGCAGGCCGAGTATCCGGGGGACCGCTTCTTCGAGTTCGTCCCCGCCCTGCAGGAGGCGGAGATCCGGCTGCCCGCCAGCTGATGGCCCGGCTCCCGGATTGGCCTGCGCGGCTGGCTGACCTGCTGGCCGCAGCAGAGACGCGTCCGTTCGATGCGCATCGCTGGAACTGCGGGCGGTTTGCCCTCGCGGCAGCCCACGCCGCCACCGGGCGCCGGCCGGCCTGGCGCAGCCGTGCTTCGCTGGAGGCCACCGCCGACAGCGCTGGCTTCCCGCGGATCCCACCGGCCTTTGCCCGCGCCGGCGACGTCGTCCTCGCCGGCGATCCACCGCGCCTCGGCGTGGTGGTGGACGGCGGCCGCGCGGTCTTCGTCGGCCCCCGCGGCCTGGTCCGTGCCCCGCTCACGACCTGCACCACTGCCTGGCGCATCGACTGATGCCTCGGAGGACCGCGCCCGATGCCTGCCGCTGTCCCCCTCATTGCCGTCGCCGCGGCCGGCATCGCCTCCGCTGCTGTCGGCGGTGGCATCATCGGTGCCGTGGTCGGCGCTGGCGCCGCCTTCATTGTCTCCGCCATCGGCCAGTCGGTCTTTCCGCAGAAGCAGAAAAAGCAGGCCAGCCTCAGCCCGCAGGCGGCAGCGATTGCTGGCTTCGACGCCGGCCAGCCCGGCGCCGGCCGCACCCAGGCCTTTCGTCAGCCGGTCACTGAGCACCAGATCGTCCTCGGCCGCTGCAAGGTGTCGGGTCCCATCGTCTTCCTGCACTCGGCGACCGATGATGAGGGCCGCGCGGACGGCTACTTCTATTCGGTGGTCGTGCTCGCCGCGCACCGCGTCCGCGCCATCGGCGAGGTCTTCCTCGGCGACAAGCTGGAGAGCGACGGCTCGCTCGCCGGCCTGGTCCGCATCGACCGGCATCTGGGTGAGCCCGACCAGGCCGCCGACGCCAACCTCATCGCCGAGACCGGCGGCCAGTGGACCAGCGACCATCGTGGCCGCGGCCGCGCCTATGTCGCGGTCCGGCTGAAACTCACCGCCGAGGCCTTCCCCGCCGGCCCGCCCAACATCGCCGCCATCGTCGAGGGCGCCGACACCATCCTCGACCCGCGCTCCGGCATGGTGGGGTGGTCGGACAATCCCGCTCTGCTGCTGGCCTGGTACCTCACCGCACCCTTCGGCTGGCGGGCTGCTTGGTCCGACATCGACATTCCGGCGTTGATGGCCGCGGCGAATATCTGCGACGAGCTGGTCGGCACCCGCGCCGGGCTCTACGAGCGCCGCTACACCGCCAACGGCGTGCTGTCCCTCGCCGAGGGCAAGATCGCCATCACCAGAAAACTCGCGGCCGCGATGGCTGGCGCGGTGGTGGTAAGCGGGGGACGGTTCTTCATCCATGCCGGCGCGCCGGCGCTGCCGGCGGCCACGCTCACCTCGGACGACCTGCGCGGCGACGTTACCATCCAGGGCGCGCGGCCGCGGCGGGATCTCTTCAACGGGGTGCGCGCCGTCTATGTCGAGCCCGCCGCCAATTGGCAGCCGACCGACGCCCCGCCGCTGCTCGCCTCCAACTACGTCGCCCAGGATGGCGGCGAGATGATCTACCGCGATCTGGAATTTCCGCTGACCACCTCGGTAGCCACCGTGCAGCGCTTGATGAAGGTCGAGCTGGAGCGCAACCGCCGCCAGCGCACCGTGGCTTTTCCCGCCAACCTCTCCGCCCTGCGGCTGCGGCCCTGGGAGGCGGCGACCGTCGCGCTCGACCGGCTGACGCCCTTCCCGGCGCGGGTCACCGCCTGGTCGCTCGCCGCCGAGGGCGGTGTCGACCTCACCCTGGAGGAGGAGGACGCCGCGGTGTGGGACTGGAACCCGGCGGTCGATGAACGCGCGACGGGGAGCAATCCGGCCGTGGTGCTGCCGAACCCGGGGGTGATCGCCGCGCCGGCCAGCATCGCGGTGGAGACGCCGCAGGCGACCGCCTTTGCCGTCGTGGCGGTGTCCTGGGCCGCAGTCGGCTCGTCGCACCTCGCCGGCTATCAGGTCGAGTTCCTGCCGGCCTCCGTCGCGGCCTGGCAGGGCTATGGCGGGTCATTGGGCGCCACCGCGGCCGCGGTCCCCACCGCCGAGCCGACCGGCTTCCGGGTGCGCGCCGTGGCGCGCAGTGGCGCGGTGTCGGGCTGGCGGCAGGCGCTGGTCCCGGCGGCGGTGGCGGCACCCACGGCAACGGGCATCGCCGGCGGCATCCGCCTCTCCGGTGGCTTTCCGCCCGACGCGGTGCGGCTGCAGGTGTTTGAGGCGACGACCAGCAGCCTCGCCGCTGCAGTGAAACTGGCCACCGAGCCGAGCAGCCTCTTCTGGGACCGCACCGGCCTCAGTGCCGGCGACACCCGCTGGTACTGGCTGCGCGCCGTCTCGCCCGAGGGCAACGTCTCGGCCGTCGTCGGCCCGGTCTCCGCCACTGCGCTCTGACCTGGAGCTTCCCTCATGCCTGCCCGCATCGACGACCTGCTGGTGCTCGACACCGCGGTCAGCAAGACCGATCTCGCCAAGTACCTGCGCGACCGCGAGACCGTGCTGCCCGCCGACTTCGGCGGCCTCGGCGATGGCGTCGCCGATGATCGCGCCGCCATCCAGGCGGCCTTCGACCGCGCTGCGGCGGACCAGAAGTTCGCCGTCATCCCGCCCGGCACTTGGAACGTCTCCGCCGGTGTCACCCTCGGCGGCGGCGCCCGTGGGCTGATCATGCACGGCGTCATCCGCTACACTGGCGCTGCCCCAGCGGCCGTGCTGACCCTCGGCGATGGCGGCACCGTCCGCAACGGTGAGAAGCACTATGCCGGGCTGCAGGTCATCCGGCAGACCCAGTCCGACTGGCTCGACGAGGCCGACATCGGCATCCTGGTGCGCAACGTCGACGCCTCGGTGGTCGAGCTGCGGCTGGTCTCGGGCTTCACCATCGGCATGCGAACTCTGGGCGACGGTCGCGGCGTCGAGGACAGCACCTTCCATCTCGGTCGCATCCTCAACAACCGCATCGGGCTTGACATCCGCTGCGCCACCGCGACCGCCTGGAACACCTCCATCCGCTACTATGGCGGCCACTTCGCCATCGCGACGGGGATCAATCCCACCATCGATCGCTTCGGGATCCGGCTGTCCAACGCGGCCGGGGCCTATTCCAACCACAACCGACACGTGTTCGACGCGCCGAACTTCGAGCTGCGCCAGCTCGACCCCAATGTGGCGATCCCCTTCCTGAACGAGACCAGCGGATCCGCCATCATCGGCCGCGCGCTGCGCATGGAGGCCTGCTCGCCGATCGTCGCCCGGCACACTGCCGCGGCGCAGGACTGCGAGTACGAGGTCGTCTGGTCGAACACCTACCAGGTCAGCATCGACTACACCGCTACCGCCACGCGCTGCGGTAACACTGTGCTCAACCGCCATCGCGCACCGGCCTCGCGGCACCTGCGGCTGCTCGGGTCGGTGCCAAACGTCCGCGCCCAGGCCTTCCGGCACAGCGCGACCGAGATCGGCGTCGAGGGGTTGGCGGTGGTCGCCACCTCCACTACCGCCGCCACGACGCTGGCCGGGCTGTCCTTCAACGGGCTGGATGACATCACGCCGACCTCGCGCGGGTTGCTGCTCGAGGCGCAGCGCGGCTTGGCCTTCGTGGTGGAGTGCAGCCAGGCGAAGGAGTTCGCTCTCGCGCACGCCCTCGTCGGCGGTGCGGACGGCGGCCGGATCTTCGTGCGGTGCTTCGACGCGGCGATGAATGTGCGGGAGAACATCGCCGGCGACGCGCTGGCCTCGATCACCACGCTGCTGTGGAACGTCCCGTCCAAGGCCTGGACCGGTGGTGCCGCGATGGCGGATGCGTCGCTGAACAAGCGCATGACGATGCGGCTCGGGCCTGGCGTGGCCTTCGCGCAGGTCGGCATCGTTGGCTTCGACGGGCAGATCGAGGTCGAGGCGCTGCGGCTGTACGGTCTGCCCGAGGCGGCACCGGCGCTGCTCTGTGGCACGCCGGCGCTGCCGGTCGGGCAACGGGAGTTCGCGGCGGAGGTGGCGTGGAATCTGCCATCGCTGGCACCTGAGGCGACCAGCCTGCTCGACGTCACTGTTCCCGGCGCACGGCAGGGGGACCTCGCCCGTGTTGCGCTTGCATCGTCGACGCGCTTCATCGAGCTCGACGCCGCAGCCTGGTCCAACAACACCGTGCGCGTCATGGCCAGGAACATCTCGCCGACGGCGACCTTCGATCTGGGTCCGGCGACACTCTCGGTACAGGTGACGAAGCGGCGGATACCGTGACTCCACACGTTCTATGAGTGACGAGGCAACTTCCGTGGCGGGACGACATAATCAGGATGGCGGGCACGCCATTCACGGATTGCCGCTGTCTGCTGATCGGCGTCGAACGGCAGCAAGTCAGCACCCGTCTCGTCCACGAGGCCTGCTTCAAGCAGGGCGGCAACGATGTGCCAGTGCCGATTAATGTCTGCGTCCAGCTTCGGCCTCGCTCGCCAATGCCGCCCGTACAGACGCGCGCAGATTTCACGGGAGACGATCTCAATGTTGCTGCGGACGGTCGACACACTTCGCTCCTCTGGCAGCCTCCTTATCGGGCAGCATGGCGCTAGCCGCGTTGCGGCTCCAGCATGTGTGCGGTGATGCACCGTTGACGCCCAGCGGCGTAGCCTTCCCACGTGCGCCACCAAGTTACTCAGCCGGCAGCATCGGGTCCCATCCGCGAAGATGCTCATACGAATCTCTAAAATTGAGTTAATATTTTGCTTCCGGAACGCGGCGGACGCTCGATAATCTTCTTCGACAGCAGGGCGCATGCTGCGCGCCATCGCAACCGTTCTAGCAAGAGGCGACGCGCATGCCGACGATCCGCGGAAGTACGGGAGACGACAACTCGATCCTCGGTGCCTTCGATGATCGGATCGATGGACGGGAGGGTAACGATCAGATCGACCTACGTGCGGGGGACGATCTTGCCGTTGGCGGTGCTGGTCGAGATATCCTGATCGGTGGAGATGGCCTTGACACTCTATATGGCGCATCGCGCTTGGCTGATGGAACAAACGAATCGCAGCCCCTCGGATACAGTCCACTCGACGACGATGATATACTGCGCGGCGGTTCGGGCGACGACTTTCTATATGGCGAGGATGGTAATGACGTAATCTATGGCGGCTTCTCGTCGGGGCTCGAGGAATTCGGCTTCGATTTTCTGTCCGGCGGCGTGGGCGACGACGTCTTGTATGACCCGGTGGAGGATCGATTCCGGGGCCGAGATTATGACGAGATGGTGGGCGGTGCGTCGAACGCAGACCTAGTCATGCCAGAGCGCGACGTGGCGCTTATCCACAAGCCAGTGGGCGCTCAAGTGCGCTGGAAATACGAGAGTCCGACGTTAGAATCTGGCGGGTTCAACCTGCGCGATGGCTCCTTCTGGATAGGACGTCGTGCGGTCGTCGAGACATTCGTGCCTGGCGACAGGCCTGACCCGAATGCGGAGCCTGAACCGGATGTCATTCTCGACCGGCTCCACCTTTACGGAGTTGAGTATCTGCGCATCTATGACGATGTCGCGCAGCTGAACGCCGATGCTGGCAGGCTATGGTCCGATCCGACATCGCGAGTCGAGATTCTGGATCCGAAGAATCTGGTCCCATTGATCGGCTTCACCCAATTCGACGATGTTTATCCCGATCCGCAACAGTTCCCAGCGGGGGCGGGCCTAGATTCGATTGTTTACGATCCCACACTTGCGAACAATTTGGATGGTCTGGAAGGTAACGACAGTATCGTAGCAGGAGTGAAGGACGACACGGTCAGTGGAGGCGCCGGCGACGATCCGGACCTCGGCAAGAATGATACGTTGCTCGGAGGTCCCGGCGACGATTGGTTGTTCGGCCACCTTGGAAACGACTGGCTCTACGGCGAAGCCAATGATGATAGGATAGAAGGCGGAGTCGGTATTGATCTCCTTAGTGGTGGCAGCGGTAACGACGATCTTGGGGCAGAGCCTCAAACAGTATTGCAGAGAGACGTGTTCGGCGGCGGTGGAGGTGACGACACCATATGGTCGGCGTCTGGTCGAATTGAGAGCGGGGCAGCGATACTGAACGAATCCATTAAATTTAGTGAAGCGCCAGTGCTGATTGGTGGTCAAGGTCGAGATAATTTTACTGTAATAGGATCATCGACGACTGTCACTTTTGATCCAACCATGATGTTTGTTGCGGATCTTACGTTCAAAGATTCTCCTGAAGAAATATCAGCGGACGATGCAAGCCAGCGTTTCATCGTGCGTGGGCATGTGGCAATCGATCGCCTTGATCAACATGACAGCTTATATGTTGAACGGGCCCCGAATTCCACATACTTGATCGGGCGCGATGAGAAAGACGAAATGAAGTGGTGGCTCCATCAATTTAAAATAGAATATCTTGGGGAGCCGCAAAAGCAAAGAGCGTACGCATCGTTGAGTTCATCGATATCTTTTTTTGCTGAAGAAGGAACGGCGCCGGTACTCGTGAAGTCAGGAGGGCTTAGAGAATCGCTCGAAATTTATAGAATGGATATTGCGGCGCTTGATTCCTCCGAGAGCAAAGCGCCAGCACATATTGCCGATGGGCAGTTATATCGAATTGCACTTTCCAGCGACGCGTTTGGAAATCAAGATCTCAATAAATACAATATTAATGAGAAACGAATTTTACAAGCAATACAAAATTACATATTAGAAGAGGATCGACTTGCAAGTATTTACGATTTTATTTCGAAAAAATCGGGCGATGAGATCCGAGGTGTTCTTATTGAGGCGGCTATAAAGAGTACAAAGGGTAAATTTAAGGAAATATTGATAGATTTGTTTGGCGATCTGAACGTAGCTGTCAAGGCTGTGAGTTTTGTGGTCGATACGTCATTTGCTTTACGAGAATTTTTTGAGGTGATTCTGAGAGATCCACCAGCAGGCGTAAGTGAACGCCAAAATGCTGCACTCGATCTCGCAAAAGCTTTTGTTCAAGCGGGAGTTGACGCAGCTGTACCAAAATCGACGAGCCTTGCCTTTGACCTGGGCGTCGAACTATACGAGGTTTTGGCGATTAAAATAATAGAAGAAACTGAAATCATTCTGGACAACAGCGTTCAGCAAATTATCTCTAATGAGAATGATTTTGATTTAAATATTCCTGGGAGCAATAATATTATTGACTTCAGAGGGGGCTTATTGGACAGAATCTATCTCCCTGGTGGGGGCAATGATACTGTTTTCGATGGCTTCGGCAATTCGTATTTTAAGGCGGGCTTGGGATCCGGCGATGATCTTTATGACGGTGGAGCGGGCCAAGATCTTGCTGATTTCGGAAGCGCGAGCAGCGCAAGTCCCCTTCTCGTCGACCTGAGCGCAGAACGCGCCGCCTCAGTCGAGACTGGCGAAGACACCCTAATCGACATCGAGGACGTCGCCGGCGGCGCTGGGAACGACACCATTCGCGGGAACGCTGCCGCGAACGAACTCGTGGGTGAGGGCGGCGACGATTCGATTTCGGGTGGCGCCGGCGAGGACGTCCTAGTCGGCGGTGCCGGCCAAGACACTTTCTGGGGTTCGCTGTCAGACCTCGATGGCGACTTCATCGCGGATCTCGAGTCAGGCGAAACGATCTTCATTCTCGGCGAGGCATTGTCGGAGGCATCCGCCCGCCTCGAAGGGGGCTCACGGCTCGTGATCGATCGTGATGGCGATGGGCGGCCTGAGGCGACCATCCAACTGGCCGGCACGTTCCGCTTCGCTTCGCCAAATCTCGCCTTCGAACAGGCAGCTCTCGGCACCGCGATATCGATCGGGTCGCGATTCGCTGACGTATTCACTCTCTCGGAAGACGCGGCGCTGCCCGCGACGGCCGCCAACAATCTGTTGGCGAATGACGACATCACGGGGAACGGACCGACGCGCCTGGAACTGATTGCGCAGGCAGCGCATGGAACGGTCACGCTCGCGGACGATGGTACCTTCACGTACACGCCGGATGTCGATTTCTTCGGGACCGACACTTTCGTCTATCGGTGGAGCAACGACACCGACGCGGGGCCGGCCACCACGGTCGCGCTGCGCGTGGGGGCCGAGAACGACGCCCCCACCGTTATCGCCGACAGCGTGACAACGCCCCGCGATGTGCCAGTCCTCATCGCACCAGACACCCTACTTGCGAATGATGGGGACATTGATAGCGATTACCTGGCAATCACAGGCGTAGGCCAGGCTGTGAACGGCAGCGTGGTGCTTGAAGGCGGCATCATCACGTTCACGCCCGACGCCGGGTTCAGGGGCGAGGCGTCCTTCAACTACACCGTCTATGATGGTGATCTATCGAGCCAGGGTACCGTAACGGTCACCGTCACGGACCCCGTCCCGCGCACAATCTTCACGAGCAATGGCAAGCTTTGGGTCACCGACGGTACGCCTGAGGGCACCGCGGCGATTTCGACGCCGCCGCTGGAGTTCTTTCGGTCCCTCGAGACATTCCGCTTTACCGCGCTTGGGGATGGCCGCGTGGTCTTTGCGGCGAATGGCGGCGGATCGGGCTTTGAGCCCTGGGTCACGGATGGGACAACGGAGGGAACTTACGTCCTCAAGGATATTATCTCCGGCGGCGGGTCCAGTCTTCCTTATGCGTTCGCGTCCCTCCCTGATGGCCGAGTGATCTTCAGCGCGATCAGCACCGTGGTTAACCCCAACGGCGAAAATGAGCAGGATATCTGGGTCACGGATGGAACCGCGTCGGGGACTGTTTTGCTCAGCGATGCCTTTGTAGGGGCACGAAATTTTACAGTCCTGGATAACCAGACCGTATTGTTTAGCGCATGGACCACGTACTCGTCGCAGTCCAGTATCTATAAGCTGGATCTCTCGACGAATGCAATTGAAGTGGTGGCAGGGTCGTCGCTCGTCGGGTCCCTGGACCCGCATAGTTTCATTCGTATTGCAGATGGGAAGATCGTTTTCTTTGACGACGGCCTTGGCGGCGCCTGGATCACGGACGGCACCACCGCCGGCACGGCACAAATGCCAATCCCTGTCGCTTTTGATGACCCAGGCTCCGAAGCAGGGTCGCCGGTTATCGCTCCTCTCGGGGACGGCCGCTTGGTTTTCCGAAGCGGCTTCGACAATGCACTTTGGGTCACCGATGGCACAACGCCGGGCACGTTCCGCCTTCAGCCGCAAGGACAGGGTGCGAGCTACTATATGGTACCGTTCGGGGATGGACGGGTGGCGTTTACTACGAGTGATGGAGACCTTGCAGTCACGGATGGGACGGTCAATGGCACATTTCGGATAGACATGGGTCCTGGTCCAAGTACTTTGGGGCCATATGTTCCGCTGTCGGATGGCCGGATCGTTTTTCCTGCAACTGCATATGCAAACACAGTCGGCCAGGAACTATATATCTCTGATGGAACAGTAGATGGAACTTATTTGGTAAAAGATGTTTGGCCTGGATATGCAGGCGGCTTAACTCCCAATGGGTACCCTTTTAATTGGACCGAGGCCGGGCAAACAGGCGATGGGCGAGCGCTTTTTCCCGCGTCCGCTGGTACGGCTGGCACCTACGGCACTTGGATTACTGACGGGACCGCTGATGGCACATTTTTGCTTAGTTCGGTAGCTACCAACGCGCGCTATTTCGGTTTGCTGCGGTCAGGCGACGACATCGACGATGTCGTGGGCGCGGACGCGGACGGACCCTACTTCGTGACCATGGGTGGCACTTTATCTGTCCGCGCTGCCGACGGTCTCCTCACAGGCGACAGGGCGCCGGGTGGGCGTACACTGACTGCGGAAATTGTTTCTGGCACGACGAATGGCTCGATCGAACTTCGTGCCGACGGAGGCTTTCTGTATACTCCAATCCCGGGCTTCGTTGGTGTGGACAGCTTTGTCTATCGCGCGCGAACTGATGCCGACGAGGTCTCCAAGGATGTTGTGATCCAGATCGGCATCACCAGCCTGCCGAGCGCGCGTGAAGGGACACCAGTCCTTAGACTGGCGGAAGACTCGGCTGCTACCTCAATGGAGCTGGTTCTTCCCTTCTTCGGGCAGGATGAACTTACGATCACAGTCCTGAGGGTTCCGCTCGCAAGTCGCGGGCAGATTCTCCAGTCCGATGGGATCACGCCGGTAAAGGTCGGGGATGTTCTGACCGAGCAAGCTTTGGAGACCCTGCTGTTTCGGCCTGCGCCGAATGCGTGCGGGCCGGCCGGGATCTTTCGCTACAAGGTGTCCGACGGCGAAGAGGTACGGATCCAGCAGATATCGATTGAACTCACCAACGTCGTTGACACGCTCATCGGCACTAGTGGCGCGGACGAATTGACGGGGACGCACTGCGGAGATCGCATCGAAGGCCTCGCTGGCGATGACGTACTCCTCGGTTTCGGGGGAACTGACACAATCATCGGCGGAGATGGCGATGATCTGCTTGGCGGTCTTGTCGGCAATGCCGACGACATGACGGGCGGCGAAGGAAACGACGTCTATCTGGTTGGTGACGCGGCCGACATAATTCGCGAAGAGCCGGATGGGGGCAACGACACGGTACGGACCCGCCTCACCGCTTTCACGCTCGGCACGGACCTTGAAAATCTCACGTTCTTCGTCACGGTCGGAGATGCCGTCGGTGAAGGCAATGATGCGAACAATCGTCTGTGGGGCGGGGACGGGAACGATGAACTGCGTGCCCTTGGCGGCGACGATACGCTGAATGGAAGGGGCGGCGCGGATACTATGATTGGCGGGGAAGGTGACGATCGATACATAGTCAGCGAAGCCACAGACATCATACAGGAATTCGAAGGGGAGGGCTTTGATGTAGTGCGGTCATATGCAAATTCTTACACACTGAGTGGCGATGTTGAGAGGCTGGTGTATATTGGAAACCAGGGGAATTTCATCGGGATAGGAAATGCATCCGACAATGACATCGTCGGCGGCAGTGGCAACGACTCCATTCGCGGTGAGGCGGGCAATGACGTATTGATCGGCGGTCGCGGGGCTGACACCGTCGTCGGTGGAGCAGGCGACGATCAGTATCGCTTCCTTCGCACCGAGGACAGTGCACCGGCATCACCCGATCTAATCGTCGATTTCACTTTCGACGCTGGTGGCGAGCGGGATCGCGTGAACCTCCGCCCCATCGATGCCAACCTCGGGGCCGAAGGTGATCAGGCCTTTGCCTATATCGGAACCGCCGAGTTCACGGGTGTCGCCGGCCAACTACGGGTTCAAACGGAAGATGCTATAAGACACTTGGTTTCTGGCGACGTGAATGGCGATGGTGCGCCAGACTTCGCTGTCGTGCTCCAGTCGCAATCGGCACCATCCGCCGCGTGGTTTATCCTTTAGCGATCGTCAACCCCAGCCGAGCGTCTGGTCCCGCGAAATGCACTGCACTTGCTTCGATGCGAGTCGTCCATCGGCGACGGTTCGAATCCGAGCGCACTCCCTCCGCCAGTTCCCTTCCGAGGCATGCTCTCCGCCCAGTCGAGCGCCGCGCTGAGGGGCAGGTTTCCTGGGGTGTTCGAGGCGGACCTGTTTACCGGCTTGTGCCGGCCAAGGCCGAAAGTCGTTCTCTGGAAGCCAGTTCTCTCCGGTCCTATTGCCTACGACGATCAACTACGTTCCTGAAAATCCCCGGTAGAAGGCCGAGTTCGGCCCCACTACCATTGCTCCGATTTCGTATTTCACTTGCCTCGGAGCGCGCCTTCCAGTCGAACTTTGGACGGTGATCCAGAGGCCGTAAATGCGCATCGGGGCCGTGGTGCTACGGCCGCTGATCCGATAAAGCGCGATTGAAACGCTTAAGCGGGGCGAGATTGCTCTTCGCTTAGTGGTGTTCCGTCAATTAACGCGCGATAATCTATCCGAAATGGCAACCTTCGACGACATAAAGGCCGGGGCGCGACTTCGTGGCCTGGACACTGCCGGCGTGGCCGAAATCGTCCAGGTGACGAGGTTCGGTTCGGATGCGATCAACCTCGTCTTCAGGGTCAACGGCCGCGTTGGCGAGCGGTTGGTGTATCGCGGGGAAGAGGCTGGCTTCGAATTCCTGGAGGCGGGCCGAGCCTATGCCTTCGATGCGGACGGCGGCCTGCTGCGCCTTGCTTCCGAGGCCTACCGCCTCCGATTGGCCCACCTCTTCGACCCCTATTTGGCCGTCAGCGCGTCCCAGATCGAGGCACTCCCCCACCAGATCACCGCCGTCTATGGCGAGATGCTGCCGCGGCAGCCGCTGCGCTTCCTGCTGGCAGACGACCCCGGCGCCGGCAAGACGGTTATGGCTGGGCTGCTCATCAAGGAGCTTCTGATCCGTGGCGACCTTGAGCGCTGCCTGATCGTCGCACCGGGGAGCCTCGTTGAGCAGTGGCAGGAGGAAATGGCCGAGAAGTTCGGCCTCTCCTTCGATCTCCTGTCGAGGGATCAGATCGAGAACTCGGTCACCGGCAACCCCTTCGCTGAGCGGAACCGTTTGATCCTGCGCCTCGACATGGCGGCCCGGTCGGACGAGCTGAAGGCCAAGCTAAACGCCGCCCCGGAGTGGGACCTCGTGATCTGCGACGAGGCCCATCGCATGGCCGCATCTTATTTCGGCGGCGAGGTGAAGGAGACCCAGCGGCACAAGCTCGGCCGGCTGCTGGGCGGCATGGCCCGCAACTTCCTCCTGATGTCCGCGACGCCGCACAACGGCAAGGAAGCGGACTTCCAGCTCTTCATGGGGCTGCTCGATGCCGATCGCTTCGAGGGGCGGTTCCGCGAAGGCGTTCACAAGGCAGACGTCTCCGACATGATGCGTCGCCTCACGAAGGAGGAGCTCTACCGCTTCGACGGCACGCCCCTCTTCCCCGAGCGGCGCGCCTACACTGCCAGCTACGAACTCTCGCCCGCAGAATCGGCTCTCTACCAGGCCGTCACTACCTATGTGCGGGAGGAGATGAACCGCGCCGACCGCTCCGGCGACGGCAAGCGGCAGAACAGCGTGGGCTTCGCCCTGCAGATCCTGCAGCGGCGCCTCGCTTCCTCGCCGGCTGCCATTCACCGCTCCCTGGAACGCCGCCGGAAGCGCCTGGAGGAGCGGCTGCGCGAGGAGAAGCTCCTGCGGCAGAATGGCGGTGCGCCACTCAGCCGCGTGCCTGTGCTGCCCAGCTTCGACGCCGACGACCTCGAAGATGCGCCCGGCGAAGAAGCGGAGGCCATTGAGGAGCAGATCGCCGACCAGGCGACCGCCGCAGCCACCCTGGCCGAACTCGAGGCCGAGATCGTCATCCTCAAGGATCTCGAATCGCAGGCCCTGCGCCTCAAGCTGTCCGGCCAAGATGCCAAATGGCGCGAGCTTGAGGCCATCCTCGACGACCCCATCATGCTCGATCCGGCGACCGGGCTGCGGCGGAAGATCCTGATCTTCACCGAGCCCAAGGACACGCTGGAATACTTACAGCAGAAGATTGCTGCCCGGGTCGGCGACCCGGCCTCGGTGGTCGTCATTCATGGCGGAATCGCGCGCGAGGCTCGGCGCGCGGCGATCGCGGCCTTTAACTCCGACCCGCTCGTGCGGGTGATGATCGCGAATGACGCCGCCGGCGAGGGCGTAAACCTCCAGCGCGGCGCGCACCTGATGGTCAACTACGACCTGCCGTGGAACCCGAACCGCCTCGAGCAGCGCTTTGGGCGCATCCACCGCATCGGCCAGACCGAGGTCTGTCATCTCTGGAACCTTTGTGCGACGAATACCCGGGAAGGCGAGGTCTATCGTCGGCTTCTGGAAAAGCTGGAGGAGGCCAGGGCCGCGCTTGGCGGCAAGGTCTACGATGTCCTCGGCGAATTGTTCGAGGGCCAGGCGCTACGCGACCTCCTGGTGGACGCTATCCGCTACGGCGACGCCCCAGAAACGAAGAGCCGCCTGTTCCAGAAAGTCGACGACGCGGTGGATGTGGATGCGATCGAGCGCCTGGTCGCCGAACGTAAGCTGACCTCGGAAGGCATGGATCCCAACGCGGTCACTGCGATCCGCGAGGAAATGGAGCGGGCTCAGGCGCGCCGCCTACAGCCGCACTTCATTGGCGCCTTCTTCCGGGAGGCATTTCAGCTTCTCGGTGGGCGGATCGCTGAGCGCGAGAAAGGCCGGTTCGAGATCCTTCGCGTGCCGCCGGCGTTGAAACAACGGGACCGTCTGATCGGTCGCGGCGATCCCGTGTTGGACCGCTATGCCCGCGTGGCCTTTGATAAGAGTCTGGTCTCAGGCAAGCCCCAGGCCGAGCTCATGGCGCCCGGCCATCCGCTGCTCGACGCCGTTTTGGACGTAGTGCTGGAACGCTTCCAGCCACTGCTGCAGCAAGGCGCCGTGCTGGTGGATGATGGGGACGAGGGCGTCTCCCCGCGGCTGCTTGTCTACCTCGAGCATGCGATCCGAGACGGCCGCGTTGTGACGTCGGGCGAGCCACGCGCCGTTTCTCAGCGCCTGCAGTTTATCCATCTCCGTGAGGACGGCACCGCCTCTGACGGTGGCCCCGCACCTTACCTCGATTGCCGACCCATCAGTGCCGAGGAACGCGAATTGGTCGCGAGGGCGATCACGGCGCCCTGGCTGTCGGGTCGCGTTGAGCAGCAGGCGCTCGGCTACGCCATCGCGAAGCTCGTCCCCGAGCACCTTGGCGAGGTGAAGCGGCGCCGGCTGGCCGAGATCGACAAGGTGGAACGCGAAGTCAGATCTCGCCTCACCCGCGAGATCAACTACTGGGATGCACGCGCTGCCCGGCTCCGCGAGGAGGAGCGCGCCGGCAAGGAGCAGCGCATCAACGCCAGCAATGCAGAGGCTACGGCCCAGCGGCTCGTCGAGCGCCTGCACAAGCGCCAGGAGGAGTTGGGGCGCGAACGTCAGATCACCGCTCTTCCGCCTGTCATGAAGGGTGCTGCGTTAATCATCCCGAAGGGCCTGCTGGTTGCGCGGAGCGAGCCTGCGCGAACGCGCGTTCTGGCGGGCTTTGCGGAGGATGCGGCCTCGCGCGCTGAGGTGGAGCGTCTCGCTATGGAAGCTGTGATGGCCGCGGAGAGGGCACTCGGGCATGTGCCGCGCGACGTCTCGGCCGAGAAGAAGGGCTGGGATATCGAAAGCCGCGACATGAAGGCCGGCCACCTGCGCTTCCTGGAGGTGAAAGGCCGCCACGTTGATGGCGACGTGATCATGCTGACGAAGAACGAATTGCTCGCTTCGCTCAATAGCCCGGACGCCTTCGTCCTGGCCATCGTGCGGATCGAGGCAGGCTTCGCGCGGGAGCCAGTCTACGTGCGGCGGTTCTTCCAGCGGGAGCTTGGCTTCGCGGAGACCGCCGTCGCTTTCAACATCGCGGATTTGCTGACGCTCGGCGCTCAGCCTGCATGACTGGGTGTCGAGCAGAATGAAGACGAAGTTGGAGGCCCTTGCGGCCGAAATTTCTGACTATCGCGAGGGCTGACCTTCCCCCCTGAACGGGATCCATCGGTGATGAGACAGTTGGCCTCCTTG
>JAYSDS010000006.1:0-75146 GCA_041914265.1 Roseomonas sp.
GTTTGCAAAGGCCTTTCGGCCTTTGCTGGGGTGGTGTCGGAGGGGCAAAGCCCCTCTGACTTCCACAGCGGATGTGGCCGGCTCATCACGAAAGCCCTTCGGCCTTGATGAGGCGGCTTGGAGAGGCAAAGCCTCTCCAATCCTGCCAATGTGTTCAGGCGGCCTGCGGCAGATGCACGACCAGCCAACCGCGCCCGTCCATCTCGGCGCGGTCGCCATCGAGCAGCAGTACCGTGGTCGTATCGCTCTCCACGATGGCCGGGCCGACGATCGCCTGTCCCGGCGCCAGCGCAGCGAAGGCGTAGACCGGCAGTTCCACGTCCTGCCCCGACAGGCGCGCGCGCCGCTTCGCGATCGGCGCGGCGGCCGCACCGCCCGCGGCGGCTTCCGGCACCGGCATGGGCGGCAAGCGGCCGATCACCGCGAGCCGCGCATTGACCAGCACCACCTCCTCCTCCCGCAGCGCGTAGGTGAAGAGGGATTCGTGGCGGGCATGGAAGGCATCCGTGACGCGACCCGTCAGCCCCTCGCCATCCCAGGCCACGCCTTCGAGCGGCACGGCGATCTCGAAAACCTGCTCGCCATAGCGCATGTCGGCGGCACGCTTCGTTTCCACCTCGCCGCCGAACCAGGAGGCGACGCGGGCGCGACCTTCGGCTTCGAGCCCGGCCCAGATGCCGCGCAGCGCCTCGTCCTCCGGCACGCCGCCGGTGCCGAGTTCGCTGCGCGCCATTTCGTAGCGCAGATCGGTGTGCAGCATGCCCCAGGCGGACAGGCCGGCCGCGAAGACCGGCACGGCGACGCGCCGCATGCCGAGTTCGCGCGCCACGGCACTCGCATGCAGCCCGGCAGCCCCGCCGAAGGACAGCAGCGTGAAGTCCCGCGGATCGACGCCGCGCCGCACCGTCGCGACGCGAATGCCGTCGGCCATGCGCATGTTGGCGAGGTGATGCACGCCTTCCGCCGCCGCCATCGGCGCGATGCCGAGCGCGGCGCCGAGCCGTTCGAACGCTTCGAACGCCCCGTCGCGATCGAGCTTGCGAGCGCCGCCCAGGAAGTTGTCCGGATCGAGGTAGCCGAGCACCAGATTGGCGTCGGTGACCGCCGGTTCCGTCCCGCCCTGGCCATAGGCGACGGGCCCGGGCACCGCGCCCGCGCTGCGTGGCCCGACCTGCAGCGTGCCGCCGGCGCCGACATGGCCGATCGACCCGCCGCCGGCGCCGAGCGTCACGATATCGAGGCTCTCCAGCGCGATGCGTTCGCCCGCGACGGTGCGGCCACGGCCAAGCGCGGCCTCGCCATCCTGGATCAGCGCGATGTCGGTGGAGGTGCCGCCGACATCGAAGGTGATGAGATCCTGCCCCAGCCCGCGCTCGGCGAGCGCGACACCCGCCGCGACGCCGCCCGCCGGGCCCGACAGCGCGGTGCCGGCGGCAAGCCGCGCGGCTTCCTCGACCGGCGCGACGCCGCCATGGGAGAGGATGACGAAGACATTCCCGTCATAGCCGGCATCGGCGAGCCGCCCGCGCAGCCGCGCGAGATACCGCGAGACGATCGGCCCGACATAGGCATTCACGCAGGCGGTGGAGAAGCGCTCGAATTCCTTGATCTGCGGCAGCACCTCGGCGGAGGTGGTGACGAAGACGCCGGGCAGCGCGGCGCGCACCGCTTCGGCCGCCGCGCGTTCATGCGCATCGTCGCGCCAGGAATGCAGGAAGCAGATGGCGACCGCTTCCACGCCTTCCGCCCTCAGCGTAGCGATGGCGGCATCGAGCGAGGCTCGGTCGAGCGGCGCTTCCACCGTGCCATCCGGGCGGATGCGCTCGACGACCGGCAGGCGCAGGCGGCGCGGCACCAGCGCGGGCGCCGCTGGCAGGCGGAGATTGTACCGGTCGGGCTTCAGGCCCTCGCGCATCTCGATGACATCGCGGTGGCCTTCGGTCGTCAGCATCGCGACCTTCGCACCCTTGCGTTCCAGCAGCGCGTTGGTCGCGACCGTCGTGCCGTGCACGATGCGTTCGGTGCGAGACAGCAGGTCGCGCAGACCAAGACCGAGACGATCCGCCAGCACGCCGAGGCCGTTCACCACGCCCTCGCTCTGATCGGCCGGCGTCGAGGACGCCTTGGCGAGCGTCGTCACGCCATCCGAGGCGACGCAGACCACGTCGGTGAAGGTGCCGCCGACATCGACGCCGATGCGATAGGTCGTGCTCACAGCAGGCCCTCCGCCGCGTCGGCTGCGCGCGCCGCGGGGTCGCGTTTCTCCTTTGGCCCCCATCCGCCGCCGCCGCCCGCCCGCAGATGCAGCGTGTCGCCGGGGGCGAGCGGAATCCCGACCTCCTTCGTCCGCAGCACGCGGGAGGTGCCATCGGCGCGATCGAGCGTGTAGTGATGCGGCGCGCCGTCCTGGCCACCCAGCATCCCTGCCGCGCCATAGCGCGCCCCATCGCCCGCCGTGTTCGCGACGGCAGGCCCGTCCGTTTCCAGCCGCATCACCAGCTCGCCGCCAAACCCGCCACGATAGGTGCCATCGCCGGCGCTGCCCGGGTTGAATTCGTGCTTCGCGAAGTAGAGCGGGAAGCGTGCCTCGGCCATCTCGACGCTGCCGAATTTCAGCCCGCCGCCCGAATGCCATTCGCCCGCGCTGGACCAGCCATCGCCCTGCGAGGAGCCGCCGCCGCCCGGGCGGGCATGGAACAGGTGCCACACGAAGGACCGGCCCGGCCGCCGCGCATCGCTGCCCTTGATGGCGACGCGGAAGCGCCGCCCCCAGCCGCCCATCGCGCGGTCCGGGCAGGCATTCGCAAGCGCCTTGACCACCGCCTCGACGATCTCGTTCGAGCAATGGGAGGTACACATCGTCACCGGCGCGCCCTCACGCGGGAGGACGATGGTGCCCTCCTTCGCGATGATCTCGATCGGGCGGAAGCAGCCATCGTTCTTCGCGACTTCCGGGTCGAGGAGATAGGCGATCGCCATGCGCACCGCGCTCGCCGTGTTGGGCCAGGAGGAGTTGAGGAAGGAAGGCACCTGCGGCGCGGAATCCGACAGGTCCACCGTGATGGCATCGCCCTGCTTCGTCACCGTCGCGCGGATGGCGATGTCCTCATTGCCGAAGCCGTCATCGTCGAGGAAGGCCTCGCCTTTCCAGGTGCCGTCCTTCCAGCCCGCGATGATGCGCCGCGCATGCGCTTCCGACAGGGCGAGGATCGCCGCGACCGCGGCCTCCGTCTCCGCCGCGCCATGCTTGTCGAGCACCGCCAGCAGGCGCTTCTCGCCCAGATGCGCCGCGCCGATCATCGCCATCAGGTCACCGCGCACCTCGCGCGGCAGGCGCGAATTGGTGGTGATCAGCCGCACCAGGTCCGGCCGCGCGACGCGATCCTGGCCGAGCAGGAAGGGCGGCAGGCGGAGGCCTTCCTGGAAGATCTCGGTTGCCGCGGGGTTGTAGGCACCATGCGTGCCGCCGCCGATGTCGGTGTGGTGGGCACGGACCACGGAGTAGAAGATCGGCCTGCCCGCCGCGAAGACCGGCACGATGATGGTCAGGTCCGGCAGATGCGACCCGCCGTGATAGGGGTCGTTCAGCAGGTAGATGTCGCCTTCCACGATGCTGTCCGGGAAGGCATCGAGCACCGCCTGCACCGCGAAGGGCATCGCGCCCACATGCACCGGGATGTGGTCCGCCTGGGCGAGCAGCCTGCCGCCGGCATCGCACAGCGCGATGGAGAAATCGCGCGAGGAGTTCAGGATCTGGGAATAGGCGGTGCGCAGCATCGCCTCCCCCATTTCCTCGACGATGGCGCGGAAGCGGTTGTCGAGGACCGAGAGCGTGACGGGATCGGGTGCGGTCATGGCGGGGGAAGCCTCTGTTGCGTCGCAACAGCCGTCAAGCCTTGCAGCCAACGCCGGTCAGGGCATCATCGCGGCAACGTCCAAGGGAAAAGCATTCCATGACCGTGACCGTCGAGAACCCCGACCTGCGCATCATTGCCGATGGCCTGCGCTTCCCCGAAGGGCCGGTCTGCATGCCGGATGGCTCCATCGCCCTGGTCGAGATCGAATCGCGCCGCATCACCCGTGTGACGGAACGGGGTGAGAAGACCACCATCGCGACGGTTACCGGGGCGCCGAACGGGCTGGCGCTGGGGCCCAAGGGCCTGCTCTACGTCTGCAACAATGGCGGTTTCTCCTGGCATGAAGAGCCTGGGCTGCTGCGTCCCTCCGGCCAATCGGCCGATTATTCCGGCGGCCGGATCGAGACGGTGGACCCCGCCAGCGGCGCCGTGGCGACGCTGTATCGCGCGGTGGATGGCCGGCCGCTGCGCGGGCCGAACGACCTGATGTTCGACGGCAATGGCGGCTTCTGGTTCTCCGACCTCGGCAAGGTGCGCGCCCGCGACCGCGACCATGGCGGCGCCTATTGGGCCGCGGAGGACGGGTCGCGCATCGTCGAGGCCGCCTTCCCGATCTTCGGTGGCGGCAACGGCATCGGCATCAGCCCCGATGGCAAGACGCTCTACGTGGCGGAAACCGAGACCGGGCGGCTCTGGGCCTGGGACATCGAAGGCCCCGGTCTGCTGAAGAAGGAGCCCTGGCCGTCGGTCAGCGGCGCGCGGATGCTGTGCCAGTTCCCCGGCTATCGCCGGCTCGACAGCCTGGCCATCGCGGCATCGGGGAACATCATCGTCGCCACCCTCGTCAGCGGCGAGATCACCACCGTCTCCCCTGCCGGCGAGATCCTGCGCGTCGTGAAGATGCCCGAGCGCATGCCGACCAACATCTGCTTCGGCGGACCGGACATGCGCACCGCCTACATCACGCTTTCGACCAGCGGAAAGCTCGTCGCGATGCCGTGGGACGAACCGGGATTCCGTCTTCCGCACGGTTGACACGGCGCGGCGCGCGTCAGAAACCTTACGGCAAGTAAGCAAATCCCCTCGGGAGTATCGTCCAATGACCGGTCCGCAGATTGCGCGCCGCGCCCTGTTGGGCACGGCCGTCGCCGCGCCCTTCATCCGCCCCGCCGCCGCGCAGGGGTCCGATCCTTATGTGATCGGCACGCTCTTCCCGATGAGCGGCCCCAACGCCGAATACGGCACGCTGTTCACCAACGGCGCGGCCCTCGCCATCGACCATGCGCGCGCCGACAACATGTTGCGCCGGCCCATGCGCATCCAGGCCGAAGACACCCAGGCCCTGCCGCAGCAGGGCGTCATCGGCATGACCAAGCTCGTGAACGTGGACAAGGCGCATTACGTGCTGGTCGGCTTCACGGCCGTGTCCAAGGCGGTCGCACCCGTCGCCGATCGCGCGAAGACCATCGCGGTGAATGGCGGCGCGGTGGGCCCCGACCTGTCGGGCCTGTCGCCCTATTTCTGGAACGTCATCCCGCTCGCGCATCTGGAAACCCAGGCCTTCATCCCCTTCCTGATGCGGCGGAACCTGAAGCGCATCGCGCTCGTCTATGTCGATGATCCGCTGGGCGACGCGATCCTTGGCCTGTTGCGCTCCGAACTGCCCAAGGCGGGCGGCGAGTTGGTCGGCAGCTTCTCGGTGCCGCGCACGGCGCAGCAATTCGGCCCGGTTGCCGCGCGCGTGCGTCAGTCGCGCCCGGATGCGGTCTACATCGCCTCCTTCGGCGCGCAGCAGGCGCAGATCATCAAGGGGATGCGCGACAACGGCATCCGCGTGCCGCTGGTCGGCTACTCCGCGCTGTCCATCCCGACCGTCACCGCCATGCCGGAAGCGGAAGGCGTGATCTTCACCAGCCAGAAGTTCGACTACACGGGCGGGTCCGAGGTCACGCGCCGCTTCGCCACCGACTTCAAGGCGAAGTATGGCAGCGAGCCGGGCACCTACAACGCGAACTACTACAACGCGGTGCGCCTGTTCGCCCTGCTGGCGAAGGAACTCGAAGCCGAGAATGCCGAGGTGAACGGCGAGAATCTCCGCCGCACCCTGCTGCGCGTGCGGGAATTCGACCTGGTCGGCGGCAAGGCCACCTTCGACGACAAGGGCGACATGTCGGCCGAGATCCAGGTGAACGAGATCCGCGGCGGCCGCGTCGTCCCGATCGCCTGACGTGCTCTTCCTCCAGCTCCTGCTGCAGGGCATCCAGACGGGTGCCCTGTATGCGCTGACCGCCGCGGGCTTCGCGCTGATCTTCGGCGCGACCCGCATCTTCCACTTTGCCCATGGCGCGACCTTCGCCATCGCGGGCTATGTCTTCCTGGCCTGCTGGAATGCGGGGCAGCCCTGGCTGGGCGCGCTGGCGGCCGTCGCCGCGGCGGTGGCCTTCGGCCTCGGCATGGAACGCTTCGTCTATCGGCCGATCCAGCGGCACGAGGGATCCTTCTTCACCGTCTTCGTCGCGGCCTTCGGCGTCGCGGTGGTGGTGCAGAACCTGATCGGCATGATCGCCGGGCGCGGCTTCGCCTCGGTCGACACGCCGCTGTCGATGGCCAATGAGGTCCTGCCCGACGTCTTCCTCGCGCCGATCTTCTGGATCGCGATCGCGGTGGCCGTCGTGCTCTTCGCGGCACTCTCGGCCTTCCTCACGCGCACCCATGCCGGCGTCGCGCTGCGCGCGCTGGCGCAGAACCCCGACCTGCTGCGCGCCTATGGCCTGTCGTCCAACCGGCTGTCGATGCTGGCCTTCGCGCTGGGCTCGGCCATGGCCGCGCCCGCCGCGATCCTGACCGCGATGACCACCGGGCTGAACGAGGCCGTCGGCCATCACGTCATGCTGATCTCGATGGCCGCGACCATCGTCGGCGGCGTCGGGTCGCTGCGCGGCGCGGCGCTCGCCGGGCTGATGCTGGGCGTGGCGGAATCCGTGGCGCTGCAATTCGTCGATACGCAATGGGCCGAGGGCGTGTCCTTCCTCGTCTTGTTCGCCTTCATCATCTTCCGCCCGAGCGGAATCTTCGGGGTGGCCCAGACGCGATGATCGCCTACGCCGCCAATCTCGCGACCATCGTCGCGATCTTCGCCATCCTCGCCGCGACGCTGAACTTCATCGTCGGCTATGCGGGGATATTCTCGGTCGCCCATGCCGTGTTCTTCGGCCTTGGCGCCTATGCCGGCGCGCAGGTCGCGCTGCTGCTGATCCCCGATGCGCTGCTTGCCTGCCTGGCGGGTGCGGTGGTCGCGGGTGGGTTGTCGCTGTGCCTCGCCCTGCCGGCTTTGCGCGTGCGCGGCGAGTATTTCGTCGCCGCCTCGATGGGCCTGCAGATGATGGCGGTGACCCTGTTCTCCGAGGCCAAGCCCCTCACCGGGGGCATCGGCGGGCTGGTGAACATTCCCCGCCCGACGCTGTTCGGCGTCGAGGTCGGCGTCCTGCCCATCGCGCTCGGTGCGCTCGCGCTGATCCTGCTGGCGACGGCGATGCTCCAGCGTGGCGCCTTCGGCCGCACGCTCCAGGCCCTGCGCGACGCCGAAAGCGCAGCCGAGGCACTCGGCAAGAACGTCGCCGCGGCGAAGACCCTCGCCATGGCTTTCGCCTGCGCAGGGGCCGGCATCGGCGGTGCGCTCTTCGCGCTGCACCTGTCCTTCGTGAACGTCGAATCCTTCACCATGGACCAGTCTGTGCTGGTCATGGCGATGGTCATCATCGGCGGCACGGGCACGCTGTGGGGGCCGGTCGTGGGCGCGATCATCCTGCTCTCGCTGCCTTCGGGCCTCGCCTTCATCCCCTTCATCCCGCCCACCGAGGTCGGGGCCGTGCAGCAGATCGTCTACGGCCTCGCCATGACGCTGCTGATGATCTTCCGCCCCGCCGGGCTGGTCGGCGACCTGTCGAAAGGGAGGGCCACAGCATGACCACCGAGGTCCTTCGCACCGAAAGCCTCTCCCGTTCCTTCGGCGGCGTGCAGGCGGTCGCCGGCGTGTCGCTCTCGCTCTACGCCGGCGCGGTCACCGCGCTGGTCGGGCCGAACGGCGCCGGCAAGACGACGACCTTCAATCTCATCACCGGCAATCTGCGGGCGGATTCCGGCTCGGCGCAGATCCGCGGCAAGCCGATCATGGGGCTTAAGCCGTGGCAGGTCGCGCGGCTCGGCGTCGCGCGGTCGTTCCAGGACCTGCGGCTCTTCACCCATATGACGGTGCGCGAGAACGTGCTCGCGGCGACCGAGACGGCGTCGTGGTTCTGGCAGCCCGGCGGCGGCGCGGCACGGCAAGCGCGCGAGGCCCGCGCGGAAGCCGCGCTGGAAGCCACCGGCCTCACCGCGCTTGCCGGCGCGCGCGCCGTCGATCTTGCCTATGCCGAGCGCAAGTTCCTCTCCATGGCGCGCATCCTCGCCGCGGAGGCCGATATCTGGCTGCTCGACGAACCGGCCTCGGGGCTCGATCTCGCCTCGCGCATCCGCTTCGGCGCCCTGCTGAAGGATGCGCAGGCGCGCGGCGTCGCCATCTGCCTCATCGAGCACAATCTCGACGTGGTGGTGGAGTTGTCGAACCGCATCGCCTTCCTCGATCAGGGCAAGGTGCTCGCCGAGGGCGATCCGCAAACCATCCTCAAGGACCCGGCGCTGGCCGCGATCTATTTCGGCGACCGGCCGCAGGAGGCAGCGTGACGGAGTACGCGATCGAGGCACTCGGCCTCTCCGCCGGCTATGGCGGGCGCGAAGTGCTGCAGGATGTCTCGCTCTCGCTCAAGGCGGGCGAGATCCTGTGCATGATCGGCCACAATGGCGCGGGCAAGTCCACGCTGCTGCGCGTGCTGTTCGGGCTGCACAAGCCCTCGGCCGGCAGCATCCGCATCTTCGGCGAAACGCCGGCGAACTACGCCCCGGCCGCGCTCGGCGCGGTGGGCGTGGCGCTGGTCCCCGAGGGGCGCGGCGTCTTCCCGGACCTGACGGTGGAGGAGATCTTCGGCCTCGCCCTGTGGTCGGCGGGCGTACCGAAATCCGGCCAGCGCGAACGCATCGAGGAAGTGCTCGAGGTCCTGCCGCGCATCAAGGAGTTCCGGACGCGGCGCGCCGGCACCCTGTCGGGCGGCCAGCAGCAGATGGTCTCGATCGGCCGAGCGCTGCTGACCCGGCCGAAGGTGCTGCTGCTGGACGAGCCCTCGATCGGCCTGGCGCCCAAGCTGTTCCAGGACCTGATCCGGCCGATCGCCGCGCTGCGCGAAGCGCGCGGCATGTCGATCTTGCTGGTGGAACAGAATGTCCGCGAAGCCTTCGCCATCTCCGACCGCGTGCTGGTGATGCGGTCGGGCAAGTTCATTCACGAGGGCGTGCCGGCCGAGCTCGACGACCACGCGAAGCTGATGGAGCTTTTCTAGAGCAGATCCTGCTCGGATGCGGCCATCCGAGCAGGTGAAGATGCTCGTAAAAACAAGAATCTAGAGCATTTGAGGTGAACGAGAGTTCACCGGAAATGCTCTAGAACGCCTCCCGTTCGCCCTGGCGCACGGGCACCCCGTCATCGCGAACATCGTCACCCGATCAGGTGCTTCCACCTGATCGGGATCTGCGTCAGCGTTGGTGCCCCGATACCTCGGCACCCGCATCGCGGGCGAGGCGCATGTGCAGAGGCACCGAGAGCAGCACCACCAGCCCGGCCACCAGGAAGCCGTGCGAGAAATCGACCGGCAGCAGGTCGCTGCGGCCGGCGAGGCGTTGCGACGCCTCCAGCGTGCCGGTCGCGAGCACCACGCCGAGCGCGGGCGTCAATTGCTGCAGCGTGCCGTAGAGCGCGGTCGCCGCCGACATCCGTTCATGCGGCACATCGGCGAAGGCGAGCGTGTTCAGCGCCGTGAACTGGAGGGACCGCGCGAGGCCGCCCGCCGCCAGCAGGACGAAGATGGCGATGGACGGCCAACTCGGCCCGACCAGGGACAGCGCGGCCACGCCGATGGCCGCGACCACGCCATTGGCCACCAGCGTCGCGCGGAACCCCGTGCGCCTGAGCAGCGGCCGCACCAGCGGCTTCATCGCGAAGGCGCCGAGCGCCGTGGCGAAAGAGACGAAGCCGCTCTGCGCCGCGCTCATCCCGAAGCCGATCTGCAGCATGACGGGGATCAGGAACGGCACCGCCCCTGCCCCGGTGCGGAACAGGCTGCCCGCCACGGCGGGGTCGCGGAAGGTCTCGACGGAGAAGAGCGACAGATCGAGCGCCGGGCGCTCCACCCGCCGGCAATGCCGCACGGCGAGCCACCCGGTCACCAGCCCGAGGAAGAGCCCGAGCCAGGAAACGAAGGTCGGCACCACATGCCGCCCGACCGTCTCGAGCCCGAACATGACCAGTGCCAGTGCCGATCCGGTCAACGCCAGACCGACCAGATCCGGCGGGCCAGGCCGGATCGGCGCCACATGGGGGATCTTCCAGGCCACCAGCCCCAGCCCGATCAGACCAATGGGCACGTTGATCCAGAACACCGCACGCCAGGAGAAGACATCCGTCAGCACGCCCCCCAGGGGCGGCCCCGTCACGGGCCCGAGCAGCGCCGGCATGGTCAGCCAGGCCATGGCCGAGAGCATGTCCTTCTTCGCGACGCCCCGCAGCAGCAGCAGGCGGCCGACCGGGACCATCATCGCCCCGCCCATGCCCTGCAGGATGCGGAACAGCACCAGTTCGCCCAAGCCCTGCGACCGCCCGCACAGCACCGAGGCGACGACGAAGGTCGCGATCGCCAGCATGAAGACGCGCTTCGCCCCGAATCGGTCGGCGATCCAGGCCGAGAACGGAATGAAGACCGTCAGCGCCACCAGGTAGGAGGTGATCGCGGCGCCCAACCGCGCGGGGTCCTCGTTCAGGTCCCGCGCCATCGCCGGCAGGGCGGTGGCGAGCACCGCACTGTCCAGGTTCTGCATGAACAGCGCCGAGGCGACGATCAGCGCAATGCCGCGATGGTCGCGACGTCCCTCGGCGGCGCCGCTCATCGCAGTCGGCCGGGCTGTCGGGGGAAGGCGGAATCGGGCTTGCGCATGCTGCTGGCCATCGGGCCGCGCGGAAAGGGGCCGGCCATGGCCCGCATTGTCGGGGCAGCGGCCCGGAATGGCAATCGGGCGGGGGTCAGGGGCGTAGCACCACGCGCCCGGCGCTGCGGCGGGCACGGACCTCGGCCATGGCCTCGCGGAACCCTTCCAGCGGGAAAGCGGCATGGACCTCCGGCTTGAGCGCACCCGCCTGCCACCAGGTCATGAGTTGCGCCCACAGCGCCCGCGCCCGGGGCGCATGGGTGCGCCTGTTGTCGCCCGGCGACCAGCCGACATAGGTGCCCCAGTTCACCCCGGCGACGGCGATGTTCTTCAGTAGCAGGATATTCGCCGGGACCGTCGGGATGCCGCCGCCGGCGAAACCCACTACCACCAGCGTGCCGCCATCGCCCAGGCAGCGGAGCGAATCGTCGAAGGCATCGCCGCCAATGGTGTCGAGCACGCAACCGACACCCAGGCCGCCGGTCGCCTCGCGCACCGCCTCGCGGAACGGCGCGGCGCTGTCGAGCACGACATCGGCGCCGCGCGCACGCAGCAGGTCGTGCTTGGCCGCGCCGGCGCGGGCAATCACCCGGCAGCCCATGGCCTTGGCGATCTCGACGCCCGCCAGGCCGACGCCGCCGGCCGCGCCGTGCACCAGCACCCAGTCGCCGGCGGCGATCCGCCCGCGCCACAGCAGCCCCGACCCGGCAGTGGGGTAGGAAATCGGGAAGGCCACCGCCGGTTCGGCCGGCAGGCCGTCGGGGATCGCGACGACATGGATGTCGTCGGCTACCGCTTCCTCGGCATAGCCGCCCCAATCGAGCACGGCGAAGACGCGCGTGCCGGGCGGTGGGGCCTCGGCATCCGGGGCGGCCTCGATCACCGTGCCGACCACTTCAGTGCCCGGCACGAAGGGCAGCGGCGGGCGGCGCTGGTACTTCCCCGCGACGACGAGCTGCGTCGCGAAGGACACGCCGACCGCCTCGACGCGGATGCGCACACCGTGGGGGCGCATCGGCGGCGGCGGGATCTCCTTCACCTCCAGCTCGTCGAAGTCCCGCCAGGATTCGCAGAGGATCGCGCGCATCATTCCATCCGGATGTCGGCCGTGCGCACGATGGCGCCGAACTTCTCGTATTCGCTGCGGCAGAAGGATGCAAAGTCGGCCGGGCTGTCGGCCACCGGATCGGCGCCGAGCGTGGCCATCCGCGCCCGCACGTCGCTGTCCTGCACCGCGATGGCGACGGCGCGCTGCATGCGGTCCGCCATCGCGCCCGGCAGGCGCGGCGGTGCCCAGACGCCGTACCAGGTCGAGATGACCAGGCCGGGGAAGCCGGCCTCCGCGGTGGTGGGCAGGTCCGGATAGGCCGCGATGCGTCGCGGCGTGGTCGTGGCGAGCGGCCGGAGCAACCCCTGCCGTACCGCCCCGGCACCGGCGGGGACGGAATCGAACATCACCTGGATGTTGCCCGCGATCAGGTCCTGGATCGCCGGCCCGGCGCCGCGATAGGGCACATGGGTCATGTCCACCCCGGCGATCTGCTTGAACATCTCCCCCGCCAAATGCTGCGCCGCGCCAATGCCGGAAGAGCCATAGGACAGCTTGCCCGGATTGGCCTTCGCATGGTCGGCGAGTTCGCGCAGCGAGCGCACCGGCAGGGAAGGCGTGACCAGCGCGACCAGCGGCACCATCGCCATGTTCGTCACCGGCGTGAAATCCGCCAGCGCGTCGAAGGGCATGTTCCGGTTGAGATGCGGGATGATCACATGGATCGAGGCGTTCATCAGGAACACCTGCCCATCCGGCGCCGCGCGCGACACTTCCGCCGCGCCGATCGTTCCCGACGCGCCCGGCTTGTTCTCGATCACCAGCGGCTGACCGAGTTCCTGCTGCGCGCGCTGCGCGACCACGCGCCCGATGAGGTCCGTCGGCCCGCCCGGCGGATAGGGGATCACCACCCGTACGGGTCGCGACGGCCAATCCTGCGCGACGGCAGGCGCGGCCAGCACCGTGCCCAGCAGGGCACGCCTCGCGATCCTCATTCTCGGTCCCCTTCCCTTCGCATTTCTTCACGTCAGGATAGGCGCGGACGTCCCAGGAGGAAATGCGATGAATGAGGCGATGCGACCCTATAAGGGCCTGCGCGTGCTGGATGCGGGCCAAGGCATCGCCGGCCCGTATTGCGGGATGATGCTCGCGGCCTGCGGTGCCGACGTCATCAAGCTGGAACCGGCCGAAGGCGACTGGTCGCGCGGGCTGGGCACCGCGAAGGACGGCGTGTCGGTGATGACCGTCTGCTTCAATCGCGGCAAGCGGTCCGTGGTGCTGGACCTGAAATCGCCGGAAGGGCGCGCCGCGGCGTCGACGCTCGCCGCGCAGGCGGATGTGCTGATCGAGGCCTTCCGTCCCGGCGTGGCCGCGCGCATCGGCCTCGGCCCGGAAAACGCCAAGGCGGATGCGGTATGCCTGTCCATCTCCGGCTTCGGGCAGTCCGGGCCCTATGCCGAACGGCCCTGCACGGATTCCGTCGCCCAGGCCTTTTCCGGCTTCGTCGGGCTGAATGCGGGCGCGGACGGATCGCCGCACAAGGCGGGCTGCTTCGTCGCCGACATGGCGACGGGGATCTACGCCTTCTCCGCCGTGCAGACGGCGCTGGCCGCCCGTGCGCAGGACGCCGCCCCGCGCCGGCGCGTGATCGACATGTCGTTGATGGCCGCGACATCCAACCTGCTGACGCACCAGATCGCGGAATGGGGATACCAGGGCAAGTCCGCGGCACCGCCCAACGTGCCTGCCGGCGCCTATCAGGCCTCGGACGGCGTGTGGGTGATGGTGACGCTGGTGCGCGAGAGCGAATGGCTCGCCATCTGCGACACGCTCGGCATTTCGCACATCGCGCGCGACCCGCGCTTCGTCGATTTCACCGCGCGCCACGAGAACCGCGAGGCACTCTACGCCATCTTCCGCGACACCTTCGCCACGCGGCCCGCCGCCGAATGGATCGCGAAGCTGCAAGGGGCGCGGCTGCTCGCCGATCGCGTGAACACGCCGCTCGACTGGCTGGCGAACGAGCATGTCGTGGCCCATGGCGCGGCATCGCGCGTGACGCAGAAGCAGCTTGGCGAGGTGCCGCTGCCGATGCTTCCCGGACTCGGGCACTGGCAGGCGGAAGCACCGGCGTTAGGGGAGCATACGGCGCAGGTGCTGTCGGAACTGGGGCGCTGATCGGGATAAGGCCTCTCCGATCGTCGTGACGCCAACCCCGGCGGTGAGATTGGAGCGAGGCCCCGCGTCTCTCCAGGCCTGATCTCGCCGGAGGCGCCTTGCCGCGATGGAATTGGGGGGGGGGGGGGGGGGGGGGCGCCCCCCCCCCCACCCCACCCCCCGCAGGGGCAACACACAACGGAGTCGGCCACGACCCCCCGCGCGAGGCGCGCGCCGGGGGGCGCCCCGCCGTGGGGGGGGGGGGGGGGGGGGGGGCGGGGGCGCGGGGGGGGGGGGGGGGGGGGGGCGCGCGGCCCCCCCCCCCCCCCCCCCCCCCCCGCGTCGCCACCAAAACCACCCGCATCATCCGGAGAAAGACAAACCCTTCCCCTCACCGCCACAGGTCACGCCGGCTGCATCCCGATCCGCCGCACCAACGCGCCATACATCTCGCGTTCGCGCGCAACGCGATTGGCGAAGACCTCGCCCTGTTCGAAGGTCGGCGCCATGCCCATCGGGGCCATGCCGGTCGCCACCCCCGGCGTGGCCAGCGCCTCGCCGACCGCGCGGGCGACCCGATCGATCACCTCCCGCGACGTGCCGGCTGGTGCGGCGATCCCGTACCATGGGACGGCCAGCGCATTCGGATGCCCGAGTTCAGCCAGCGTCGGCAGGTCAGGCAGATCCGGGTTGCGCCGTTCGGCCAGCGTGGCGAGGCCAAGTACCCGCCCATCCTTCACCGCCGGCAGTGCGATCGGGTCGAACTGCAACTGCACGCGCCCGGCCAGCAGGTCCGTGAAGGCGGGTGCCGAGCCACGATAGGGCACATGCTCCAGCTTGATCCCCGTCGCGTCGGCGAACAGCTCGCCTGACAACTGCGTGATCGTCCCGTTCCCCGCCGAGGAGAAGCGCAGCGCCCCCGGATTGGCCTTGGCATGGGCGATCAGCCCCGACACGTCCCGGAAGGGCACGGAAGGATGCGCCGCGATCACGTTGTAGGCGACCGAGGTCATGGCCACGGGCACCAGCGCCGTGGACGGATCGAAGGACAGGTTCATCACATGCTGGGAGATCACCAGCACGGCGCAGGGAAAGGCGAGGAACGTATGCCCGTCCCGCGACTGCGCGACGTATTGCGCACCGATCGACCCACCCGCTCCGGCGCGGTTCTCGATCACGATCGGCTGACCCAGGATGCGGGTGAGCGGTTCGGCGATCGGGCGGATCGACAGGTCGGTGGTGCCGCCCGGCGGATAGGGCGCAACCATGGTGATGGGGCGGTTCGGCCAGGTGTCCGCGCGGACGAGGTGCGGCGCGGCGAGCATGGGCGCGGCCAACAGCAGCCGCCGCCGCAGGGGCGTGACGATCATGGTTCCTCCCTTCCCGCCGATGCCGGCGGATTGGGTGGCACCTTAGAGCGGTTCCATCGACGGTGTAACCGCTCCAGCCTTCATGCGAGCGAGCATCGCCACCCGACCGGGGGATCCTACCCGGCCCGGACCGGATCTGCCCTGGCAACCGATGGCGCCAGGGCGAGCCCCACCTGCGGAATGCCCCGGCCGCTGAAGCGCTTCACCGCCCGGTGACCGAGGTCGTCGCGCCGCGCCAGCCCCTGGGTTAAGGCGGCGCCACGGTTCACCATTCGCTTGCAGGAACATCCGTGACGTCCAGACTCCTTCTCGCCGCGGTCGGCTGCGCGGCCCTCCTCTCTGGCCCCGCCGGTGCCGCCAGCTTCGATTGCGCCGCACCCGCCGATGACTGGCAGCGCGCCATCTGCGCCGATCCCACGCTCTCGCGGCTCGAGGGCGATGTCACCGCGACCTATCGCAACATGCAGGGCACACCCTGGCTGCATGGGCTGCGGGCCCGGCACGACGCCGCCATGGCCGCGCTGCGCAACGTGATCGGCGACCCCGCCGCGCTGCGTCGCGGCCTCGAGGCCCGGCGCGCCGCGCTCAGCGAGGAAGCCGGCTGGATGTCGGTGAACGAACACGAAGGCACCCCCGACCGCCGCGTCCGCAGCCAGTGCCTGCCGCTGATCCCCGAGGAGGACGACAGCCCCGCCCTGCGCCGCCGCGCCTGCCGCGTCGCTGACTTCGGGACGCTGCCCGCCGTCGATGGCCGGCGCTACAGCTACGCGCTGTACGAATACACGCCCGATCCGCGCGGCGAGATGCCGCATGAAACGGGAATCGTCGTCCTTGCCGCCGGCCAGCCCGGCGAATGGACGGTGGAGGTCGCGGAACGCCTGCCCTTCGCGAGCTGCCTGAAGCCGCGCGTCGTCCGCCAGGGGAATGAAACGCTGCTCTACCTGCCCTGCGAGGAAGTCGGCACCGCCGGCGGACCCATCCCGATGCTGTATCGCCGCACCGGCCCGGCCTCCTTCCGCCGCTGGCAGCCGGTCGAGGCGGAGAGCTGGCGTGCCGCGCTGGAACGGCGCCTGCCGGCCGGGCTCGAACTGCGCGGCACCGCCACCTTCGACCCCGAGCGCATGACCGGCACCGCCACGTTGCAGCGCGCGACAGACCAGCCCTGCTGCCCGACCGGCGGGCGGGCCGAGGCACGGCTGGCCATCGAGGATGACCGCCTGGTCCTGCGCGACCTCGCCATCCAGCCGGCGCAACCGCGGCGCTGAACGCGACCCCGGTCGCGACGCCATCACCGGGCCGTTCACCGCCCGGTGATGTGAGCTTCTTCACACCATCGCCGTCCCCCTGCTGCGGGATGGGCGGCAGCCGTGCCATCCTGCCGCGCAGCAACGCCAGAAACCGGGTCCGTCATGCGCCAGCTCATCCGATTGCTGCTTCTCCTTGCCCTGGTCTTCCCCGGCCTCGCGGCAGCGCAGGATTTCAACCTGCCCGGCCTCGGCCGCGACGCGAGCCAGTACATGCAGGAGATGCAGCGGCGCTTCCCGGCCGGTGCCTCCCCCCAGCAGCGCAGCGCCGCCGAACAGCGGGCCCTTCAGGCCGAAGCCCGCAACGACTGGGCCGCCGCCGCGACGGCCTGGGAGGAACGGATCGGGATGGGCCAGCCGAATGGCGACCAGTGGCTCGCCCTGGCGCGCGCGCAGCTCAACCGCCAGCCGCCGAACAACCCGCGCGCGTTGCAGGCCGGTTGGCGTGCCTTCCAGCTCGCCCCCTATGGCGAGCCTGAGGTTCCTTCCCTGCTCGTCATCGCCGAGGCGCTGCGCCGCATGGATCGCCCGGTGCAGCAGATCGAGGCGCTGGAAGCGGTGCTCGAGCGTTCCGACAATCCCGAATCGCGCCAGCGCCTGGAAGCCGCGCGCCGCGCCGCCGGCATGCTGGTGCGCCGCGTCACGACCGAACCCGAGGCCGAACCCGCCCGCGCCTGCCTGACCTTCACCAACCCGCCGGCGCGCCGCACGGATTGGAATCCGGGCGACTGGATCCGCGCCGATCCGCCCATCCCGAACCTCGCCGTGGAGCGTGAAGGCGACCAGATCTGCGTCGCCGGCCTGCCCTGGGGCGCTTCGACGCGGCTGATCCTGCGCGCCGGCCTGCCCGGCGAAGACCGGCAGAACCTGCGCCAGGACACCCCTGTCGCCATCGCGATGCCCAACCGCAACCCGCGCATCGCCTTCGACACGCGCAGCTTCATCCTGCCGCGCGGGCAGGATCCGCGGCTCGGCGTCGCCACCGTCAACGTCACCACCATGACCATGCGCCTGGTCCGCGTCGCCGAACGCAACCTCGTCGCCCTCGGCCGCGACTGGACCCCGGGCGAGGCCCTGGAGTCCTGGACGGCCGACAGCATCAGCGACGATCTCGGCCGCATCCTGTGGGAAGGCCGCGCCGAGCTGCGCGGCGTGCAGCCCAACCGCACCCTGCGCTCCGCCCTGCCGCTGCCGGATGTGCTGCGCAATGCCTCCCCCGGCGCCTATGTCCTGGTGCTGCGGGATGCCGATGCGCGGCGCGGCAACGGCACCACCGCCGTCATGCCCTTCTTCGTCACCGACATCGCGCTGACCGCCTGGCGCGGGGCGGATGGGCTCGCGGTGCAGGTGCGCGGCTACCAGTCCGCCGCCGTCACGCCGGGCCTGCGCGTGATGCTGATGGCGCGCAACAACGAAGTGCTCGCCGAAACGCGCACCGACGACCAGGGGCTGGCGCGTTTCCCCGCCGCGCTGATGCGCGGCACGGGTCCGCTCGCCCCCGTCGCGGTCCATGCCGAGACGGAGAGCGACCTCGCCTCCCTGTCGCTGGAAGCGGCCTCCTTCGACCTGTCCGACCGTGGCGCGACGGGCCAGCCTCAGCCGGGGCCGGTGGATGCCTTCCTCTGGCTCGACCGCGGCATCTTCCGCCCCGGCGAGACAGTGAACGCGACCGCGCTGATCCGCGATCCGGCGGGCCGGCCGCTCGACCTGCCGATCCGGCTGCGCCTGCGCCGCCCCAATGGCCAGATCGCCGCGGAGACGGTGCCGCCGCGCCAGGATGACGGTTCGCTGTTCTGGCCACTGCGGCTGTCGGCCGGCGCGACCTATGGCGCCTGGACGCTGGAAGCGCTGACCGACCCCGACGCCCCGCCGGTCGGCCGCACCACCTTCCGCGTCGAGGCCTTCGTCCCCGAACGGCTGGACGTCACCGCCGGCCCCGTGCCGGGTCCGCTGGTGCCCGGGCCGAACGGGCTGCGCGTCCCGGTCACCGCCCGCTTCCTCTATGGGGCGCCCGGCGCGGGTCTGACCGGTCAGGCCGAGATGCGCCTGCTGACCGACCCCGAGCCCTTCGAGGCCTGGCGCGGCTGGCGCTTCGGCCTCGCCCAGGAACAGTTCGCCCCTGACCTGCTGACCTTCGAGATTCCGGAGACCGACGACCAGGGCCGCACCACCCTGACCCTCGACCTGCCCCAGGCGCCCGACACGACGCGCCCGGTGAAGGGCGAGGTCACGGTGTCCATGAGCGAACCCGGCGGGCGCGAGACCCGCACGCGCTTCACCGTTCCCGTGCGTGCCCGCGGCACCATGGTCGCCGTGCGCCCGCAATTCGAGAATGACGCGATCGACGCCGGTGGCGAGGCCGGCTTCGAGATCGCCGCCGTGTCCCCCGAAGGCCGCGCGACCAACGCCACGCTGCGCGTGCGGCTGGTGCGCGAGCGCCCCAACTGGCGCATCGTCGTGCGCGGGTCCATCGCGCGTTGGGAAACGGTCTGGCGCGACGAGCCGGTGGATGCGCAGGAGATCCGCGTCACCGCCCAGCAGCCCGCCCGCTTCGCGCGGACGCTGCAATTCGGACGCTACCGGCTGGAAGTGACGGATGCGAACGGGCTCGGCATCACCTCGATCCGTTTCCGCTCCGGCTGGGCCGGCGTGGAATCGGCCGAGATCCCGGATCGCGTGGATATCGCTGCCGATCGCCGCGCCTACCTGCCCGGCGAAACCGCGCGCATCCGCATCACCCCACCCTTCGCCGGCCAGGCCTCCATCACCGTGCTGACCGATCGGCTGGTCTCGCTGCGCGACATCCAGGTCCCGGAGGGCGGCACCGAGGTCGAGGTCCCGGTCGATGCCTCCTGGGGTCCCGGCGCCTATGTCGCCGTGTCCCTCTTCCGCCCCGGCGAGACCCGCAACGGCCAGCCGGCCCGCGCGCTCGGCCTGGCCTGGGTGGGCATCGATCCCGCGCCGCGCACCCTTGGCGTCGCGATCGACACGCCGCAGATCGTCCGGCCGCGCCAGCGCGTGGACGTGCCGGTGCGCGTCACCAACGCTGCCGGTCCTGTCTTCCTGACCCTCGCCGCGGTGGATGAGGGCATCCTGCGCCTGACCAATTTCGTCAGCCCCGATCCGGCTGCGCATTTCCTCGGGCGCCGGCGCCTCGGCGTGGATATCCGCGACGATTACGGCCGGCTGATCGCGCCGGCGGAAGGCGAGCTCGCCCTGCTGCGCCAGGGCGGCGACGAGGATGCGGGAGCGGACGCGCTGCAGCCGCCGCAGCGCGTCGTCTCGCTCTTCTCCGGCATCGTGCGCGCGGATGCGAATGGCGTCGCGACGGTGCCGCTCGACATCCCCGATTTCGCCGGCGAGCTGCGGCTGATGGCCGTCGCCTGGCAGGGCACGCGCATCGGCCAGGCGTCGAAGCCGCTCACCGTGCGCGACCAGGTGGTGGCGGAAGCGCTGCTGCCGCGCTTCCTCGCCCCGGGTGACGAAGCGCGCCTGTCCGTCCTGCTGCACAACATCGAGCTGCCGCAGGGCGAGATCGTCGCGGAACTATCCGCCAGCGGCGGGCTTGCGATCGACGGACCCTCGCGGCTGGCGGCGATGCTCGCGACCGGCGCGCGGGCGCAGCCTTTCACCACGCTGCGCGCGACGCAGGGCGGCGAAGGCGTGCTGCGCATGGCCGTCACCGGCCCGAACGGCTTCCGGGTGGAACGCGAAAGCCGCATCACCATCCGCTCCTCCCGCCCACGCGTGACGGAAGTCGTCGGCATCGAACTGCCGCCGGGGGTGGAACTGCCGCTGCCGGTACCGGCCGATCGCTTCGTCGCCGGATCCTGGCGCGCGGCCGCATCCTTCGGCGCGGCGGTGCGCTTCGACCCGGCGGCGATGCTGCGCGCGGTGGAGGACTTCCCGCTCTGGTGCCTGGAACAATCGGCCTCGCGCGCCCTCGCCCTGTCCGCCGGCCTCGCCGAGGAAGCCGATGCCGACCGCGCCATCCGCCTGCAACGCGCGGTGGACGCGATCCTCGACCGCCAGCGCTACGATGGCTCCTTCTCCATGTGGAGCGCGAACGGCGAGGCCCAGCAATGGCTCACCCCCTATGCCGTGGAAGCGCTGATCCGCGCCCGCACGGCGGGGGCGACCGTGCCGGAAGGCGCGCTGCGCGAAGCGCTGCGCTTCCTCGACGACGCGATCGAGGACACCAGCGCCGACAATCCTGAATCGCGCGCGGCGCAGGCTTATCGGCTCTATGCGCTGGCGCTGGCGGGGCAGCCGCGTCTCGGCGCGGCGCGGCGCCTGTTCGAGCAGCTCGGCGACCTGCCGACGCAGATCGCCCGCGCGCAGCTCGCCGCCACCTTCGCGCGCGGCGGGGACACGGTCCGCGCGGAGCAGGCCTTCGCGGCCGCGCTCACCGCGACGGGGCGGCGCTTCTGGTCCTTCGACTACGGCACGGCGGCGCGCGATGCGCTCGCCACTGCCTCCCTGCTGCGGGAATCCGGCGTGCTCGCCGACCGCGTGAACGCCGCGATGGCGGTGCTGCCCGGCGCCGACTTCACCCCCGCGCGCAGCAGCACCCAGGAACAGGCCTGGGCGGTGCACGCCGCCCAGGTGCTGGGCCAGGGGAGCCGCAACGCCACCATCGCGGTGAATGGGTCCGCCCTGCCGCCGCGTCCGGTGGTGATCACCCCGCTGACCGCGTCGGGCACGGCCCGCAACATGGGCGCGAACCCCGTGTGGCAGGCCGTTTCGATCACCGGCATCCCCGCCACGCCGCTGCCGGCGGGGCGCGAGGGCTTCCGCGTCACGCGCCGCTTCTTCGCGCTGGATGGGCAGCCGCTG
Source organism: Roseomonas sp. (assembly GCA_041914265.1). Lineage (GTDB taxonomy): Bacteria > Pseudomonadota > Alphaproteobacteria > Acetobacterales > Acetobacteraceae > Neoroseomonas. The sequence goes on from JAYSDS010000006.1 coordinate 21,644, forward strand.
AACCTCGATGCGCTGGCGCAGAACACCTCCTTCATCCTGCTGATGGAGTTGCGGTCCGAGACCAACGACCGGCATGAGGCGATGATCATGCAGGGGCTGCCTGCAGGGTGGGAAATCGCCTCGCGCCTGCCGGCGGGGGACATCGCCGGCATGCCCTGGCTCGGTACGCTGACCGAGGTGGACAGCCAGCCCGCGCTGGACGATCGCTATGCTGCAGCGGTGACGATCACCCAGCAGCGGCCCTTCGCGCGGGTCGCGGTGCGGCTGCGGGCCGTGACGCCGGGGGTGTTCGAACTGCCGGGGGCGGAAGCGCAGGACATGTACCGGCCGGGTATCTTCGCGCGGCAGAATGCCGGGCGGATCACGGTGCAGCCGTGACGATGGAGGTGGGACCGGAGAGGGGCTTTGCCCGCCTCCGGACCTCCCCCTACCAAAGGCCGAAAGGCCTTTGGAAGTGGTCACCTAACGCCAGGCGCGGCGGTGAACTTCGGAGGATTTCCGCGCCTGGGGGACGATGCGCCTCTGTCCAGTATCCCGAGCCTCCGCGCCCGGTACCAAGTCGAGGTTTCCAAAGGCCTTTCGGCCTTTGGCGGGGTGAGGTTTGGAGAGGGGCAGAGCCCCTCTCCAACAACGCCCGATGAAGTGGGCCCTCGCCCTCGTCGTCGCCCTGGCCGCCGGCGCCGTCGCGCTCGACCGCGCCTTCCCGCTGGACCTCACGCGCCTTCACGCCACCGGCGCCGAGATCCTGGACCGTGACGGCCGCACGCTCACTGTCCTGCCCGCGCCCGGCGGCGTCTGGCGCTTGCGCACCGCCGTCGCGGATGTCCCTGCCCCGCTCACCGACCTTCTCATTGCCGCCGAGGATCGGCGCTTTCGCCATCATCCTGGCGTCGATCCCATCGCGCTGGCGCGCGCGTCCTTCCAGTGGATCCGCGCGGGGCGCGTCGTCTCCGGTGGCTCCACCCTGACCATGCAGGCCGCGCGGCTGCTGGAGCCGCGGCCGCGCAACCTGCGTTCCAAGCTGATCGAGATCTTCCGCGCCGCGCAACTCGAAGCGCGGTTCAGCAAGGATGAGATCCTCGGGATCTGGCTCACCCTCGCGCCGCAGGGCGGCAATATCGAGGGGCTGCGCGCGGGCAGCCTCGCCTGGTTCGGGCGTCCGCCGGCGCGATTGGATGCGGCGGAATCAGCGCTCCTGATCGCCCTGGCACGGCGGCCGACCTCGCTGCGCCCGGACCGCCACCCGCTGGCGGCACGCGCGGCGCGCGATGCGGTGCTGGCGCGGCGCGGTGGGCCAGCCTCGGGCATGTCGGCCGCGGATCGCGCGCTCGCCCTCGCGGCCGAGATGCCGGATCGGCGCCGCCCGATGCCGAACCTCGCACCGCATCTGTCGCGGCAGATGGCGCGGCCCGCGGCGACGGTGGCGCTGACGCTCGACGGCGCCTTGCAACGCGCCACGGAACGCTTGGCCTGGGATGTCCTGCCGACGCTGCCGGATCGCACGTCAATCGCCATCGTCATCGCCAACATCGCGACGCGGGAAGTGCGCGCCATGGTCGGCGGCGCCTGGGGCGAGGAGCAGCGCGCCGGCATGCTGGACCTGACGCGCGCGGTGCGCTCGCCCGGATCGGCACTGAAGCCCTTCCTCTATGCCATGGCCTTCGAGCGCGGCATCGCCACGCCCTCGACCATCGTCGCCGACCTGCCGCGCCGCTTCGGGGAATATGCGCCGGAAAACTTTTCGCGCGACTTCGCGGGCCGTGTCACGGCGGCGGATGCGCTGCGCCTGTCGCTGAACCTGCCGGCGGTCGCGTTGCTCGACCAGGTGGGCGCGCTGCGCTTCGCCTCCGCGCTGAAACTCGCCGGCGCCGCGCCGCGCCTGCCGCCGGGTGCGGATGCGTCGCTGCCGCTCGCGCTGGGCGGGGCTGGCACGACGCTGCGGGAGATGGTGACGCTCTACGCGACCCTCGCGGATGGCGGCCAGTCGCGGCCCCTGCGCGTGACGCCGGGTGTTGTGGCGGAGCCGCAGCAGGCGGTCGAACGCCGCGCAGCGGAAGCCGTCGCCGGCATCCTCGTCCAGAACTTCCCCGGGGGCGGTCGGACAGGCGTTGCATGGAAGACAGGCACCTCCTGGGGCGGGCGCGACGTCTGGGCGCTGGGCTTCGACGCACGTCATGTCGCGGGGGTCTGGATCGGCCGGCCGGATGGCACGGCAATGCCCGGCGCCACAGGCCGGCAGGGCGCGCTGCCGGTACTCTCCCGCGTGTTCGCGCTGCTGCCGGAAGCGCCGCGCGAAAGACTGCGGGTGGTTGCCGATGCCCCGCGCCAGCAGGCGCCGGCCGACCGGCTGCGCCTGCTCTTCCCCCCGCCCGGCGCGGCACTGACCGAAGGCGCCGGCCCGGTGACGCTGCGCGCGGCTGGGGGACGACGCCCCCTCGCCTTCCTGGTCGACGGCGCGCCGATCCCGCATGAGGCGGCACGCCGCGAGGTCGCCTGGACCCCGCCAGGTCCTGGCTTCTATCGCGTCACGGTACTGGATGCGGAGGGCGCGGCGACCTCGGCCCAGGTGCGCGTGCGCGCGGCGGAGACCGCGGCACCGAACACCATCGTGCTGACGCCCATCGCGGCGACGCCCTGACCAGGCAGCGGACAGCCAGGCCGATCGGAAGGGGCTGTATTCGTCATTGCGGGCAAGGGCGCAGATCAGGGAGGGGCGCTGCCCCTCTCCGGTCTACCCGTCGCGCCGATGGGCAAAGCCCTCACATCGCCAGCCCCAACCCCCACATCGCCGCCACCCCGGCGATGATCGCCGCGACCAGGCTGCCGGTCGCCGCCTGCGCCACCACCACCGCCACGGCCGCGAGGAAGCCCTTGGCCCCCTGGCTGGCGAGCGTCGGCGCGACATAGGCGACGAAGAGCGGCCCGGGCAGGTGCTGCAGTGTCACCTCGACGAAGCGCGGCGGGCGGAAGGCGCGAAACAGCGCATAGCCGCCGGCACGGCAGAGATAGGTCGCCAGCGCCATGCCCAGGATGGCGAGCAGCACGTCGAGGCGCAGCGTCATCGCCGCCGCATCTCCATCCAGGCCCCGAGCGCGGCGCCGGACAGCGCGCCCGCCAGCAAGGGCCAGGGCGGGCCGAGCCCGATCTGCCAAGCTCCGAGCGACACGACCGCGGCGAGCAGCCAAGGCAGCAGGTCGCGCCGCACGCCCTGCCAGACCGGCACCAGCAACGCGCAGAAGGTCGCGACCGCGGCGAAATAGAGCGGATGCCCCGGCGGCAGTTGCACAACGGCGCCCAGCACATGGCCGAGCACCACGGCGATCATCCAGAAGATCCACAGGATCAGCGCGACGCCGAGGAGATAGCCGGCGTCCCGCCCGCCGCGGCGCATCTCGGCCACCGAGAAGGCATAGGAATGGTCCACCAGCGTCGCCAGCGTCCCCCACAGCTTCCAGCCGCGCAGGCGGTCGAGCCAGGGCGCGAGCGCCGCGCCCATCGGCGCCAGCCGAAGGTTCACCACCAGCGCGGCGAGCGTCGCGGCCAGCACCGGCGCGGGTTCGGTCCACAGTTCGAGCGCGAGGAGCTGCGAGGCGCCGGCGAAGACCGCCCCGGACATCACCAGCGCCTCGAGCAGCGACAGCCCCTTGGCGTCGGAGATGACGCCCACCACCAGGCCGAAGGGAAAGGTCCCGATCACCAGGGGTATGGCCACCCGCATGCCGCGCAGCACGCCCGCGCGGGTGAAGGAGACGCCGCCGCCGCTCATCCGCGGCGGGCCGCGAGCAGGCGGTCCTCGGCCTCGGCGGGATCCATCTCGAGCGCGCGGCGCGCCACGGGCTGGGCGAAGCCGCCGCGGGCGAGTGCGGCGAGTGCCTTCCGCCGTGCCTCGGCATCGGCCTCGACACGCGCGAAGGGGCCGATGCGACGGCGGCGGCAATAGGCGAGCGCGGCGTTCAGCTCGGCATCGGGGTCCGCCGGCAGCGCGGCCGCCGCGGTGTCGGCATCCACGCCCTTGGCCGAGAGATGCGCCGCGATCGCCCGGCGTGACCGGCCGGCGCGAGCCAGGCGGCGGGCGCGGCTTTCGGCGAAGGCTGCGTCATCGACCGCGCCCGCGGCGACCATCGCACGGGCGACCTCGGCAGCCGAGGCGCGCGCCCGCACGGCGGCGGCGGCGACGTGTTCGCGGGGCTGGCCTTCTTCCTCCGCCGCGCGGGACCAGCGATCGACGCGGCGTTCCAAGACACGGCGCAGCGCCGCCTCGGTCGCGGCGAATCGGGCGAGGTGGGCGAGTGCGATCTCTCGCAACCGGGCCTCGCCGGGTGCGTTGCCGGCCGGGCGCGGGGCACGCCGGGCGCGCCGGTCCTGTGCGCGGTCCTCGCCATTCATGCGCGCCTTCTCGCACGGGGTCGTCCCGCGCCCAAGCCATGCTTGTCGCCACGGTGCCACGCGCCGCAGGATGATCTGGTAATGATACGATCCGCCGCCATCCTCGTCGCAGCCCTGGCCGCGCTGCTCGCCTCGCCTGCCTCGGCGCAGCGGGTGGCGGCGCCCCGCGATGCGCCGGGCCAGCCGTCCTGGCGCTGCGGGGAGAAGACCTACTGCACGCAGATGTCGAGTTGCGCCGAGGCCATGTTCCATTTCCGCCAATGCGGCCTGGCGCGGCTCGATGGCGACCGGGACGGCATACCCTGCGAAAGGCTGTGCGGCGGATCCGCTGGCCGGCGGCGGCGCTGACCGCCACGCCTGGACGCGGGGGGCCCGGCCGCCTATCGGAAATCCCATCGCCAATGGAGAGACGCCATGCCCCAGCCCGCCCACCCGGCCGCCATCAACGGCCTGACCCTCGCCCAGGCTGAGACCATCACGGATGCCGCGCTCGCCAAGGGGCGTGAACTCGGCCTGTTGCCGCTGACCGTGGTGGTGCTGGACGCCGGCGGGCAGCTCAAGGTCGCGAAGCGCGAGGACGGCGCCTCGATCCTCCGTCCCGAGATTGCCACCGGGAAGGCCTTCGGCGCCTTGGCCATGGGCTTCGGCACGCGGGAACTCGCCCGCCGCGCCCAGGCCGTGCCGGGCTTCACCAATGCGCTGTCCGACCTGTCCGGCGGCAGGGCCGTGCCGGTGCAGGGCGGCGTGCTGGTGCGCGATGCGAACAACATCCTGCTCGGCGCCGTGGGCATCAGCGGCGATGCCTCCGCCAAGGACGAGGAATGCTGCATCGCCGGCATCGAGGCGGCCGGGTTGCTGGCCGACCACGGGGACCCTGCGTAAGCGCGCGCAACCGCCACGGGTGACGCGGCGTTGCAAGGGCATCGGAACAGTCGAGGAGACCCGCCGATGTCCCTTCTGCCCCGCGCCACCATAGCGCTGCTGCTCGTCGGCGGCCTGGCCGCCTGCGACGTGACCGACCGCCAGCAGGGCGACCCGCCTGGCTCGGCCGCCGGCCGCACGACCGATCGCGTGCTCGGCACGAACATGTCCGGGGCCTATCCGCAACAGGCCGACGGCACCCGGACCAATCCCGCCGGCACGGCGCTGGAACGTGCGGTGGAATCGAATCCGCCGACGCGGCGGTATCCGGGCGCGCCCAACCTCTGACCGTCTCGCGGCGAGCCTCCGCACCTGCGTCAGAAGCGGCATGACCGGAAGGCGCCCCGACGCGGGCCCATCGCCACAACCCGCCGGGGCAGGACGGTTACCGGGACACTTGCCCGACACCATCCTGCCCGGCGGCATTGGATCGCAACCGGGCAGGAACAGGGCTTGCGCGGCGGCGTGGCGTGCGGCGCCCGTGCATGGCCGTTCCGCATATTTTTATGCTTCCTATTCAAATAATTTGAATCAAAATTATATGCCATGCTCCCCTCCACGCCCCGAGCCCGGTTCGGCTTCGCCTTCGTCCTGCTGGCCCGGCGCTGGCGCCGCCTGCTTGACCGCCGCATCGCCGCCCTCGGTCTGTCCGATGCCACCTGGACGCCGCTGATCCACCTCCAGATGGCCGGCGACGGCATCAGCCAGACCGAGCTCGCAGCCTTGGTCGGCATCGAGGGGTCGAGCCTCGTCCGCCTGCTCGACATCCTGGTCGCCCGCGGCCTGGTCGAGCGCCAGGCCGATCCGCGTGACCGCCGGACCCGGCTGATCGTCCTCACCGAGGCGGGCCACGCCATGCTGGGCGATATCCGCCGCGTCCTTGACGAGGCCGAGGCCGAGATGCTCGCCGATGCCTCGGATGAGGAGCTTGCCGCGGCGCTCGGCCTATTCGCGCGCATCGACCGCCAGCTGCACGCCATGGCCGAGACTCCGGCGTGACCGCCACGACCGCCGCGCGCTGGGGTTTCGACCCCGCGCGCTTCGCCTTCGCCGGGCGCACCGCGCTGACCGCCTGCGTCGCGCTCGTCATCGCCTGGGCGCTGGGGCTCGAGCATCCGCAATGGACCGCCATGTCGGTCTGGGCCGCCGCCCAGCCGACGCGCGGCATGCTGCTGGAAAAGAGCCTGTTCCGCACCGCCGGCACGATGATCGGCGTCGCCGCCGGCGTGCTGCTCATGACCCTCGCCGGGCCGGACCAGTGGATCCTGGTGCTCGGCCTCACGCTGTGGATCATGCTCTGCGCCTGGCTCGGCAATGTGCTGCACGGCTTCGTCTCCTATGGCGCGATCCTCGCCGGATACTCGGCTTCGATGGTGGCGCTGCTCGACGTCGCCGATCCCGGGCATCCGCTCGCCCTGGGCCTCGACCGCCTGCTGACCGTGCTGGTCGGCGTGGCGGTCGCCGCGCTCGCCGGGATGCTCTTCACACCGCCCGAGGCTGAGGACGCCGTCGAAGGCGCGGTGCGTGGCCTCTCCGCCCGGCTGCTGCGGGCGATGGCCCGCCGCCTCGACGGCCACCCCACCAGCGAGGCGGAATCCCACGCCCTGCTGACCGGCATGGCCGCGATCGACGAGGCGCTGGATCGCCATGGCGCCGGATCGCTGCGCAGCCGCCGCTCCGCGCGCCGCCTGCGGGAGATGCTGGCCGCCCAGCTCGTTGCCTTCGTGTGGCTGCGCGATGCCGATGCGGACCGGCCGGACAGCGCCATCGCGGCAGCGCTCGACCGCGCCGCATCCGCGCTGGAGGACGCCGCCACCCCCTTCGAGACCGCCGGGCCGCTCGCCGCAGCGGCCGTGCTCGCTGAGCGCCGCCCGGTCCTGAGGGAGGCCTTGTCCGGCCTCGGCACAGCGCTCGGCCAGCCATTGCAGGCATCGGCCCTTGTGGGGCCGCGGCCTCACCCGGCGCTCATCCTCCATCGGGACTGGGTCGGGGCGCGCCAGGCGGCGCTGCGCGCGGGCGTCACGCTGCTGCTGGTCGGCTCGGCCTGGCAGGCCTCCGGCATGCCGCAGGGCGCCTTCCTGATGCTCGGTGTCTCGGTGATGCTCTCGCTCTTCTCCCCCATGGAGAACCCGGCGCTCACGATGCGGCAGGTGGCGATCGGCCAGGTGTTCGGCGTGATGGGCGCGATCGCCTGCCGCTGGCTGGCTTGGCCGCATGCGGACAGCGAGCTCGGCCTGATCCTTTGGATGATGCCCTTCATCCTGCTCGGCGTGCCGGCCATGGCGCATCGGCGCAGCATGGGCAGCGCCATGGACTACAACCTGGTGATGCTGCTGCTTCTCCAGCCGCATCTGCCGCTGACCGGCAGTCTCGCGGGGTCCGTGGCGACCGGCGCGGCCGTGGTGCTCGCGCCGCTGATCGCCCTCGTCGCCTTCCGCCAGCTTTTCCCCGCCGATGCGCGGCGGCGCATGCAGACGCTGATCGCGATGATGGTGCAGGAAGTGCAGGCCATGGCCGCCGATGCCGGGGCGGTCGCGCATCGCCCGCTCTGGCGCGCAAGGCTGCGCCACCGCCTGCTGCGGCTGGTGCGCTGGGCGCAGCGCCGTGGCCTTCACCCCGATGCGGCGATGGAGGGTGGCATCGCCGTGCTGCGGCTCGGCACCGCCGTGATCGGCCTGCAGGCGCGGCGGGGCGCGGCGGATCTCGCCCCCGGCGCGCGGCGGGCGGTCCTGGCCGCCCTGCACCGCCTGCGCCGGGTCGGCCAGGATCCGGAGGCCGCGCGCCGCGCGCTCGACCTCGCCGCCCGTCGGCTGACGGGCGAGGCGCCGGATGAGGCCGTGTTGCTGCGCGACGCCGCCACCAGCCTCGCGGCGAACCGCGATTTCTTCCGCCTCGGCCGCGCGCGGCCGGTTGCATGACGGCGACGACACCGTGACTTTCGCCTGACGCATGGGCCAATCGGCATGCCCGGCCTTTCGCCGGACGGGCTCTTGCGGTTAGTCTCCCGCCTTTCCTGCCGGCAGCGCCGCGGTGGTCGTGTGCGCGCCTGGCAGAAATTGAGCGGAGAGTGGATTCAGTGATCCCCGCCCTGATGCCGACCTACAACCGTGCCGATCTCGCTTTCGAGCGGGGCGAGGGCGCGCGCCTGTGGACGGTCGACGGGCGACGATTCCTGGATTTCGGCGCCGGCATCGCCACCACCTCGCTCGGCCATGGTCACCCGCACCTGGTGAAGACCATCGCCGAGCAGGCCGCGAAGGTGATGCACGTCTCGAACCTGTATCGGGTTCCGCAGGCGGAGCAACTCGCCGCGCGCCACGTCGCCGCGTCCTTCGCGGACAGCGTCTTCTTCTGCAATTCGGGCGCCGAGGCGAACGAGGGCATGGTGAAGGCCGTCCGCAAGTATCACGCCGAGAACGGCCACCCCGAGCGGTTCCACATGATCTGCTTCGAGGGCGCCTTCCATGGCCGCACCCTCGCCATGCTGTCGGCCACGGGCAATGAGAAGTATCTCGCCGGCTTCGGCCCGCCGGTGCAGGGCTTCGAGCACGTGCCCTTCGACAACATGAATGCGGTGCGCGCGGCCATCAACAGCTCGACCGCGGGCATCATGATCGAGCCCATCCAGGGCGAGGGCGGCGTGCGACCCGCGCCGATCCGCTTCCTGAAGGAACTGCGCCAGGTCTGCGACGAGTACGGGCTGCTGCTCGCCCTCGACGAGGTGCAGACGGGCATGGGCCGTTCCGGCAAGCTCTGGGCCCATGAATGGGCTGGGATCGAGCCGGATGTCATGTCCTCGGCCAAGGGGATCGGCGGCGGCTTCCCGCTCGGCGCCATCCTGGCCAAGGAGAAGGTGGCGAAGCACCTCAAGCCCGGCACCCATGGCACGACCTATGGCGGCGGGCCGCTCGCCTGCTCGGCCGGCAATGCCGTGCTGGACGTGATCCTCGCCGAGGGCTTCCTCGACGGCGTGGACAAGGTGGCGCGCTATCTGTGGCAGGGCATGGAGGCGCTCGCCGCCAACCATCCCGCCGTGGTGGAGTGCGTCCAGGGCGCCGGCCTGCTCGTCGGCCTGAAGCTGAAGCCCGAGGTCTCCAATGGCGAGATGCAGTCCGCCACGGTGGCCGAGGGCCTGCTGACGGTCGCCGCGGGCATGAACGTCCTGCGTCTCGCCCCCCCGCTCATCATCACCGAGGCTGATGTGGACGAGGCGCTGGAGATGCTCGACCGCGCCTGCCGCCGCGTGACGCCGTCCAACGCCAGGGCGGCGGCAAAGTGAGCGCTGTGCTCAAGCCGATCGACGGGGGGCGCGCAGCCCCCCGTCACTTCCTCGAAATCATGGACATCGACGCGCCGACGCTGCGCCACATGCTCGACCTGAGCGGGAAGGCCAAGCGCGGCGAAATCACCGACAAGCCGCTCGCCGGCAAGTCGGTGGCGCTGATCTTCGAGAAGCCCTCCACCCGCACCCGCGTGTCCTTCGAAGTCGGGATCCAGCAGCTCGGCGGCCATGCCGTGGTGCTGTCGTCCAAGGACATGCAGCTCGGCCGCGGCGAGACGCCCAAGGACACGGCGCGCGTGCTCTCGCGCTACGTGGACGCGATCATGCTGCGCACCGACGACGTGAAGAAGATCCGCGAGCTCGCGGAATTCGCCACGGTGCCGGTGATCAATGGGCTGACCGACGTCTCGCATCCCTGCCAGATCATGGCGGATGTGATGACCTTCGAGGAACATCGCGGCCCGATTGCCGGCCAGGTCGTCGCCTGGACCGGGGACGGCAACAACGTCGCGCAATCCTTCATCCAGGCGGCGGCCCGCTTCGGCTTCATCCTGCGCATCGCCACACCGCCCGAACTCGCCCCCCCGGCGCAGCTCATCGACTGGGCGCGGGCGCAGGGGGCGAAGATCGAGCTGACCTCGGACCCCGAGGCCGCGGTGAAGAATGCGCGCTGCGTCGTGACGGACACCTGGGTGTCGATGTCGGACGAGAAGCCCGATGCCGGAACCATCAGCCGCCACAACCTGCTTGCACCGTACCAGCTCAACGCGGCGCTGCTGAAGAAGGCGGCGCCGGACGCGGTCGTGATGCACTGCCTGCCCGCCCATCGCGGGGAGGAAATCACCGACGAGGTGATGGACGGGCCGCAGAGTGTTGTGTTCGACGAGGCGGAAAACCGCCTGCACGCGCAGAAGGGCGTGCTGCTGTGGGCGCTCGCCGGCAAGTGACCCTCAGAAGGCTTTTCACGGTACCGCGTTGACGGATTGGAGGGGCTTTGCCCCTCCAAGCCGCCCCACCAAAGGCCGAAAGGCCTTTGGAAACCTCCATCTGGCGTTGTGCCCCGCGGGCAGAATGGTGCCGAAACCCGTTCTTGCGCACGAAACGCGCTGCGGGGTCACGGCACCGGCATTGGCGCCCAGAACCAAGAGCCGGCGGTCCAGGATGCACGGCATCCTGGCGGGGTGAGGTTTGGAGAGGGGCGGCGCCCCTCTCCAATCCACCCTCACCTCCCCCGCCGCAGCGCCCCCACGGCAACCCACCCTGCCGCGCCAAGCCCCCACACCACGCTCAGCACGCCCGCTGGGAGCCCGATCAGCAGCACCAGCACCACCGCCTGGAACCCCGCGGCCACAAAGGCCCCGACTGCGGCGGCCCAGAGCGAGACCTTCCACCCGGGCCTCGTCGCTCGCACGGCGCCGCCCAGCAGGGCCACCGCGGTCGCGATCAGCGCCAAGGAGAACAGCAAGCCCCGCCAGGACGCGCCGACCAGCAGCGCGAGCCCGTGCAATCGCTCGGAAACGGACGCGACCTCGCGGAAGCCGACGGGTCCGGGCCGCCCTTCGAAGCCTGGGAACGGACCCGTCCATTCGCCGGGCCGGGGCGGCGGCACGGGCCGCGCATCCCGTTCGAAGCCCGCCGGATCGGGCACCCAGACGCGGGGCCAGGGCGCCTGGCCGAAGACGAAGGCGCGGCATGCCTCCGGCGCCGAGGCGTCAGGGCAGGCGAAGACCGCCGCCACATCCGCCGGCGTCCAGGCCAGGACCCCCCCAGCCGCGTTCCGCATCTGCACGCGCACCGGCCCGGCACCAATGAAGCCGTCGCCATGCAGGACCTCGATCCGGCCACCGCTGCCATCGGGCAGCGTCAACGGCGCCGCGTTGCTGACATGGGGCCGATAGGCAGCATCGGCCCGCGCATCGAGCGGCGTGACCAGGCTCAGGACCAGGAACGCCAGGATCGCGTGTCTCATGCCTCGCGCCATAGGCTGACCTTCGGGGCCATGTCGCTGAAGCGCATCACTTCCCCGCCGCGAACGTCTTGGACGGCAAGGCCCCCGCACCCTATCTAGGCGCGGTGTCCAGTCCCACCGAACCCTCCCGTACGCCCGACTTCCTCAACCACGACCGCCCGCCGGTGCCCGACCTGGTGGTGCCGCGCGGCGTGCAGCCCTTCCATCTGCGCGACAAGCCCGTGCGCGGGCGGCTGGTGCGGCTCGGGCCGCTCGCCGATGCGCTGCTGACGCGGCACGACAACCATCCGGCCGTGACCGCGCTGGCCGGCCAGGCACTCGCGCTCACCGCGGGCCTTGCCGCCGCGCTGAAGTTCCGCGGCTCCTTCAGCCTGCAGGCGAAGGGGGACGGGGCGGTGCCCATGCTGCTGGCGGATTGCACGGATGGCGGGGCGCTGCGCGGCTATGCGCGCGCCGATGCCGAACGCCTCGCGCCGCTCGTCGCCGAAGGCGCCGCGCCCTCGGCGGCCGCGCTGCTGGGCAAGGGCTACCTGGCCTTCACCTGCGACCAGGGCCCGGACATGGATCGCTACCAGGGCATCGTGGGCATCGAAGGCGACAGCCTCACCGAGATGACCGGGGCCTATTTCCGCAGTTCCGAGCAGCTCGTCACCCATGTGCACCTCGCCTGCGCGCACACGGATGCCGGCTGGCGCGCCTCGGCGCTGATCCTCGAACGCGTTGCCGGCGCGGGGGGCATCGCGCAGGACATGAATGAGGAGGAGCAGGCGGAAGCCTGGCGCACCGCCGTCGCCCTCGCCACGACCCTGACGGATGCCGAGCTGCTGGACGACGCCCTGCCGGGGGATCGCCTGCTTCATCGACTCTTCGCGCTGGAGGGGCTTGCCCTCGGCCGTGCCCGCGCCCTCTCCTATGGCTGCCGCTGTTCGCGCGCGCGACTCGCGGGCGTGCTGGCGGGATTCGGGCCGGAGGACCTCGACCACATGGCCGAGGAGGGGGTGATCACCATGACCTGCGAATTCTGCAACGTAGGCTTCCGCTTCGACCGCGCCGACATTCGCGGCGCGGTGCAGGGCTGATGGCGGGGCTGGATCGGCGCGGAGCGCTTGCCGCGCTGCTGGTGACCGCCGCCTGCGGCGGCAGGCAGGAAGAACCGACGCCAGGGCCGGTCGGCCCGCCCTCCTATTCCTACCTCACGCCGTTGCGCCTGGCGGTGGGCCGGATCGAGGTGGAGCCGGCGACGGATCCCTCGGCCACCCGGGCCATGCCGCCGGCGCCGCTGACGCCCTCCGCCGTGGTGCTCGCCATGGCGCAGGATCGGCTCTCGGCGGCGGGCGGGCCGGGCTTCGCGCGGTTCCGGGTGCAGGTGGCGACGCTCACGCGCGAAAGCGCGGCCTCGGGCGGCGTCTTCACGACCGCGACCGAGCGGCTCACCTGCGTCATGCGCTGTCGGCTCGAGGTCGTCGGCGACGAGGGTGCCCCTTCGGGCTTCGCGGAGGCGGAGGTCCGCCGCACCGCGACGCGCCCCGCCGGCAACCCGACGGAACGCGCCCGCTCGGCCGAGGAGATCGTCCGCCAGACGGGCACGGACCTGAATGTCGAGTTCGAGTACCAGCTCCGGCGCAACCTGCGCGCCGTGCTGCGCGGCCCCGCCCCGGCCACTCCGCCGGCCGGCGAGGCGCCGGTGGTCGAGCCGGCCCCCGCACCCTCCACGACGGGAACCTGAACCATGGCGACGGTGATCTTCTCCAATCCGCCCGGCGCGCCGGTGCCGGCCTCGCGCTATTCCCAGGCCGCGCTGATCGAAGGGCCGGGCAAGCGGCTCGTCATCTCCGGCCAGGTCGGCGTGCGCCCGGACGGCACGCCGGTCAGCGCCCCGGAAGACCAGATCGACCAGGCGCTCGCCAATCTCCGCGCGGTGCTGGCGGGACACGGCATGGATGTGGGGAATCTGGTGAAGATCACGGTCTTCCTGACCGATCGGGCGCTCATCGCGCATTGGCGGCGGCTGCGGGATGGCTTCCTCGGTAGCCACGCGCCGACCAGCACGCTGCTGATCGTGGCAGGGCTGGCCAGCCCGGACCTCGTCGTGGAAGTGGAAGGCGAGGCCATCGGCTGAGCGGCCCGTGCGGTCGCCGCTGCGGGCGCCTCAATGGCGTGGCGGCTTGAGGCCGGAAGGGGCGTTGTCCTCGTCCGGGCCTCACCCTCGACAAAGTGACAGGGCGGGTTGGCGAGCCAGAGGAGCCCGCCCTTGGCCTGGAGCGCCGGAACCTGATGCCGGGCACGGCGCCCGTCCTGCACCCTCCCAGCGCGTTTCGGGAGCAGGAGCGAGCTTCGGCACCATTCTGGCGACGGAGCACAACACCAAGTCGAGGTTTCCAAAGGCCTTTCGGCCTTTGGTGGGGTGGCTTGGAGGGGCAAAGCCCCTCCAATTCCGCCGCGGAAGCAGCCGGCCCCTCGCGTGAAAAGGCGCGCGAGGATCAATAGGGAACGCGGTCGGCCTTGTTCTTGTACTTCTTCCAGACTTCGACGGCTTCCTCCTGCATGATCTGCACGCAGGTGATGGACCGTTCGCCGATCGGCTTCCTGAGCTCCCCATAGATCATGCTGTCGTCGAAATCGCCGTATTCCAGCGCATCCGCGTTGGTCGAGGCGTAGTAGACCCGCTTGATGCCGGCCCAGTAGCTGGCGGCCATGCACATCGGGCAGGGTTCCGCGCTGGTGTAGAGCGTGGCGCCGGTCAGCTTGAAGCTGCCGACCTTCTTGCAGGCGTTGCGAATGGCCTCGATCTCGCCGTGCCAGGTCGGGTCGTTCTCCGCCACGACGCGGTTCGCGCCCTCCCCGAGGATTTCCCCATCGCGGACGATCACGGTGCCGAAGACGCCGCCAGCGCTGTCGATGATCGACGTCTTCTCCGACAATTCGATGGCACGCCTCATGAACTTCTCGTCGTCGCTGGTCATCATGCTTCCTCTGTCAGGACGTTGTTGATGTGAACGCGCAGCACGGCACCACCATCAGAACAGCAGGGCCAACAGACTCATTTCCGCGCCGTAGAGGGCGAGCATCGTCATGGCGCCGCCCAACTCGTTTCTCCGCCGATGCGCTGCCGGCGGATGCAGCCACCACCCCATCGCCCGCTGGGCGAGCCCGCTCAGCGGCCACGAGACCAGGCCGACGCTGATCGCATTGCCGATGAAGGTGCCCACGGTCATCGGCAGGCCGCCGAGATAGGGGCTGAGGAACCGCATCTCGAGAATGACCACGGGGAACAGCACCAGCAGCACCAGCGCCGTCTGCTTCCAGGCCGGCGGCGGTGCGCCGGTCGCGTCGGGCGTGAACCAGGTCCCGAAGCCGCTCGCCAGGCGCCGGCTGGACCAGCGCGACATGGTGGGATCGGCCTGGTCCAGCAGGGCGCGCCGCTCGCGCGATCCCAGCCAGGCGTCAAGTTGCTGCGGCGTCGCGAACCGCACGAGCGCGGCCCAGTAAGGCGGATCGCCGGCGACCGGCGCCTGCACGAATGTCCCCATGTAGCCGGGAAACCGCGACTGGGCGCCCTGGATGGCCTCGGTCCAGGCCAGGAACTCGCCCTCGCGGTCGCGCTCCACCACGGTCGTGATCACTTCCGTCACACCCGCCAGGGCGTGGTAGTCGGGCGCGGCTTCCTCCCACAGCCCGGGACCGTCCGGGGCCTTGAAGGACGCCAGCCCGGCCATCAGGGCGTGCCGCTGCGGGTTGGCGAGCCAGCGATCCAACGCGGCCGCCTGGGTGAAGCGCTGGACGATCTGCCATTCCGCGGACCCGTCATAGGTCGGCAGGATCTCGACGCTGAGGAAGTCCGGCTGGGAGGAGATCAGCCGCGTCAGCGACGATTGCCACGACAGGAACGGCTCCCGGCCGGCATCGCTCAACTGGATGCGGGTCACGATCGCGCTGACCCTGATCTCCTCCGACCCGACCCTCACGCGTGGCCCCAACCCCCGGCTTCGTCGGGCATCCTATCGGGATACGACGGGAGGAGAAGGCGCTATTCGCGCAGCGGTATAATTGAGCGTAGCCGCCCTCGCTGCCGGTTGCAGGACGCGCGCGATCGCGCCGGCCATCGCTGTCACGTCTGGGTTGGCGCAGATCCACGCCCATGCACCCGAAATGACAAGATCGACGTTCCCGCGCTAGCCTCCTCGCAACAAGATCAGGAGGAGCCCAGGATGCGACGGCGCATGGCCTTGGCGGGTATGATGGCGCTGGCGGCGCCGCGGGTCGCCCGTGCACAGGACGCCTACCCCAGCCGTCCGGTGCGCATGCTCGTGCCCTTCGCGCCCGGCGCGTCCTCCGACACCCTGGCGCGGCTGATCACCGCCAAGGCGGGCGGACCGCTCGGCGGATCCTTCGTGGTGGAGAACCGCGCCGGCGCGGGCGGGCTGATCGCGGCCCAGGCCGTCGCCCGGGCGGCGCCCGATGGCTACACGCTGCTCTGGGGCGGCGGCACCGCCGTCACGCATGCGGTGATGCAAGCCAATCCCGGCTACGACATCTTCCACGACTTCACCCCCGTCACCGAGATCGCGGAAAACCCCGCCGTGCTCGGCGTGCGCAGCGCCTCGCCGTTGCGCGACATGCCCGGGCTGATCACCGCGGCGAAGCGGCCCCCCGGGCTGCGCTACGGCTCAGGCGGGGTCGGCACGCCGGCGCATATGGGCGCCGCCGCCCTGCTGAAGGTCATCGGCGCCGAGGGCACCCACATACCCTATCGCGGCGCCAACCAGGCGACGCTCGCCGTCGAACAGGGCGAGGTCGATTTCGCCTTCGCCATCAGCAACATCGCACTGCCGCGGCAGCAGCAGGGCGCGGTGCGCATCCTCTGCACCGCCGGATCGCGGCGGATGACCGCCCTGCCCCAGGTGCCAACGCTCGCCGAGGTCGCGCCGGGCATCCCGCCGGTCACCAGCACCTCCTCCGTCGTCGGCCCGGCGGGGCTGCCGGATGCCGTGACGGCCAAGCTGTTCACCGCCTTTCGCGAGGCGGTGCTGGGCGACCGGATGCTGCGCGCCTCGCTCGAGGCCGAGGGCGGCGAGATCATCCTCTCGGAGAGCCCTGCCGCCTACGCCGCCGCCTGGCCCGCCGAGGTGCAGCGGCTGCGCGACCTGGTGCGCATTTCGGGGGCGACGGTGGAATGAATCCGGCGGGCTTCTTCGCGGACTACGATGCCTTCGGCGAGCGCCGCACGGGCGGGGAAGGCGATGCCGCCTCGGCCGAATGGCTGCGCGATCGCGCCGCCGCGACCGGTGCCGAGGCACGCCTGCTGCCGGCCCGCTTCACGCGGCTGGCACCGGGCCGCGCCACGCTGGAGGGCGACGGCTTCGCCTTCGAAGGCCTGCCGCTGTTCGATGGCGGGCTGACAGAGGAGGATGGGATCGCCGGCCGGCTCGGCCCGCTGGGTTCGGACGCGCCGATCGGCGTGGCCGAGATGGACCCCGCCGCCGCCAGCCTGCCCGACAATGCCTTCGCCAAGGCACGGGCGGAAAGCCGCCATGCCGGCATCGTCATCGCCCTGCGCACGAGGCCCGACGGGCTCGCCCCGCTGAATGCCCACGACATCGAGGCACCCTTCGGCCCTCCGGTGCTGCAACTCGCCGGGCGGGATGCGGCGCGGCTGCTGGGGCATGCGGAGGCTGGGCGTGCGGCGCGGCTCGTCGTGACCGGGCGCCGCGCGCCGTCGGTGTCCCATTCCATCCGCGCCGAGTTGCCGGGCGCCGGGCCACCGATCGTGCTGCTGACGCCGCGGACTTCCTGGTGGACCAGCACCGCGGAGCGCGGCGGCGGCATCCTCGCCTGGCTCGCCGCGCTGCAGGCGCTCGCCGCCGGGCCGCGCGCACGCGGCGTCGTCGCGCTTGCCACCTGCGGGCACGAGATCGGCCATGTCGGCGCGCACCAGGCCTTCGCCGCCGAGCCGCATCTGGCGACGGAGGCGCGGCTGGTGATCCATCTCGGCGCCAATCTCGGTGCGGCGGAAGATGAGCGGCTGACGGTGCGGTCCAACGTGCCGGGCTTCGCCCAGCAGATGGCCGTCCAGCTTCAGGCCGCGGGCCATCCCGGCGCGCCCCTGGAGGTCGTCACCGGCGGCAAGGCGAATGGCGAGGCGCATGAGATCGAGGCGCGGGGCGGGCGCTACCTTTCCCTGATCGGCAAGAACCCCTGGTTCCATGCCCCGGAGGATCGCTGGCCCGTCAGCGTGGATTGCGCCCGCGCCGGAGCCATCGCCCGCGCCGTCGCGGCGATGGCAGTCGAAGCGGCACGCTGACGCACCGCAAACGAGGAGCGGCCCATGGGCACGATCAGGACGATGCAGATGTTCGGTCCCTATATGCGCCCGGACTGGGCGGGGCCGGTCACCATCTCGGACAACGACCCCTTCACCCTCTACGAGATCGCCGAGGCCAATCCCCGCCGCGTCATGGGCATCATCGTGCCGGTGACGACCAAGGGGCGGCCCTCTGCCCCCGTGCCGCTCAGTGGCTTCGACACCGGCATGAATTGGGGGACCGACAAGGGGCACCTGATGGCGCTCGATCTTGGCGGGCCGGACATCTCAGCCAACATCGTCCCGCAAACGAGCCTGTGGCAGCAATCCGGCGGCTGGCGCGCGGTGGAGACCAACGCCCAGACACTGGCGATGCAATGGATGGGCGTCGACGGGGTCTACGATCCGGGCGGGCACATCCCGATGCCAGCGGCGGCCGCCTTCCTCTCCGTCGCGCCCTATTCCGAGGTGCAGGTCACGACCGGCCAGCCACTGCAATACATCGGAACGGTGACGAAGGTGATCCCGACCGGCGACGACTACCGGCCGCACCCGGACCAGGAAACGCACATCTTCCAGATCGAGCCGGACGGAACATGGTGGCCCAGGGGGGCCAAGGCCTGGTGATGTCAGAGGGGGGCGTCGTTCCATTCCCACGCGAACGGCGCCTGGGAGAAGCAGGACCTCTCCCTACCCTTCCCCGGCGTGGCGGCTGCCCTGGATCATCGACAGGAATTCCCGCCGGGTCGACGGATCGTCGCGGAACGCGCCCAGCATGCGCGACGTCACCATCGACACCCCGGTCTTGTGCACACCGCGCGTGGTCATGCACTGGTGCACCGCCTCGATCACCACGGCGACGCCCTTGGGCTGCAGCACGTCCTGCAGCGTATTGGCGATCTGCGCGGTCAGCTTCTCCTGGATCTGCAGCCGCTTGCCATAGGCCTCGACGACGCGCGCCAGCTTGCTGATGCCCGTCACGCGCCCGTTCGGCAGGTAGGCGACATGCGCCTTGCCGATGATCGGGCACATATGGTGCTCGCACATGCTCTCAAGCCGGATGTCGCGGAGGACGACCATCTCGTCATAGCCCTCCACCTCCTCGAAGGAACGGGCGAGCAGCTCGACGGGATCATCCTCGTAGCCGCAAAACCATTCGCGATAGGCCTGGGCAACGCGCTTCGGCGTATCGACCAGGCCCTCGCGGTCCGGGTCGTCGCCGGCCCAGCGGAGCAGGGTGCGGACGGCATCCTCGGCATCCTGCTGCGTCGGCCGCGGAAGCTCGGTGGCCTGGTCGCCGGTGACGGCAGGGGCGGGGTGTTGAATATTCACGGGCGTCGGTCTTTCCACCACCGCCCCACGCCCGGGGCGACGTTCTGCAGGAAGGCAGATAAGCGTCTGCTCGGGGAACGCAACCCAACCGTCAATGCAGGCGGCCGGAAGGCTGGTGGGGGCTGTCCAGGCTGAAGGCCGGGATGGCGACGTCGAAGGCCTCGCCGCTCGCCGTCACGACCATGTGGTAGGCGCCTTCCATGAAGCCTGACGCGGTCGCGAGCGGCGTGCCCGAGGTGTATTCGAACCGCCCGCCCGGCTCGAGCACCGGCTGCTCCCCGATCACGCCCGCGCCATGCACCGTCTGGGTGCGGCCGAGCCCATCCGTGATGTGCCAGGTCCGCCGGAGGAGCTGCACCGTCTCACGCCCCGTATTGGCGATGACGACGCGATAGGCCCAGACGAACTGCCCCTGATCGGGCTTCGACTGATCGGCGAGGTAGAAGGCGCGCACCGAGACACGGATATTGCGTGTCGTCGCGCTGTACTCGTCCTTGCTGGCCATGATGCGGAACGCTCCCGGCGCCATTTGAAGCGCCCCCGAGGGGGTTTTGTCCACTGCCGCCGTCTCGCCGGGACATGGCATTCCATGTCGGCGCCGCCGCTCGCGCGCGGGAGGCGACCGGGTGGGTCCGCGGCTGCGGCGCCCTTCGCCGCGCGCCCGGCGCCTCGCCTGGCCGCCCGATGGCTGCGAAGGCACCCCGCGCGATCCGCCGCGGCCCGTCAGGCCCGCCGCATCGCCGCGGTGGCGATGCCGGCGCCGATCAGCATCGTCCCGCCGCCGCGGTTGAAGGCCCGCCGCACGGCAGGCCGGCGGACCGCCCCCGACAGCCGGGCCGCCAGCAGCGCGTAGATCAGGGCATTCAGTGCGGCAAGCGTCACGAAGCTGCCGACGAGCATCACCGCCTGCGGCAGGAACGGCGCACCGGCATCGACGAAAAGGGGCACGAAGGCGACGAAGAAGGCGATCGACTTCGGGTTGAGCGCCGTCACCACATAGGCGTCGCGGAACGCCCGGCGAGCGGAAACGGGCGGTGCCGCCCCTTCCTCGACCGGCGCGCGCCACAGCTTCACGCCGAGCCAGACGAGATAGGCCGCGCCGGCGAATTTCAACGCCGTGAACAGCGCGGCCGAGGCGGCCATCAGCGCCCCCAGCCCCGCCAGGGACAGCGTCATGGCGGTGAGGTCGCCGAGCGCGACCCCCGCGACCAGGGGCAGCGCGGCGCGGCGCCCGGCACCCAGCGACTGGCCGATCACCAACAGGATGGTGGGGCCGGGAATCGCCAGCATCACCGCCGTGGCGGCGAGGAAGGCGAGCCAGGTGTCGAGCGCCATGTTGCTACTCCGCCGCGCGGGCGGCCGGGGCGGCCGCCGCGTCCAGGGCCTCGGCCAGGTCGTCGATGATGTCCTCGACATCCTCGAGGCCGACCGACAGGCGCACCGTGCCGTCGCTGATGCCGAGCCGCGCGCGTTCCTCGGCGCCCACGCGCATATGCGTCGTGGTCGCCGGATGCGTCGCGAGCGACTTCGAATCACCGAGGTTGTTCGAGATGTCGATCAGCCGCAGCGCATCCATGAAGCGGAAGCACGCCTCCTTCCCGCCCTTGATGTCGAAGGTGACGAGCGTGCCGCCGGCGCTCATCTGCGCCTGGGCCAGCTTGTGCTGCGGGTGGTCGGCCCGGAACGGATAGAAGACGCGCTCGACCTCGGCGCGTTCCGCCAGCATGTCGGCAACGGCGGCCGCGGAGCGGCACATCGCCGGCACGCGCAGATGCAGCGTCTCGAGCCCCTTCAGGATCACCCAGGCGTTGAACGCGCTGATGGACGGGCCGGTGTTGCGGATGAAGGGCTGCAGCGTCTCCTCCACCCACTTCTTCGGCCCCAGCACGGCACCGCCGAGCACGCGACCCTGGCCGTCGAAATGCTTGGTCGCGGAATAGATGACGACATCGGCGCCAAACTGCATCGGCTTCTGCAGCAGTGGCGTGGCGAAGACGTTGTCCACCACGACGATCGCACCGGCGCGGTGCGCGAGCTCGCTGATCGCGCGCAGGTCCAGCACTTCGAGCATCGGGTTGGATGGGGTTTCGAGCAGGACGAGGCTCGCCGGGCGCGACAGCGCCTGGGCCCACTGGCCCAGATCCGCCCCATCCACGAATTCCGTCGCGATGCCGTAGCGCGGCAGCAGCGTGGACACGATCCAGTGGCAGGACCCGAACAGCGCGCGCGAGGCGACGACACGATCCCCGGTCTTGAGGTGCGACAGCATCGCCGCATGCACCGCGGCCATGCCAGTGGCAGTGACGCGACAGGCCTCGGCCCCTTCGAGGGCAGCGATGCGCTGTTCCAGCATGCCGATAGTCGGGTTGCCGAAGCGGGAATACTGGTAGTGCTCGACCGTGCCGGCGAAGGTCGCCTCGGCCTGGGCGGCGCTGTCGTAGACGAAGCCGGAGGTGAGGAAGAGTGCCTCGCCGGTCTCATCGAAGTCCGAGCGCATCAACCCACCGCGCACGAGCTGGGTGGCGGGGCGGAACGGGCGGTTCGGGGTGGACTTGGCCATGGGTCGGCACCTTCACGTCGATGACGGCGTCCGGCCCTTCGCGGGCGGCGGACGCGATGCGCCCGCACGGCCGTTTAGCGCGCTTGTTTTCCGCACCGTTTCCGATGCGCCCCCGAAGGGACCTCGCCGCAAGCTGGCCGGACAAATCGCGAGGGGCGTCACCGCCAAGGGTTTGGTTACGCCCGCCGGGGTCGGCGGGTCAAGCGGCCGTCTTGCCCGGCGCGGCATGACATGCGTATAGAGGGTGCGCTGCGGGCGTAGTTCAGAGGTAGAACGTCAGCTTCCCAAGCTGAATGTCGTGGGTTCGATTCCCATCGCCCGCTCCATCTTTTCAAATACTTAGCACAATTTTTCGGATGGGGACGCGCGGCCCCTCCAGGCCTGGGGACACGAATCGTGCCCGCGCCCATCGGAAGCGCAGGCACCGGCACCGCTCCTCAGCCCGGCTGGACCGAAATCCATTCGCTCTGCACGCGCAGCGGCCGTCAGCGACCTGCGCTCTTGGTCGGCGCTCCCTCGCCGCACGGCGTCACACGGCACACACGGCCTCAGTCAGCCGACACCCGCACACGCACGAATTGGAGGTCACGGTTCATCGTGCCGTTGCCGTTGTGGAGGTGGTGGGCCGTGAACAGCACGATCACCTCGTCGTGCTCCACGGTGTCGAAGTTCCGGGAGGCTGAGTTCGGGTCGAGCAGGGATGGATAGCTGAAGGTCACGTTGTGATCATCGACGCGCGCTCGCGTCGGTGCCGCCATGAGGCGCCTGGCCGGTTGCCAGTCCGTCAGGTTGGATGAGATCGAGTAGTAGAACCCCGGCACGGGGGCATCATCGCCTTGCAGTCGAAGGCGGCCCAGGAACACGGCGATCCAGATCCCGCGACGGCTGTCGTAGGAAAGGGAACGAACCTCCGTGAGGAGGGAACCGCGGCCGACGGGCTGACAGGCGCCCTGGCCCGGATGACTCATGTCGATGGAGAACGACGTCCCGTCCCACGCTCGCCACCCCCCTTCCCGGCGGGGATCCTCCGTCCGGAAGAGGCAATTTCCGGGTGGCTGGACGCCGGTGCCTTGCGTGAAGATCATCGAAAAGAACGCTGAATCGTTCCTGACGATGTTGCTGGTGGTGAAGGCGCCGAAGCGGCCTTGCGTGCCACTTGGATAAGCAAGACCGAGGGATGCGACCGGCTCCGTCACCGAGAAACTGCGCCCCCCGTCCGATGAGGTGGCCCCGACAATGAGGTTGACCCAACACTGCCCGGGCTGGCCGTCCGGCACACAGCCGGCCGCGCGCGTTTCACGGCTCAGATCCTGGCTGATCAACGCCGCAACGTTCCGTCCGTCGAAGGTGTAGGTCGCTTCGATCCAGAGCATGCCACCGGTAGGCAACGAGCTACGCGATGATCGAAGCATCGCGGCGCATTGCGGCCGTGCCTGCTCAACAGACGGGCCTACCAGGGACCAGTTCTCGCGGTGGGTGGCGATGAGGACCACTTGCCCATCGTCCCGGCGGAAAGCGCGGGCGGGAGCATCGGGGATGAACTCGTCTTCGCAGCGATCCGTCGACCAGCGATACAGCGTTGCCACATCCCCGACAGTTTCCAAGCGAACCGCCGCAGCGGCCTCCTGCCCCAAAGAGACCGCTGGCTGCAGGAGCGGGAAAGCGACCAGCAAGGCGAGGGTCGCCACAACCATTCTGCGCTGACGGGCCATGGAATCCTCGAGCGATCCGCGAGGTTCAGGGATGGCAGGCCTGGCTGATCAGTGGAAGACACATCCCCGCGCCCCGCAGCAACCAGGCGCAAGGACCGTCGCGGAAGGCCCTGGACGATCGGACTGCACCGGAGACAGCAGGAGATCATGGCGGGGCCGCGACAGCCTTGCCTAGACGGGTCTCACCCCTCCCGCGCGGGGGTGCATGCCGCATTCCGCCTTGTCGCGCCCGCGCCAGCGCCCGGCGCGGGAGTCTTCGCCAGGCGCGACGCGATCCGTGCAGTGACGGCATCCGATGGACGGATATCCTTCCTCGGCCAGCGGATGTGCGGGCAGCGCATGCACCGCGCGATAATCCTCGATCATCGCGGCGGTCCAGGCTGCGAGGGGGTTCAGCCGATACCGCCCATCCACCGTCGCCTCGAGCAGCGGCAGGCGCTGGCGATCCGCTGTCTGGTAGCGCTTGCGGCCGGTGATCACGATCACGAGGTCGAAGCCTGCCAGCGCCGCTGCCTGCGGCTCGGTCTTGCGCAGGGCGCAGCAGGCATCGGGATCACTGGCCCATAGCGCGCCGATCGGGTCGCGCCGCGCCAACGCCGCCGGCGCAGGCCGGATGCTACGTACATCGCGCAGGCCGAGCCGCGCGACCAGTCGGTCGCGATGGCGCAATGTCTCCGGGAACAGCTTGCCGGTGTCGAGAAACACGACGGGGATCGCGGGATCAACGCCGGCCACGAGATGCAGCAGCACCGCCGATTGCGTGCCAAAGGAGGAAACGACGGCGATGCGTCCTCGCCAAAGGCTCGCCACCTCGGCGATGGCCGCCGCAGCGGGCAGGGTGTCCGGACGCAGCCTGGCATTCACATGCTGGCTGCGGATCCTGTCAGGGATCGTGTGGTCGATCAGGGTCGGCATGGGCGGGCTCTGGTGTTCGCGCCGGACGGCGGGTCCGGCTGACCGCCTCATCGCTATGCACCCTGCCCGCTCGGATGCCCAGCATATTGCAACATCAAGTATTGTGTATTACTATTTCCACTATTGTATATAGTTTTTCTATCAACAAGAAGATGAAGGCCCGAAGCATCGCGTCCGATCACGCAAGGAAAGTCCTGATCACGTCACGCGGACGCTGGCCTGGGTGCGTGCGGTGCGGCCTGCGTCGTCGGTCCAGGTGAACTCGAAGCTGCCGCTCCGCTCCATGCGCACGAAGAAGACGTGATAGGGATTGGCCGAGGTCCCGTTCCTGAATTCCGCGGCCAGGACGGTATCGCCATTGAAGCGCACCAGGAGCCGCGTCAGCATGTCGCGCGGCACGGTGCGGCCGGCCTCCTGGCGCAGCCCGGTTTCCATCGGGTGTTCCATCAGCGTGCGGATCTCGATGACCTCGCCCGGACGGGCCGAACGCGGCACGCGCACGCGCGGCATTGACAGGCCGCTGCTCATGACAGGCATCCGCCGGTGGTCACACGCACCTCTACCACCGCACGACGCACTCGTCCGTCGCTGTGCTGGGCCAGCACGACGATGCGCTGATCCTCGGCCAGGCGGATGCGCGTCTGCACCTCGGCGCGCGCGAGCAGCGGCGTCAACCGGAAGCTTGTAACACCCGGCGTCGGATTGCGCGTCGCAAAGACATGCAGCGCCGTGACGTGGTCCTGAAGCGTCATCGGGCTCTCGGCCAGGATGGTGATCGGCACCTGACCGCCATTCTCCGCCACGGCCGGCACGCGCAGCACGATGCCGCCATCCTCGATGGCGGCATCGCCCACCGCGTCGCGGATCGCGGCGGTCACCGCCGCCTCCTCCGCCGCCTGCGCGGCGGCGGGAAGCGTGACGAGAGCCAGGACAGCGCGGCGTGTCGTGCGCATCAGCCGAACATGGATCGCGTGATGCTGTCATACCAGGCATCGGCGTAGATCGCCTCGAGCCGACGCTGCTCGGCATGGTCGCCGCGCGGGGAAACGCCGCCTGAATTCGGCACTTCCGCGATTGCCGTGCCATCCGCGTTGGGGCGGTAGATGCCGACGACGGAAATGCCGTAATCCGCGCCGACATGGCTGTAGCAGGTGTTGAAATACACTGGCTCGGGCGGCGTCTGGCCGCGATGCAGCGCGACCGCGCTGGCCACCGCCTGCTTGGACGTGGTGTTGGCGATGTAGCCCGACTTCGGCATCGGCCCGGGGATGTTGGCATCGCCGATGACATGGATGCCCTGGGCGGCCCGCGCCTCGAAGGTACGGGTGTTCACCGGCACCCAGCCCGTGTCGTTGGCGAGGCCTGCCTCGATGGCGAGGCGCGCAGCGGATTGGGGCGGGATGACATTGGCGACGTCCACCTTGTGGCGCGTGCCGAACTCGGTCTCCAGCACGCGTTCGCGCGGATCGACCTTGACCACCTTGCCGTCGCGATTGCCCGGCACCCATTCGATCATGTCGCCGTACAGCGCCTTCCAGCCATCCTGGAACAGGCCCTGCTTGCTGAAGCCTTCCTTGGCATCGAGCGCGAGGATCTTCGAGCGCGGCTTATCGCGCTTGAGGTACTGCGCGACCATGCTGATGCGCTCATAAGGGCCAGGCGGGCAGCGGAAGGGGTTGCCCGGGATCGCGAAGCCGACCACGCCACCGTCCGGCATGGCCTCGAGCTGGCGGCGCAGCAGCAGCGTCTGCGATCCATCGGCAGGGATCCAGGCATGGGGCAGGATCTGCGCGGCAGCCTCGTCATAGCCTTCGATCGCCCCCCAGCGGATGGCGATGCCGGGCGAGAGGATCAGCCGGTCATACGCCAGCGTCTGCCCGCCGCCGAGGCGCACGGATTTCGCCGCCGCGTCGATGCCGGTGGCGCGGTCGTGGATGATCGTCACGCCGCGCGCCCGCAGGCCGTCGTAGGAGTGCGTGATCTGGCTGATCTGGCGTTCGCCGCCGATCAGCAGGTTGCCATAGGGACAGGTGACGAAGCTGGTCTGCGGTTCGACCAGGGTGACCTGCACATCCGGATGGGCCCGGCGCGCGAAGCTGGCGGCAGAGGCACCGCCGAAGCCGCCACCGATGACGAGCAACCGCAGCGCGGGTTGCGCCGTCAGCGCGCGGGGTGCGGCGAGCACGGCGCCGGCGGCGAGCAAGCCGCGGCGGGAGAGCATGGTCGTCATGGCGGGCTCCTCAGCGCTGGCGGGCGAAATGGTCGGCGACCGCGGCGATCTCGGCGTCGGTGTAGCCGCGCGCGATGCGCCCCATGATCGTGCCGGGCCGTTCATTGCCGCGAAAGGCGACGAGGATGGCGACGAGTTCAGCGCGATCGCGCCCTGCCAGCGCCGGGATGCCGGCCGTGCCGCGTCCGTCCGGACCATGGCATCCGAGGCAGGCCTCCGCGGCGAGCGGCGCTGGTCCCGAAGCCCTGGCGATCTGGGGAATGAGGGCGAGACCCAAGGCCAGGGCGGCACCCGGAATGGCTAGCGGCGGCATGGCTGGTCTCCGGCATTGGCTGGCTGAATTTTCTCGATTAGCCCGGAGATTAGCCATTCGGCTGCATGCACAAAGCGAAATAAAATACGGATATACAAGACCTTGTGGGGAGTGTGCGGCACTCCGCCCAGTCAAGGGCGTGGAATATTCTTCTGCTCCTGTCAGGCGGCGAGTCCGAAGGCGGGCCGCAGCCGCATTCCCACCCAGTTGCCCGCCAAGCCTGGCAGGATCCAGACCCAGCCATGCAGGCTGCCCGAGGCAATACCCGCCACATAGGCGCTGATGTTGCACCCCGACGCCATCACCGCTCCATAGCCCAGCAGAAGACCTCCCAGCGTCGAGGCTGCGACCTCCCCGGGCCGCAGGCGGAGACGCGGCGCGAAGCGACCCGCGAGCACCGCCGCCAGCATCGCCCCTACCATCAGGCCGAGATCCATCACCGTGACACGGTCGGCGAGCAGCGGCCGCAGGACCGCCTCGGCGCGGGTCGGGTCCTCCCAGAAGGGCCAGAACGCCGGATCGTCCCAGTTCACCGCCTCCACCAGGCGCGATCCCCAGAGCGGAAGGGCCGCGGTGATCACCCAGGGCCGACCTGCCAGCCACAGCGTCGCGATATTCAGCAACGCCAGGGCGAGTGCGCCCCAGGCCAGCGGCCAAGGTCCGCGCAGCAGCGCACCGCCGCGCCAGCGCAACGGCTCCGCCGCGCCATGGCGGCGTCGTTCGAGCGCAAGGGAGGCAACAGCGACCAGGACGAAGATCGCCAGGCTGCCAAAGACCACCGGCCAAAGTCCGAAGACCTCCGCCAGGCGGATCGGCGGCAGCGCGGGCCATGCCGACCAGCGATCCGAATCCCAGGCCGCGACGGTCGCGCCGGTCACGAAGAAGGCCAACGTCAGGACCATGCGCGCATTGCCGCCGCCCGCGGTGAACAGCGTGCCCGACGCGCAACCGCCGCCGAGCTGCATCCCGATGCCGAACATCAACGCGCCCACCACGACCGCGACACCCGCCGGAAAGACAATCCCGCGGGCGGGTGCTCCGAAGAGCGAGCCCGTCTCGATCGCCGGCAGCATCGTGACGACGAGGATTCCGAGCATCAGCATCTGCGCGCGCAGCCCGGCGCCGCGCTGCTCCGCGAGGAAGCGGCGGAAGCCGCCGGCGAAACTGAAAGTCGCGTGGTACAGCGCGACGCCGAAGGCGGCACCGAGACCCCAGAGCGCCGCCTGTACGCCGCCCTGCGCCCAACCGATCGCGGCGGCACCGCAGACCACCGCCGAGATCGCCACGATAAGCCCGGTCACCTTGCCCCACGCGCACGACGCCTGATCGACACCGATACTCGACGCGGCAAGGTCAGGCCACCTGTTCCCTGTCGCGCCCCGCCCGGCGCGTTACGCGCTGCGCGCCTCCAGCGGCGGCGACACCGCGATCACCGAGGCAAGGTGCTCCGCCAGTGCCTCGCATTGCCGCCGGATATCGGGCACCGCCGTCATTTCCCAGAACACCGCCTTGGTCATGGGGCCGACCGCGAAGATCCGGCGGGATATCGCCCCGGTCGCATCGCGGATCGCGCAGGCCGCGGTGATGTCGAGGCCGAGGCGAAACGCATCCGGCCTCGCATGCCCCGCCTGCAGCAGGTCCCGCACCAGCGGATCCTGGATGCGGTCATAGTCGCACCCTGGCCCGGCGCAGTTGACGACGCGCGCGGCCCGGATGGTTTGTTCGGCGCCGTCGGCGCGTCGCCGGAACACGATCTCCGCGCCGTCGCCGGCATCGCTGATGCGGCGTATGCGGCCCACATTGATCCGGAACTGCCCGGAACGCTGTGCCTCGGCGATTCTCTCCGCCACGGGACTGGCCATGCGATGGCGATGAACGTCCCACCATGGCCGCAGATGGCGCAGGAAGCGCGCCTTCTCGCCTGGCGGCATGGCCTGCCACAATTCCTGCGTGAACGGACGAAGGCCATCGACCACGGCGTGCCACGATCCGCCAAGCACGGCACGACGCCGCGCCTCATCCCGCAGCAGGCGCGTGAGGGCCGACAGGCCCGTCGGCAGGGGCGGCACCTGCAGGGGTGGCAACGGATCGGCGCGCTGGACATGGGCCCGCGGCAGGAGGCCCCGCCGGGACAGGGCCTGAATCGGCCCACGATGCCCGAGATCGAGCAGTGAGACGACCCCATCCACCGTCGTCAGCCCTGTGCCGATGAGCAGCACCGGAGCCTCGGGATCGAGATCCGTGAACACATCCGTCGCCCAGGGATCGGGCCGATACCACGCCGCCTCGGCGGTCCCGGCATCGAGGCCGGGCGGGCGTTCCGGGGGGAAGTTCCCCACGGCGAGAACCGCCAGCCCCGCGCGCAACTCCCTTCCGTCCGCCAGCAACAGGGACAGGCTGTCGGGATGCTTCCGCAGTCCCACGACATCGCCCTGCAGCAGGAGCAAGCGCTCCCCCCTGCCCGGCATCTGCCGCTCCATGTCGAGCAGATCCCGCACGTAGTCCCCGAAGAGACCGCGCGAGACGAAGGAGCCGGCGGTCGGCATGGGCGTGCCGATGCTCTCCCTCGCGCGATTCTGGACCCAGGCGATGAAATCGTCGGGCTTGTCGCG
This sequence comes from Roseomonas sp., assembly GCA_041914265.1. Taxonomy (GTDB): domain Bacteria; phylum Pseudomonadota; class Alphaproteobacteria; order Acetobacterales; family Acetobacteraceae; genus Neoroseomonas. The sequence goes on from JAYSDS010000006.1 coordinate 51,177, forward strand.
GAAGGCACTCATCCGGCCCGCCGGGACATTCAGCAAATGGCTGGCATTGCCGGTGGAATAGGCCTGGCCCCGCCCGAAGCTGCTGTTCCGTTCGATCAGCACCACGCTCGTTGCCGGTGGACATCGGCGCAGCAGGTGCAGGGCGAGCAGGGTACCGCTGAATCCGGCCCCGATCACCGCGATGGTCTGCTGCACCATACCCTGCTCCGATCCTGTGAGCCTGCATCGATAGCACGATGCAAAGCCGGTAATTCAACACAAAGGATCGTGGGTTTGTGGCATAATCGTACTTTATGCCATGAAGCTCGGTTCCATCCGCGTGTGGAACTGTCGGCGACGCTGCCGCCTCCTGCCACGCCAGAACGGCACGAATCCGACGTCATCCAGGCGCCGCGCGATGCGCGAGATAGGCTTCGGCATTCGGTGCGACGCCAAGCCCGCTGTTGAACCGATTGCTCAGGTTGAAATAACTTATCACCGCCACCGCTTCGAGAATTGCCGCCTCGCTCAGGCCGACGGCGCGCAGCGCGTCGAGATCGGCGCGCTCGATCTCCGCCGGCCGGCGCGTCAGCTTCTCGGCATAGGCGGCGAGCGCGGCCTCCCGGACGGAAAGCGCGGCGCGGCGCCAGTTCACCTCGATGGCCCCGACCAGCACCGGATCGCCGGTGATCTGGCGAAGCTGCGCGGCATGGCTGAAGACGCAGGGCTCGCAGCGATTCTCGACACTGACGACCAGGGCGATGAGTTCGCGCTCACGCGGCGGCAGGACATTGTCCTCCGCCTTCAATGCCCGGGAGACCGCTTCCAGCGCGAGCAACAGTGCGGGCCAATGCGCCTGCACGCGCTGGCCGTGGCGCAGGTAGCCGAGCTTCGCCTCGGAGGCGGCGAGGAGATCCGCGACCGCCTGGCTCGGCGCAGGTTGTGGCGGCAAGCGCAGCCAGTTCGTCTCGGCATGACGCGATGCGATGTCGTCGGGCATCGGAACCTCCTTGTCAGACTGCAGAAGGGGCCAGGCGGTGGAAGCCGCGCCCCGCGACGCACAGCCCGCCCAGGAACAGGGTGGGCCCGGCCTGCGTGGTGTGCGGCGGCAAGTTGACGAGGCCCGAGGTCGGCGCCAGCGCCACGGCATCCGCCGCCCCGTCCGCGATGGCGCCGGACGCCGCCGCGGTGGACCAGTCCCCGCCAAGAATGATCGGACCGTCAAAGGCGCTGCGGAGCACCGGCACGCGGGCTCCCTCCCCGACATCGGCATGCAGCCAGGCCAGGCCGCGCCCGGCCAGCAGGGCCGCGACCGGCGTATCCGATGCCGCGAGCCGCACGCCGACGCGATCCGCACCGATGCGCGCGGCCACGGCGGCGACGACCTCGAGCAGCAGGCGGGCCCCGCCGGCCTGCGACACGCCATAGGCATCCGCGCGCCGGTTGCTGTCGGACCGCAGGAACTGCTCGATCAGCCCATCGCCCGCGGCGTGGATCTCGACGGCATCGAAACCCGCGCGGCCTGCCCGATCCGCCGCCATCGCGAAGGCCTCGACCAGGGAGGGCAGTTCGGAGGCCTCCAGCGCCCGCGGCTCGGGATGCGGCCTGAGCCCGTCCGGGGTCTCGGCCTCACCCGGCGCGGCGACGGCCGATGGTCCGACCGGCCAGCCGCGATGCGGCTGCACGCGCGGATGCGCGCGCCGCCCGGCATGCCACAGCGGCAGGGCGATGCGTCCACCCGCGCCATGCACGGCATCGGTCACAGCGGACCAGGCTGCGACATGCGCGTCACGCGCGATGCCCGGACTGCGCACCGCCCCCATTCCCTGCGGTGCGACCCAGGCTGGCTCGGCGATCACCAGGCTAGCCCCGGCCGCCGCGCGCGCATAGTCCGGCAAGATACGCGGCTGCGGCGTGCCGCCATCATCGGCGCCCCCCGCGACCGGGAAAGCGGCGATGATGCGGTTCGGCAGCGGCAGCGCGCCGAGGACCAGCGGCGAGAGGAGATGAATGCGGTCACGCATCGGCAGGATGCTCCGGCGCCCAGAAGACCAGGGCACGGACCTCGATGCTCTCGCGCGGCGGCGCGTCGGGCGGGGAAGTCGGATCGTCGAAGGCGCCGTGGATCGACAGCCGCACGCGGCCATCCGTGGCGCTGTCGTGGCATTTGATGAGCAGCGCCTCCTCCGGCTGGAGGTTCGGGAAATAGGTCCAGCGATGCGCCGGGTTGAACAGCACCGAATAGGTCTCGCCGATGCGGTCCGGATAGATCAGCCGCGTCGGCACGAGATCGGCATCCTCGACCGAATGCCCCTCAGCGAGGGCGAGCGGACTTTCCAGCACCGGCGCGATCGGCCGCCAGAGATTCACGACCGCGAAGCGATGCGCAAGCAGCCACTCCGCTTCCGCCGGCAGGATGTCGCGCACGCGCTGGGCGGCGGAATCCGGCGTGTAGTCGTTGTGAATGCGCTTGGCCGGACTGCGCAGCGCGGCATCGCCCGCCGCGCGGTCGGCATTGCGGATGGTGTGGTCGAAGGCAACGACGCGCGTCGCGCCGGTGGCGCGCTGGATGATGCGTTCCGCCTCGGGCCGGTAGGTCGCGAGGATATCCGCCTCGTCATAGAGGTCACGCGCCGCGCTCGGCGCGTGGATCACCGCGAAGCCGCTATTGTCGAGCGTGTAGTGATGCTCGAAGCCGCGTCCGTTGGCGACCCGCACGAGGTGCTGGACGCTCTCGGCATTATCCGCCGCCTCGCCCGGCGGCGGGACGGCGGTGTAGCGCCGCGGCGCCGTCACCGCCGGATGCAGGAAGTTGAGCGCCGCCAGGACGGTGACGCCGGAAGGCAGGACATGATCGGGCATGGCTGTCTCCTGTGCCGATGGGTGGCCCGGTCAGGCGGCTTCCGCCAGACCGAGCAGTTCGAGGATCTCGCGCCGCAGCGCGATCAGGCGTGGTGCATCGCGATGCCGTGGCCTCGCTTCCTCCACGGTGATGTCGGCGAGGATGCGCGCCGGGCGGTCGCTCAGCACCAGCACCCGGTCGGCGAGCAGCAGCGCCTCCTCCACGTCATGGGTGACGAGCAGGACGGTGAAGCCCTCCCGCTCCCACAGCCGTGCGATCTCCCGCTGCATCTGCAGGCGCGTGAGGCTGTCGAGCTTGCCGAGCGGCTCGTCGAGCATCAGCACCCTGGGGTCGTTCACCAATGCGCGGGCCAGCGCGGCACGCTGCGCCATGCCGCCCGAGAGCTCATGCGGATAGGCGCCGGCGAACCCGCTGAGGCCGACCAGGGCCAGGGCGTCGTCCACCCGCGCCCCCTGCCCCTTCAGCTCCCCGCGCGCTTCGAGGCCGAGCTGCGCATTCGCCCGCACCGTGCGCCAGGGATATAGCGTCGGGTCCTGGAACATGATGATGCGCGACGGATCGGGCCCCGCGATGGGCGTGCCGTCCACCAGGATCTGCCCGATGCGCGGTGGCTCCAGCCCCGCGACCAGGCGCAGCAGGGTCGACTTGCCGCAGCCGGAGGGGCCGAGCAGCGCGACGAACTCCCCGGGTGCTACGGTGAAGTCGATATCGTCCAGCACGGGCAGCGTGTTGCCGCGCAGCTCGAAGGCGTGGCTGACGCCTTCGATGCGGATGGAACCGGCGTCCTTCACCACCGCACCAGCCCCCTCTGCCAGGAGAGCAGGCGATCACGCACGCTGAAGAGCAGCGAGACGGCCGAGGAGCACATCAGCGCCATCACCAGCAGCGCCGCATACATGTTGGCGTAGGCCGCCCATCCCTGAGCCCATTGCAGGTACCAGCCGATGCCCGCGCGCACGCCCATCATCTCGGCGACGACGAGCACCGAGAAGGACGCGCCGAGCCCCATGAACAGGCCGACGAAGACCGAGGGCATCGCCGCCGGCACCGCGACCTTGCGCACGAGGAACCACGGCGATGCGCCCATGGTGCGCGCGATGTCGTAATAGGCCTTGCTCACGCTCGCCACGCCCGACCAGGTGAGCACCGCGACGGGGAAGCCGCTCGCCAGCGCGATCAGGAACGTGCTGGCGCCATGGCTGGTCGAGAAGGCGAAGAAGGCGACAGGCAGCCAGGCCGTGGCCGGCAGCGGCCCGATCAACCGGATTACCGGATGCACCCAGTAGCCGACGAGCCGCGACCAGCCCATCGCCACGCCGGTGACGAAGCCGAGCACTGCGCCGAGCAGGTAGCCCGGCACAACGAGAATGAGCGAGCGCAGCACGCTCTCGCCCAGGCGCGCCCAATCGTCGGTGAAGACCTCAAGGATCGATTGCGGCGCGGCGAAGAATGGCCGCGGCAACCAGTCGAGCTTCGCGGTGACGAGCTCCCAGCCGATCAGGGCGATGGGCAGGGCGATCAGCCACGGCCCGCTCGCGCGGATCCGCGCGGCGAGGCTCTCGGGCCCCGTCGGCAGGCGGCCGAGCAGGAATGCGCCGGCGAGAATCACGAGGCCGAGCAGCGCCGCCGCGCTGGCGAGTTCCCCGGTGCGGCCGAGGTCATCCGCATCCGGCAAGGCAATCACCACCGCCGCCGCCGCGAACCAGGCGGCGGCCGCCACGATCCCCGAATACCACAGCCGCGCTGCCGCCTGCGGCGGGGCCAGCCGCTCGGTGAGGGCGAGATCAGCAGGCTGCGCCGTGCTGCTGCTCATGTCGGGGTGCCCAGCACGTCGCGATGGATGCGCGCGGCGAGGCGCTGCGGATCCGTGTTGCGACGCATGACGTTCACGAGCTTCAGGTCGTCGATGTAACCCGCAAGCTCCTGTTCCAGGTCACGCCCGACCGGCGTGTGGCCGTGGGTGTGGCTGCGCAGCATCTCGGCCAGCTTCGCGGTGGGGAAGCGGGCATAGGGTGCGAAGATCTCCGCGGTGCGGTCGGGATTGTCGTGGACGAAATGCTGCGCCTCGACCAGCGCCGCGGTCAGGGCGCGCGCGGCCGGCAGGTCGTCGCGGATCAACGAGCCGCGCAGCCCGACCACGCAGCAGACCCGGTTCGCGTAAGGCTCGGTCAGGTTGTTCGCGACCTCGCGCAGGTTGTCGCGTTCGCGCACGATCCAGCCGAGCGGATCGGACTGGCTGATGACGTCGACATCACCGCGCTTCAGCGCCTCGCCCAGCAGGTCGCCGGGGAATTGCCGCCAGGTGATCTCGCGATCGGGGTCGATGCCCCCATGCTTCGCGAGGATGGCGAAGAAGTTCTTGTCGGGCGCGGCCATGTCGGCGACGCCGACGCGCTTGCCACGCAGATCCGCGATGGAGTTCATCGGCGTCGCCTGCTGCGTGAACAGCCGCATGCAGCCGCCATGCGTGCCGGCGGTGATCCGGACGTCGAAACCCTGTTCGAGCGGCTTGAGCCAGCGCAACGCCATGCCGATCCCACCATCCGCCTTGCCGGTCGCGATGGCTTCGAGAAGCTGGTCCGTGGAACCACCGAAATTGATGAACTCCACATCGAGGTTGTAGCGCTCGAAGATGCCGGTCTCCTTCGCCACCGGAACGCCCGCGGTGCAGATGGCATTAGCGTTCCAGGTCAGCTTGAGCTGCCGGCGCGCGCCGGGCGCCGCGAGGGCGGGCGTCGCGCCGGCAGCGGTGCGGCAAATGGCCGAGGGATCGGTCAGGGGATCGAACGACGCCCTCACCGGCGCCACCGCGCGCGGTGCCATGGCGCCCAGCGGCATCGCAAGCGCCGTGAGGCCAGCGCCGCGCAGCAGGGTACGACGGGAAGCGTTCATGATGCGGCTCCTTCGAGGATGGCCGCCGGTGCCTTGGACGCGGCGGGACCAATGCGGTTCACCTGGGCGACGACCTGTTGCGGCCGGCGCAGGAGGTTGAGGATCGGGCAGGCGCGCTCCACCGCCGCGGCGACGGTGTCGATCGCGGTCTGCGGCGCGTCCGTCGTGAGAGTCACGATGAAGCCGATGCCATGCGGCTCGGGCGGGATATCCTCATGACCCGCTTCGCCGTTGCGCAGGTCGATGCGGCCCCGCACCTCGACCTCCACGGCATCGAGCGGCAGTTCATGCGCCGCGGCCTGGATCAGCCAGGTATGGGCAAGGCAACTGCCGAGCGAGCCGAGCGCGACCTCCGGCGAGGACGGCCCCAAATCGTAACCGACGAATCCCGGCGGGCTGTCGGTCAGGATCTGGAAGTCGCGGATGCGAATGCGGCGGACGCCGCTGCGCCCTTCGACCGTCACCCGCGCCACGATGTCGTTCGGCCGATAGTCGGGCGCCCGCGCCTTCTCCTTCAGCGCCTGATACGCTTGGCGCTTCAGGCCGAGATATTCCCGCAGCGTCGTCATCAGGCGGCCTCCGCCGAGCGCCGGGCCCCGACGATGGCGCGCGTGGCCGGCAACAGATCCCGCCCATAGGCGATGGCGTCGTCGAACGGATCGAAGCCGCGGATCAGGAAGGTCGTGACGCCGAGCGCGTGGTAGTCCGCCAGCGCCTCAGCCACCTGGACCGGCGTGCCGACCAGCGCGGTGGTATTCGCCCCGGCCCCGACCGCGGCGGCGACTTCGGTCCACAGGCGGCGGTCGCGCACGCGCCCGCCCTTCGCCGCGTCGAGAAGACGCCGCGAGCCTTCGCTCTCCGGCTTGGGGTTGGCCTTGCCGAAGCTGTCGCCGCGCAGCGCGCGGATGCGTTCCAGGATATCGCGTGCGCGGTCCCAGGCCTGTTGCTCGGTGGCGCCCAGCACGGGCCGCACCGACAGGCTGAAGCGGATCGATGCGGGATCGCGCCCCGCACGCGCCGCCGCCTCGCGCACCCGCGCGATGGTCTCGCGCGATTGCTCCAGCGTCTCGCCCCAGAAGGCATAGACATCGGCATGCCGCCCGGCCGCCGCGATGGCGGCGTGGGAGGAGCCGCCGAAATAGATCGGGATATGCGGCTTTTGGACCGGCTTGATCTCGGAGAAGGCACCGTTGAAGCGGTAATAGGTCCCGGCATGGTCGAACGGCTTCTCACTCGTCCACACACGCCGCAGCAGACCGACATATTCGTCGCTGCGCGCATAGCGCTGATCGTGATCGAGGAAGTCGCCATCCTGCTGCTGTTCCGCCGGATTGCCGCCGGAAATGATGTGGATGGCCGCACGCCCGCCGCTGAGCTGGTCGAAGGTCGCGAATTGCCGCGCCGCCAGGGTCGGCGCGATGAAGCCGGGCCGATGCGCCACCATGAAGCCGATGCGCTTCGTGTTGGCCGCGGCGTGACTCGCCACCAGCAGCGTGTCGGGATGCGTCGAGTGCCAGGCGACGAGGATACGATCGAAGCCGGCCTCCTCATGCGCGCGGGCGAAGCGCACCACATAGTCGGGATCGAGCACGGGCCCCGTCGGCGGATGGATCTCCGACTGCGCGCGGTGGGAGATCATGCCGATGAATTCGATGTCGTGGCTGGACATGACGGTCTCTCCTCAGACGATGGACAGGCGACGCAGCGCCTCGCCCGTCACGGCATGATCGGCCGCGACGCGGGCGCCGAGTTGTTCGGGCGATATCGGCACGGGACGCAGGCCGAAGCGCCGCAGCGCGCCAGCCACCTCGGGTTCGGCCAGTGCCTCGTTGAAGGCGGCGTTCAACCGTTCGACGATGTCCGGCGAAGTGCCCGCCGGCGCGAAGAGCGCGAACCATCCACCCGAGGGCCAGTTGCGCCCGACGCCCTGCTCGAGCGCGGTGGGCAGGTCGGGGAAGGCATCCCAGCGGTCCTCGCCCAGCGTCGCGATGGCGCGTAGCCGGCCGGCCACGACATGCGGTGCCGTGATCGGATCGAGCATCAGGTGGCAATCCCCGGTCACCACGCTGGTCGCCGCGGGCGCGCTGCCCGGGAAGGGCACGTGCACCGCCTCGAACCCGCCCTCATCCGCGAGCAGCGCGCCGCGCAGATGCCCTGCCGAGCCGATCCCGGCCGAGGCATAGTTCAGCTTGCCCGGATTGGCGCGGCCATAGGCGATGAGTTCCGCCAGGTTGCGCAGCGGCAGCGACGGATTCACCGCGACGATGCTGTAGCTCTCGCCGGCCGAGGCGATCGGCGCGAAGGCGCGCAGCGGGTCGTAGCCGACATTGGACAAATGCGGCGCGATGGTCAGGTTGCCGGCCGAAGCGTTGAGCAGCGTCGTGCCATCGGGCCTGCTCTCCGCGACGAAGCGCGCGCCCACGGCACCGCCGGCACCGGCACGGTTCTCGACCACCACGGGCACGCCGAGCCGCGCCTGCAATGCCCGCGACATGGTGCGGGAGACATTGTCGTTCGTGGCACCTGGCGGGAAAGGGCAGACATAGCGGATCGGGCGCGAGGGGAAGGGCTCGCTCGCCCGGGCAATGGCGGGCAGCGCGAGCACGCCGGTCAGCAGCGCGCGGCGGAAGAGAGTCACTGCAAAGTCTCCTGTGGCTTGCTGGCCGCGAGCGCGGCGCGGCCGGCGGCGAGATGCGCCGCATCGGCGGTCGGGACGTGCACCAGCGCGCACTGCACGTCGCGCCAATGGCGCTCCAGGGCCTGGGCACGGTCATGCGCGTGGTTGCCGGCAAGCGAGACCGCGAGTTGCACCGCCCGGACGGCGTTCTCGGTCAGCGCGACCTTGAGCACGCCGTTCTCGGCCGTGCCGGGCGGAAACCCGGAATCGGTGGCGGATGCGACAGCCGCGGTGATGCGGGCATTGGCCGCGAGCGCGCCCTCGATGGCGCCGATGGTCTCGATGACGCGCGGCAGGGTGGCGAGCGGTGCGCCGAGATTGGAGGGAACGCGCGTATGGACGAAGCGCAGGATCCAGTCCCGCGCCGCGCGCGCCACGCCGGTATAGACCGCCGAGACCAGCAGCGTGGACCAGGCGGACTGCGCCTGCTCGGGCTTGCCCCATTCGCCGATCGGCAGCAGCCCGATGGCGTGGTCGAGGGGGATCGTGACGTCGTCGAAGACCACGTCGTGGCTACCCGAGGCACGCAGGCCGAGATGATTCCAGGTCTCCACGATCCCGATGCCCGCCGTGTCCGACCGCACGAGGAAGCTGCCGATGCGCGGCGTCTCCTCATCCGTTCGGGCCAGCACTTCCATCCAGCGCAACCCGGGGGCGCCGGTCGCGTAGCGCTTGCGCCCGCTGATCGACCAATGTCCCGCGCGCAGCCTGGCGACCGTCGCCGGCATGCCGCCACGCGTGGGCGAACCGAGTTCGGGCTCGACCCGGAGCGCATTGATCAGCGCGCCATCCGTCACCGCCTCGCGCCCGATGCGCTGGCGCAGATCCTGCGGCCAGGTCGGATTGCGGGCGATCGCCGATTGGCGCGTGAGCTGCATCGCGAGCACCAGCGCCGTCGCCGGGCAGGCGGCGCCGACGCGCGTCACCGCTTCCGCGGCAAGCGAGAGCCCCGCGCCGCCGCCACCGAGCGAGGCGGGTACCGTCAGCGACAGGACCCCCGCTTCCTGCAGCCTCGCGACGCTGTCGAAGGGGAAGCTCCCGTCGCGGTCGTGCTCGGCCGCCGCCGTGGCGATGGCCTGCAGCATCGGGGTGAGGCCGTCGAGCCCCGCCGCCACCACGGCAGCGGGGCGCAGGGCGACGATGTTGCCCGACGTCATGGCGCTACTCCGCCGCGGCGCGGACCGGCTGGCCGGCCGCGGCGGCATCGAGCGCCTGCTCGAGATCGGCGAGAATGTCGTCGATATGCTCGAGCCCGATGGAAAGGCGGACATAGCCTGGCGAGACGCCGGTGCGCGCCTGCTCCTCGGCTGAGAGCTGCGAATGGGTCGTGCTCGCCGGGTGAATGGCGAGGCTGCGCGCATCGCCGATATTGGCGACGTGATAGAAGAGCTTCAGCGCATCGATGAAGCGCCGGCCGGCCTCCGCGCCGGCGGCGAGCTCGAAACCAACCAGGCCGCCGAAACCGCGCGTGAGGTACTTCGCCGTGCGCGCCGCGGGCTCACCGGCCAGGTGCTTCGGATGGATCACGCGCGTCACGCCGGGGCGCTCGGCGAGGAAGTCCGCGACTTCCTCGGCATTGCGGCTGTGCTCGCGGATGCGCAGCGGCAGGGTCTCGAGCCCCTGCAGGATCAGGAAGGCGTTGAAGGGCGATATCGCGGCGCCGAGATCGCGCTGCAGCGTCACGCGCGCCTTCAGCACATAGGCGATGGGGCCGAGCGGCCTCGCCGCCTCCACCCAGACCGCGCCGTGATAGGACGGGTCGGGACGATGCAGCGCCGGCTGGCGTTCGGCATGCGCCGCCCAGTCGAAGTTGCCGCCATCGACGATGATGCCGCCGATGCTCGTGCCGTGCCCGCCGATGTATTTCGTCAGCGAATGCACGACGACCGCGGCGCCGTGGTCGAAGGGCTTCACCAGGATCGGCGCGGCGGTGTTGTCCACGATGAGCGGAATGCCGAGCGGGCGGCCGATCGCCGCGACCTCGGCGATGGGGAAGATCTCTAGCTTCGGGTTGGGCAGCGTCTCGGCGTAGTAGGCGCGGGTGCGGGCGTCGGTGGCGCGGCGGAAGTTCTCGGGATCCGAGGGGTCGACGAAGCGGACCTCGATGCCCTGGTCCTTCAGCGTATTGGCAAAGAGGTTCCAGGTACCACCATAGAGATCCGTGCTGCTGACGATATTGTCGCCGGCATGCGCCAGGTTCTGGATCGCGAAGGCCGATGCGGCCTGCCCCGACGCCACGGCCAGCGCCGCCGCGCCGCCTTCCAGCGCCGCGACGCGCTGCTCCAGCACGTCCACGGTCGGGTTGTTCACGCGGGTGTAGATGTTCCCCAGCTCCTCCAGCGCGAAGAGGCGTGCCGCGTGGCCGGTGTCGTCGAACTGGTAGGAGGAGGTCTGGTAGATCGGCACCGCGACCGCCTTGGTCGCGGGATCGCGCCGCCAGCCGGCATGCAGGGCGATGGTCTCGGGATGGATCTGCGTCATCGGACAGAGGCGCCTTCTCGGCATGGGATGGGATCAGGGCGCAGGAACGGCATCGCGCCCCGGTCGTGATGGACCGGCGGCAAACCCTGATCGAAGGAACTGGAACGAAGGATCAGCGCGCGTTGCGTCGACAGCGGCACCCGCATACCCACGCGGAAGCCGGCATTCGCACGGCATCGCACTCGCCGCCGACTGACGCCGACAAAGGAGGGATGCTCGTCATCCGGAGGGATGTGCTGCGGTACGACATGGAGCGATATCACACACAGTGATATTGCAGAGTCAACAAAAACACTCTTTTAGATCGTTTTTTTATCCGTGCCGATCGCTGAGCAAAATGCCACGCGCCGATGGCTGGCAACGCGCCATATCCATATCCCGGTGCTGCGACAGCACGACCCCAGGCGCTTCGAAGCCTAGGGAGCCCGCGGGGGCCGGACGGTGATTCGGCTGCAGGCAGGTATGTTCGATGCCGCCCTCGCCGCCCGGCTCTGCGTCCGGGCGCCGACAGTCACCGTGGCGCAGGTCGCGCCGGACTCGTGGCGCCCTATGCTCGCGCCGCCGGCCACGGTGCGCGAGGCGACGACATGATCACCATAACCTCCGTCGGCGTCGCGAAGCTGCCCGGGAGGATGCGCGAGATACGGCCCCGCCGGCGGCCGGCAAGGACCTCTATGCCGCGATGGATGCGCGGCTGATGACGGCGGGCGCCAGGCGCCCCGCCCGCCTCGTCACAGCCAGGGTCGCGCCGCCCACAACGCGCGGAACCGCGCATCCGCCGCGCTCAGATGCGCGGCATAGGCCGCCTGGCCCAGGAAGCGCAGCGGCTGCTGCGTCCGCTGCGCGAGTGCAATGAACGCCGGATCGGCGTAGATTGCCGCGATGGTGCTCGCGAGCCGCGCGGTGATCTCCGCCGGCACCCCCTTCGGCCCGACGAAGCCACGCAAGCTGCCGATGGTCACGTCGATCCCCTGCTCCCGGAAGGTCGGCAGCTCGGGTGCCAGGGGGGAGCGCGCATCGGCCATGACGCCCACCATGCGCCAGGGCTTGCCCTCCGCCATCACCTGGCTCTCGCCGAGATTGGCCGCCGCGCCGCGCACTTCCTTCTGTCCCAGCGCCAGCACGCCCTGCGGCAGGGAGGGGTAGATCACCGGCTCGAAGCGCACGCCCGCCGCATGTTCCAGCATCCGGACCGAGAGAAAGCTCGTCGACCCCAGCCCCTGCGCGGCGATGGTGAAGCCATCCGCCTGCCGCGCCGCCGCGACGAGCTGCGCGGCATCGGTAATGCCGCTGTCCGGATGCACGGCGATGACGCCCGGATCCTCGACCAGCCCGGCGACGAAGGTGAAGCTGTCGAGCGACCAGCGCGGCTGCCGCTCGATCGGGATGGTCACGAGACCCGGCGTGTTCAGGATGCCGAAGGTGTAGCCATCGGGCCGCGCATCGGCGACGGCGTTGATACCGATCTCCCCGCCCGCGCCGGGGCGGTTCTGCACCACGATAGTCTGGCCCAGCGCCTTTTCCAGGAACTGGCCGAGCGTGCGCGCCGTCACGTCATTTCCCCCGCCCGGTCCGAAGGGAACGATCAGAGTGATCGGCCGGTCGGGATACCCCGCGGCCTGCGCGAGCATCGGCGTGGCGAGCGTACCCAGCGCGGCGAACAGGGTCCGGCGGGTGGGGGCGAAGGCGGTGGGCATGAGGCGCTCCGGAACATCGGCGCTGGCGGACGCGCCGCGTTGGAGCCGTGCTGGAATGGCGTGAACCGGCCCGGTCTCACGCCGGTTGCCGATGGAGTACGAGTGGTATAATGACATTATATCGCCCTGCCAAGCTGATGCCGGGCCCGTTGCCGGAGGCCCCATGCAGCAGCCCTCGCCGAGTGAGGAGACCGCCGGCCGGCCGCGCGGAAACGTCGCCGACAGCGCCTATGCGCATCTGCACGAAATGCTGCTGACGCACCGCCTGCCGCTCGATCAGCCCATCTCGGAGCGTCTGGTGGCGGCGGAGCTCGGAATCTCGCGCACCCCCCTGCGGGAGGCGATGCGGCGGATGGAAGGCGAAGGGCTTCTGGAACGCCTGCCCGGCGGCGTGCTGCGCGTGCGCCGCATCACCGTCGAGGAATTCCTCGAAATCCTGCATCTACGCCGCCTGCTGGAAGGCGAGGCCGCCGCCCTCGCCGCCGGCCGGATGCCGGAAGCGACGCTGCACCGCTTCGAGCAAGGCGTCGCCGCATTGCTCGATGCGACCCGCCCGCTCGGCGATCGGCAGGCGGAGCGGCTCGACCTCGACATCGCGCTGCACGGCGCCATCGCCGAGGCCGCGGGCAGCGCGAACCTCATCCGGCTGCTGGAGGATCTGCGACGACGCATGCTGCTCTTCGCGACGCCGCCGCAGCCGGGTCGGCTGGAGGATGCCTGCGCGGAATACCGCCGCATCCTCGTCGCCCTGCGCGCCGGCGACGCCGCCGCGGCGCGCGCCGCCATGGCAGCACATGTCGAAGCCCTGCGCTCGGCCATCCTGCAGCGGCTGGCATCCCTGTGACCGATACGCTCGTCATCGGTGCCGGTGCGGCAGGGCTGACGGCCGCACTGCATCTGAAGCGTGCGGGGATGGCCGTCACCGTCCTCGATCGCCTGCCGCCAGGCACCGGCGGGGCCTCCTTCGGCAATGCGGGCATGATCAGCGCGGCGATCGTCGCGCCATCCTCGATGCCGGGGATGTGGCGGCAGATCCCGCGCTGGCTGCTCGACCCGATGGGGCCGCTCGCGATCCGGCCTGCCCATCTGCCGCGCGCCCTGCCCTGGCTGCTGCGCTGGCTGGAAGCGGGACGGGAACGGCGCGTGCGGCCCATCTCGCTCGCCCTGCATGCACTGCTGCGCGATGCCTTTGCCGAATGGCGCGCCCTGGTCGGCGCGGAGGCGGCGGACGCCCTGCTGCGCGAAACCGGCCAGGTGCTGGCCAGCGAGACGCCGCCCGACCCGGCCCAGGCGGCCTTCGACCGCAGCCTGCGCGAGGCCGCCGGCATCGTCGCGGAACGCCTGGACCGTGCCGCGCTGGAAGACCTCTTCCCGGGCCTTGCGCCATCGGTGCGCAGCGGGCTGCTGCTGCCCGGCAATGGCTTCTGCCTCGATCCCGGCCGGCTGGTCGCGACGCTGGCCGACACCTTCCGCCGCGAGGGCGGCACCATCCTCCCCGAGGAAGCACAGAAGCTGCTGCCCGAGGGCGAGGGCTGGATGGTGATGACCGGCGTCGCCAATCATCGCGCGGCCCGCGTGGTGATGGCCGCCGGCGCCTGGTCGCGCCGGCTGCTCAAGCCGCTCGGCCTGTCGCTGCCGCTGGAAGCGGAGCGCGGCTACCACGCCATGCTGCCCGAGCCCTCGATCAGCCTGCCCATGCCCATCTCGGTTCGCAGCCGCGGCGTCGGCCTCGCGCCCATGGCGGATGGGCTGCGCGCGGCCGGCACGGTGGAGATCGCCGGGCTCGACGCCCCGCCCGACGAAGCCCGCGCGCTGCGCCTCGCCGAACAGGCCCGCGCGCTGTTCCCCGGCCTCACCCACGGCACGCCGCGGCTCTGGATGGGCCCGCGTCCCGGCACGCCGGACAGCCTGCCGCTGATCGGGGCGGCGGGGCGGCGGCCGGGCCTCTTTCTCTGCTGCGGCCACGGACATCTCGGCCTGACCAGCGCGCCGGCGAGCGGGCGGCTGCTCGCCGCGCTGGTGGCCGACGCCACGCCGCCGCTCGACCCCCTCCCCTACGCGCCCGGCCGCTTCGCCGGGCTAGGCGCCGCCTGAAGGACCGACCGATGACGACACCCCTGCTCTTCACGCCGATGACCATCCGTGGGCTGACGCTGCGCAACCGCGTCGTCGTCTCGCCCATGTCGCAATATTCGGCGGTGGATGGCGCGCCGACCGACTGGCACCTGGTGCATCTCGGCAAGTTCGCCATGGGCGGCGCCGGTATCGTGTTCTGCGAGGAGACATCGGTCTCCGAACGCTCCCGCAAGACCTATGACTGCCCGGGCATCTACACCGACGCCCAGGCCAAGGCCTGGCGCCGCGTGACCGATTTCATCCGCGGCCAGGGCGCGGCGGCGGCGATCCAGCTCGGCCATGCCGGGCGCAAGGTCGCGACGCGCGCGCCGTGGGACGGCTTCGCCCCGCTCGGCGCCGAGGATGCCGCGAAGGGCCGCGCCCCCTGGGCCGGCATCGCCCCCAGCCCCATCCCCTTCAAGGACGGCGCGATGGTGCCGAAGGAGATGGACCGCGACGACATCAAATACGTCATCGACCTGCATGTGGAGGCGACGAAGCGCTCGCTCGATGCCGGCTTCGACATCGTCGAGATCCACGGCGCGCATGGCTACATCATCCAGCAGTTCCTCTCCCCCATCACCAACAAGCGGACGGATGCCTATGGCGGCGACATCCAGGGGCGGATGCGCTTCGGGCTGGAACTGACCGAAGCCGTGCGCGCCGCCTGGCCGGCGGACAAGCCGCTGTTCTTCCGTGCCTCCTGCGTCGACGGGCGCGGCGGGATCTGGAGCATGGACGACACCGTGGTGCTCGCCGGCGAGCTGAAGCAGCGCGGCGTGGACATGCTCGACTGCTCCTCGGGCGGGATCGAGGGGCCGCTGACCCTGCATATCGTCCCGCGCGTGCCGGGCTATCACGTCCCCTTCGCCGAGCGCATCAAGCGGGAGACCGGCATCCCCACCATGGCCGTCGGCCTGATCACCGAGGGCAACCAGGCGGAAGGCTACCTGCAGGCCGGGCAGTGCGACCTTGTCGCCCTGGCGCGGGAGATGATGTGGGATCCCAACTGGGCGGTGCATGCCGCGGCGGCGCTTGGCGTGCCCGCGCCGCACACGCTGCTGCCGCGCCCCTATGCCTGGTGGCTGGAACGGCGCGAGGAAGTGCGCCGCGCCTACCCGGCCGGAACGGAGACGGCGGCGGCGCAGTGAGACGGGAGGAGGGGTAGGTTCTTCCGCTGTCCTGGCGAGCGGATCAAGCGACGCGCGACGAAGGCTGGAGGGGCGCTGCCCCCTCCAAGCCACCCCACCAAAAGCCGGAAGGCCTTTGGAAACCTCGATTTGGCGCCGGGCACCACGGGCGATGGCGGAGTGCGGCGTGCGCACATGTGGCGCGCCACGCGATAGCGGACGGATCGCCGGTCAGTTTTAGACACGCGGAGCCAGAGTAGTCGCTCGCTGCACGGGCATTTCGCGCGCGTCCTTGTCAAGCTCGCAACCCTCCGCCTCAAGCCAGCTCTCTAACCGAGCGGCGCAACCGCTGCACCTCGTGACGCAGCCAGAGTTCGGATATGTCTATCGCTTCCGCGCGGCCGATGGCGCGTTCCGCCCGATCAAAGCGCCGCATTCCGAGATAGCTCTTCGCCACCACTACTAGCGCCCGGACCGACTGAGGATCGAAATTCATCACACGCTCAGCGGCTGCTACCGCCTGAGGATACCTCTCTTTCGCTAGAAGAGCTCGGGCGCGCGTAAGCCACAGCCGCACCGGGTAATCCGTCAGCACCCGCTTGCGCTCGCGGACCAGCGTGCGGATCGCGCGAAGATCATGATCAAGGACATAGGAGAACAGGTCTCGCATTATGCTCGAACTCAGAAAGAGTTCGAACGTCGCATGCCCAACTCCCAGCGCATTCACCGTGTCGAAGCTGCAAACCTGATGGATGATATCGACGTGTCGGCGATCATCCTCGTGCATGAGGTCGGCTATGACGCAGATGAACCCGCCAGCGTCCCCAGGCTTCAGCCTCTCGCCTTGATGAAAGTCGCGGATGTACTTTCTGTACCTGCGCTCCCACGGCACAAACTCAGGATCAACAGAGGACTGCGGCGACAAGCTCAGCACCGCCGTCGCCTCAACCGCCCGGCTATACTTCAGCGCACCATAGCCCCCCATGCTGAAGCCGTAGGCCAGTCGCTTGGAGCGTATGCCGAGGTAAGGCTCCAACTGCGGGAGCAGCTCCGCCATATCCGGCTCGGGGAACCAGTTCGGCTCGGTACTCATTATACCAATGGCCGGCATACCAAGCTTTGCCGCCACGCTCGCGGCGGCAAAGGTCTTGCCGTCCGGCCGCAACCCCATGCCGTTGAACGTGATCAGCAGAACGTCCCCGCCCCCAGGCTGAAATAGTGCCTGCAGTCGTTCAGTCTGCCCGATGACCGTAATTGACATTTTTCCGGCGACTCAATGTTGTTGCTGCGTTGCGATGTCATGATTGACTCATCGATACGCAGCCGTGCAAGTCAGGCTGGTGTCATTGTTCCTTCACAGCGATTAGGTTCGCCGCTGGCAGCATGATGCCGGGGTCGCCACCTCTTTCACGCCCCGACGGGCGCATTCGCCACGATTCGTCTTGGATCGTGATGCTGAGGCTGCGGCTCGACTACGTCTGGCCGGCTGCACAAACCACCGTTTCCTCGGTCCCCGACGGCGTCTGGTTGAAGACCCCCGAAGGCGCGACACCGACGGCGAGTTGCCTCCGCGGCGCGGTTGCGGAACGTGTTCAGCCCGCCATGGATCCTATGCGCGGGCTGTTGCCCTTGCCCCGGGCCATTTTGTTGCTCGGCCTGATCCGTCCGCAAGGCGATGGCGGCGGCGTGACGTCTTGAGTAGGTCGTGCGCGGGGCGTTCATGAGCTAGGGACGCTGTGCTCCTTTCTGCGATCGGACGACAGCCTCACGTGGTAGCGTAAACCCTGCGCAGGTCGAGCCACAGCATAGTGCGCTTGTTCCAGGCGTGCTGACGTTGGTCCCATCGCAAACGGGTGGAAGCATCGCGCACCGCACAGCGCGACAGGCCGTGATGCCGGCCCGCGCTGCCGCGCAACCAAGCGCCGGCAGATCTGAGCCATCGGCTATGCTGGCGACTTGGCCGAGACAACACCGGAGACCAAGGCAGCGTGGAAACCCGGCGCACAAACCATCATCGTGCGCGATGTGCCTCCCTGCACAGTCTCCGTCGAAGAGCAAAACCGCAGCAGCCGGGGGCAATTTCGCTGAGGCTTCGCGGCGGCCAGCCGCTGCGTGCCGCTGGGTCCACGTAATGCGCAAGGCCCTGCCGGCGATCCGCGCCGGATCGACATCTTCGAGGAGTAGAAGTAGTCACTATCATGCACCTAGAGTTGAAGAGAGCGTAGGACGTGGCCACCAAAGCTGCCCCAGTCGGGCACCCGCAGAACCCCAGCGCTGCCTATGCGCGCGAGATGGCTCAACGTCAGGCCACCCACGCCGAGGAAATCCGTGAGGGCGGCAACCTTGCCGACGCAAGTGATGCTTTCGCGCTTGCCGCCGAATGGTTCAACGCGGTCCAACCTCGTACCCCAGAGGACGAGGCCGCCCTGCAACTGTGCGACCAGATGGCCGAGATGCTGAGGCAACGGGCCGACGACATAGACCCTTCCGAGTCGCCTGGCCCATCCGCTTACAAGCGTCGAGGAAACTGACGCCATCCCACAAGCGGGGCAGCGGCTCGGAAGCGCTTCGCGCCCCGCCTGCTCAGCGCGGTGCGGAAATGGGTCGTTCCCCAGAGAGTGAACTGCGCCGCCATCGCCTCGCATCCGGCGTGCCGGTTTCCACCAGCCGGCTCGGCGCCTCCACCCAGGCAAGGGCCGCGAGCATGTAGAGCCGCTCCTCCGTCTCCCCGGCCGCGCGGGCGTCGCGGGTGTGCATGTCGAGGCAGAAGGCACAACGGTTGATCTGGGAGGCGCGGGTCTTCACCAGCTCCAGCAGGCTGTGTTCAAGCCCGTGGCTGCGGGATGCCTTTTCCAGCGCCAGCATGGCCTGCATCACCTTCGGTGCGACGGTCCAGTGGTTCAGTCGGGTGGTCATCGATGCTCTCCTGCATCCGGTTGGGTTCCGGATGCAGGACGAGGCAACCCTGTCGCCTGTGACATGGCGCGGCGATTATTCCGTGGCGCCGTCGCGCAGAGCCCTGATTTCCGCGGCGATCCGGTCCGCCGGCAGGTCGGCGGTCCAGCGCGCCGGGATCTCCAGCGCCGCCGCCAACCGTGCTTTGTAGTCGGCCTTCGGGATCTCGACCGCGCCGAAGCGCGCCAGATGCATCGTGATGAACTGGGTGTCGCACAGCACGAAACCGCACAGCCGCAGCCGCGCGACCAGATGCACCAACGCGACCTTCGAGGCGTCGCTGACACGGGAGAACATGCTCTCGCCGAAGAACGCCGCGCCGAGGGCCACGCCATAGAGGCCGCCGACCAGGCGCCCGTCCTGCCAGGTCTCGACCGAATGGGCGAAGCCCCGCCGGTGCAATTCGATGAAGAGCTGCTCGATCTCCCCGTTGATCCAGGTATCAGTGCGCCCCGGGGCAGGTTCGGCGCAGCCGCGGATCACGCCGGGGAAGTCACGATCGGCGGTGACGGTGAAGCGGTCCGACAGGGCGGTGCGCCGGAGCCGGCGCGCCAGGTGGAAGCCGTCACCCATGGGCAGCACGCCCCGCAGCGCCGGGTCGAGCCAATACATCCGGTCCGAACCACGGCTCTCGGCCATGGGAAAGACCCCCGCGGCATAGGCGCGGAGCACGAGGTCCGGCGTGATCTCCAACTGGCGACGACTCATGACGCGCCAGCCTGCACCAGCCGCGCCGGGCGCGTCACGCCTCGTCGTCGTCCGGGGGAGCGACGGGCAGGATCGCCGTCTCCTTCGCGGTCAGCAGGGCGATGACGGTTTCCGTGCGCTCCACCCCAGCGCGGCGGCGGATCTCCTGCGCGACGAAGGCCTCAAGCTCCCGCAGCCCGGCCGCGCGCAGCTTCAGCATGTAGGACCAGGAGCCGCTGACCGCGTGGCATTCCAGGACATGTTCCAGCGGCAGGACCGCCTCGCGGAACTTCTGGTCCTGCGCCCCGGCCCGCAGCGCCACGAACACCCAGGCGAGCAGCGGGCAGCCCGCGGCGGCAGGGTCCAGGTCGGCCCGCCAGCCACGGATGGTGCCGCGTTCCTCGAGCCGCTTGACGCGTTCAGCCGTGGCGGAGACCGAAAGGCCCGCGACCTTGGCGAGTTCCGCCAAGCCTGAGGCACCGTCATGCTGCAGCGCGACCAATATGTTCCGGTCAATGCTGTCCATCGCCGCATCCTATCCGGCGCGCCGATGGATTGGAACGTTGAATCGGGCGTGCCGGCCGGATTGGTCGCAGTGTCCCGGCCCGGCGCCTCAGATGTAGTGCTCGGCGAGCGGCCGGAAGCCGTTGAAAGCCTGCGAAGCGTAGCTCGTGACATAGGCACCGGTCGACAGAAGCTCGACCCGGTCGCCGCCGGTCAGCGACAGCGGCAGGCGGTAGTTCGACTTCTCGTACAGCGTATCGGTGCTGTCGCAGGTCGGGCCCGCGATCGTCACCGGCCCGTCCGGCTCGCCATCATGGGGCGTGCGGAAGGCATACTTGATGGCCTCGCCCTCAGTCTCGGCCAGGCCGCCGAAACGGCCGATGTCGAGATAGACCCAGCGCACCGGATCGTCCTTGCCCTTGCGGGAGACGAGCACGACCTCCGAGGATACCACGCCGGCATCGCCGACCATGAAGCGGCCCGGCTCGATCAGCATCTCCGGCAGGTCATTGCCGAAATGCTGGGTCATCGCCCCCATGATCGCCAGGCCGAAATCGTCGATGCCCGGCACCTCGGCGCGATAGCGGACCGGGTAGCCGCCACCGAGATTCACCATGCGCAGCTTCACCCCCGCATCCTTCAGATCGGTGAAGAGCATGGCGACGCGGGCGATCGCGCCCTCATAGGCGCCGGTCGAGGTCTGCTGGCTGCCCACATGGAAGGAGATGCCATAGGGGTCGAGGCCGAGTTCCTTGGCCTGCACCATCAGGTCGCGCGCCATGTCCAGCTCGCAGCCGAACTTGCGGCTGAGCGGCCATTCGGCGCCCTTGTTCTCGACCAGGATGCGGCAATAGACGCGCGCGCCGGGGGCGTGCTGCGCGATCTTCAGCAGCTCGGGCTCGCTGTCAAAGGCGAACATGGTCACACCGGCCTCGTGCGCCGCCTTGATGGCCGACACCTTCTTGATGGTGTTGCCATAGGAGACCGCCTCCGGCCGGGCACCGGCGGCGAGGCAGGCCTCGATCTCTTCCCAGGAGGCCGCGTCGAAGGAGGAGCCGAGCGTCGTCAGCCGATCGAGGATCGGCGCCGCCGGATTGGCCTTCACCGCGTAGTAGACGCGCGCGAGGGGCAGCGCCTCCTTCAGGCGACGATAATTCTCCTCCACGCGATCGACATCGACCACGAGGCATGGCGTCGCGGGCGCAGAGTCGCGCAGATACTGGGCGATCTTGGGGGTCATCGCCGCACCTCTTCCAGGCTCCAACGGGCCGCCTGTCCAGGCGACGGCCCTAGGTTGACGAAACGGTCGAACGAACCAGCGACCAAAGTGGGCCGCCCGGATGCCACCGGACGGGGTTGCCAGAACGCTTGACGTCGTTGCGTAAACCCTTTGGCCGGATTGGGCCGGGGGCCAGAGGCACGTGCGTACTGCGTCTGGCCGGGCGTATAGGGCCAGGCCATCCGCCCCGCAAAGGGAAAATTCATGCGGGGCCGAAGAATTTTCTTAAGGCCACGTCATTGTCCGGAATGGGGCCAGGGGAGCGCTCCAGGGCCGGGTGTTTCGCGCTGTCACAACCGCGAATCGCCGGAAGCTTGCCGGGCGGTTGGGAAGGATGCGGTTGCGCTGCAGGGCGATAGAGAGCGCAAGGGGAATTGGAGAGGGGCTTTGCCCCTCTCCAAACCTCACCCCACCAGGATGCTGGGCATCCTGGACCGCAGTCTTCTGGTGTTGGGCGGAAACGGCAGCAGAGCCCCGCCATAAGCGCTTCGTGCACAAAGGCGGGGCTCGGCTCTCAGCACGGCGTGCCGCGGACCGTGTCCACCGGGGGCTTCCTCCGGTGTCTTGGGGAGAAGCAAAGCCCTCCCCCCGGCCTCATGCCGCGGCGGCACTCCCGCCGGCGTTCTCATTCGCGGCCCTGCGAAGCGCCGCCTGGTACCGGTCGCGCCGCCAGCTCAGCAGCTTCCACGCCGCCTTGGCCGCGATGTCCGACATGCGCCCGCGCGGCTCCAGGCCGACGGTCTTGAAGACCATGCCCATCGCGCGTTCGATGTGGCGAAAGCGGTAGAAGCCCATCGCCCGGCCCATATAGCCGCTGATGCAGCGGTCATGATTATAGGGCATCGATTCGGGCTCGTTGCCGCAATGGAAGGCGTAGGCGAGTTCGTCATCCTCGCTCTCCCCGATGCGGCCGAGCGCGATGCGCAGGCGCTTCGGGAAAGAAAGCTGCTCCCGCGCCAGATAGCGCTTCATATGGTCGTAGAAGAGCTTGAAGTGCCGGTATTCATCCGCCGCGATCAGGCGGCAAACCTGCTTCAGCGCCGGCTCCTCCGTCGAGTCGCCAAGCGCGGTGTAGTAGGATGACGTCCCGGTCTCGACCATGCAGCGCGCGATCAGTTCCCCCGTGCGCGACCCGCGAATCGAGGCATCCGCATCAAGCTGAATCTTGTAGCCGTTGCGATACCGCACAAAGGCGTCCTGGAAGTTCCAGCCGGGATCGGCGATCTCGCCCCAGCGGCCGAGCGCATCGCCATGCTGCGTCTCCTCCACACCCCAATGCTCGGCGGCGGCGCGGAAGTCCGGATCGTCGGCGAAGACACGGGTGAGGTAGGTGACGTAGTCGGCCGCGTTGCGCTCGACCATCGCGGCGGCCTTCACGAGCGGGATGATCTGCGGATCGACCTTGGACGGGTCGAACTGGTCCCAGCCGACCTCGTCCATATGCCAGTGTTTCATTGCCTACCTCGCGCCGGTGGATCTGGTCGAAACCGCGTCTGCCCTGTGCCTCATTGTCATGGGCCGCAGGGCAGATTCAAGGCAGGCTGTCACAGAGTTGTCGCGGCGTGTCTGCGTTGCATCAAGGATGCAGCGCCGCGCAGGCGTCAGGAGGCCTCGGCGGCATCCAACATGGCGCGGGCGGCGAGCAGGCGCGCCATGGCGGCCTCGCGCCTCTCCGGCGTCACGTCCTGCGCCTCGAGCAGCGCGGCCTCAGCCGCGGTGATGCGGTCCTGCGCATCGGACTTGGAGAGTTCCGCCACCGGTGTCGCCTCATCGGCGAGGATGGTCACGCGGCTCGGCGTGATCTCGGCGAAGCCGCCGGCGACGAAGAGCTTCTCCGTCTCCAGGCCGTTCTCGGTCACGCGGATGACGCCGCCGCGCAGCGCGACGATCATCGGCGCATGGCCCGGAAGCACGCCCATCTCGCCTTCGGCGGCGGGCAGCACGGCCATCTCCACCGGGCGCGAGAGCAGCAGCTTCTCGGGGGAGACGAATTCGAGCTGGAAGGTGGCCATCGGAAACCGTCCCTACTGCACTGCGACACTGCAACCGGTCCACCCGCTCAATCGGGGAACCGACCTGAGAGGATCCGGCCGCATAGCGGCCGGCGCCGCCCATAAGGCTTGACCTCCAGGCGCGCCAGCGATGCGGCGGAAGCCTAGGCGGCCGGATGGCCGCCGCCGGCGCCTGAGGATCAGGCAAAGACTCGATTGAAGACGCCGCTTACGCGGCGGCCTTCAGAGACTCACCTTTCTTCACGGCGTCTTCAATCGTGCCGACCATGTAGAAGGCGGCTTCCGGTAGGTGGTCGTACTCGCCGGCCACGATGCCCGCGAAGGAGCGGATCGTGTCTTCCAGCTTGCAGAACACGCCCGGCGTGCCGGTGAAGACTTCCGCGACGTGGAAGGGCTGGGAGAGGAAGCGCTGGATCTTGCGCGCGCGCGCCACGACCAGCTTGTCCTCTTCCGACAGCTCATCCATGCCCAGGATGGCGATGATGTCCTGCAGCGACTTGTAGGTCTGCAGGACGCGCTGCACTTCGCGCGCCGTCTTGTAGTGCTCGTCGCCCACGATGCGCGGATCGAGCGCACGCGAGGTGGAGTCCAGCGGATCGACGGCCGGGAAGATGCCGAGCTCGGCGATGGAGCGGTTGAGCACCGTCGTCGCGTCGAGGTGGGCGAAGGAGGTCGCCGGCGCCGGGTCGGTCAGGTCGT